>DATKRK010000366.1:0-35647 GCA_035532215.1 Pirellulales bacterium | reverse complement strand
CAGTCCTCTCGTTGCGGCACTGCCTGAGAAAAAGGATTACCCCCTGATTTCAAAGGTAATCCGCGCCAGACGCGGGCGACTGGTCCAACCATTTTGTCTACAGAGAATCTCCTTTACATTCGGTCAAATGGTATCACTACCGGAAACTGCCCCAGGTAAAGCTGCCCTCGGGGCCGCAAAACGCGCAAGTTACCGCTTTGCGGGAGACGTTTTCGACTCGGCCCGCGGAATTTCGCAGCCTTGCGGGCGCGTTTCACGGATGGGAACTTGCTGGCCGGCGAGCAAGGCTTCGACCGCGTCGCGCAGATAATCTCGCTCGACCTCGGCGGCGTCTTGCCAGTGGTCGTCGATGGCGCCCATATAGCGCACCTTGCGGTCGCCGTCGAGCACCAACGCCGTCGGCGTTTTCGTGGCGCCATAGGCGTGCGCCGCCGCCTGGTCGGCGTCGCGCAGGTATGGAAAGTTAAAGCCGGCGGTTTCGGCCCGCTCTTTCATCGCGGGCAAGTCGTCTTCGTCGCCCGGATTGCTGCAAAGCGCCACGAGTTGAACCCCGCGGGCTGCGAAGTCCTTTTGCAAGGCGATCAATCGCCCTTGGTTCGCCGTGGCGACCGGACAGTGGTTGCAGGTGAACACGAGCACGACCAGCCTGGCGTCGGCGAAATCGGCCAGACCGCGGCGGCGGCCGTCGATGCCCTCCAGCCCCGACCAATTGGGCGCCTGGTCGCCGATGTTCAGCGCGCGATTGAACTTTCCGGCCCTGCCGACGCCGGGCAGCGCCAGCAGAATCAGAGCCGGCAAGATCACAATGGCGGCAGTCGCCAAGGGAGCACGTCGGTTCTGTTCCATGATCGTTTTCATAAAGGTGATCCATGTCACATTCGCGTACTATAAGCGTTCGATTGCTTTGCGCCCCACCGACGCAAGCTACGCTTGCGCCAAAGTAGCAGGCACACTCCTGTGTGCCGTCGCCAACCCTGCGATACGGTTTAAACCCGCTTCCGGCGACGGCACATGGAATGTGCCTGCTACTTTGATTGCGGCCGAACGCCGTGCTGGGTTCATCCGTGGCTCGCTCTGCCGCCAGCCCACCCGCGAGGCGCGCTTGTTCACGGGCCGACGACGAACTCCGGCGCCATCAGCACGGCGCCTTCGGTTTGGATCATCTCCAACCGCTTGAGCGCCAGCAGCACGGCTTTCAGCCGCTGCGGATCGAGCTGCTTCAGATAGGGCAAGGCGGCGTCGACGAGCGAGGCGCCCCCGCCGCCGCGGCGCACGACCGCATCGAGCGAGATGTGTTTGCCGTCCTCTTTCTGGCCTTCGACGTCTTCCATCAAGGTTTCCAGAAAGTTCTTGGGCTCGGGGACGACTCGCACCTCGTACTTGTCGAGCTTGGCCCGCTCGGCCGCGAACTTGACGGCGTCGGCCAGCGTGCCGATCTTGTCGACCAGCCCGAGTTCGAGCGCTTGCTGGCCGGTGTAGACGCGGCCGCCGGCCAGTTCGTCGATCGGCTTTTTCAGCTTATCGCCGCGGGCCTCGACGACGTGGCCTTTGAACACGCCGTAGATTTCGTCCATCCAGGCTTGCATCCGCTCGCGCTGTTCGGGCGTGAACGCCTGCGCCGAGCTGAGGATCGAAGCGTTGGCGCCGCGCTGATAGGCCTTCCAATGGATGCCGAATTTGTCCCACAGTTCGCTGGTGGCCATCTTGCCGCCCACCACGCCGATCGAGCCGGTGATCGTCGATTCGTCGGCGAAGATCGTATCGCTCGCGCAGGTCACGTAATACCCGCCGCTGGCCGCCACGTCGCCCATCGAAACCACCAGCGGCTTCTTGGCCTGCACGCGCTCGGTCGCCTTCAGAATGATCTCGCTGGCCGTGGCCGATCCGCCGGGCGAATTGACGCGCAGCACGACGGCCTTGATCGTGTCGTCATCGGCGGCCTTGTCGAGCGCCTTGCGCAGCGAGGTGCTGGCGGCCGACTGCTCGGCGGCGTTCAACAAGCTGGTTTCCGAGTCGCCGAGCGTGATCGGCCCGTCGACGTAGACGATCGCCACCGAGGTCTTGTAGGTCTTTTTCTTCGGCCCCTCGAGCAATTCGGCCCACAAGTTCAGCACGCCGAAGGGGCTGGAGAGATCCAACTCGGGCTGTTTCTTCTCGCCGTATTTGTGGTTGAACTTGACCTGGTCGCCCAGCTTTTCCTTGACGAAATCGGCGAAGTCCTCGCGATGCTCGACGGCGTCGATCAGCCCGAGTTCCTTGGCTTTGGCGGCGGTATACGGCCCGCCGTCGATCCAAGTGCGGACCTTGGCCTCGTCGACGCCGCGGCCCGCGGCGATCATCTTGACGTAGGCCGCGTAGATGCCGTCCATCAGCCAGTTCTGCATTTCTTCGGCTTGCGGGCTGGGGCCTTCGCGCATGTACATTTCGGCGGCGCTTTTATAATCGCCGCAGGTCAGGAAGTCGGGCGTGACGCCCAGCCTCTTGAGCAACCCGCGGATGAACGGCGACTCGCCGTACAGCCCGGTCAGCCACAGATCGCCGGTCGGCACGACGCTCAAGCGGGTGGCGCCGGAGAGCAAGGCGTAGCTCTTCATCGTCAGGCCGTCGGCGCAGGCGTAGATCTCCTTGCCTTTCGCCCGGAACTGGGCCATCGCCTGGCGCAGCTCTTCAACTTGCGGAGTTCCCAGTTCGGCGCCGTCGGCGTTCATCACGACCGCTTTGATCGCCTCGTCATCGGCGGCCTTCTTGAGCCGTTCGACAATGTCCTTGAGCGAAACGGATTTCTCGCCCGACAGCGAAAAGCTCTGGCCGGCGGGCGTTTCGGTGAGCGAGCCGTGCAGCTTGAGCACGATCGCGACGGGCTTCGTCGAGGCGCTCTTCTTCGGCTCGGCGGCGGCCGCTCGCGCGCCAAGCGCTGCGAGCAGCAGAAACGGAACGAACCAACGATCTGTAACGCTCTTCATCGAAAACTCCGTCGATCGAGTGAGATCCGGGGGATGATCTGGCATGCATTCGCCGCCCAAGCCCTGGCGGCAGCGCCAATGCTTGGCCGCCGGGGCGGAAATTCCAGCCGCAACGCCGTTGCCCTTCGAGCGCCGTCCGCTGCGGCCAACTCATTCCAATATACCGCCGGCTGGCGGCAAAAACCAATGGGGCGGCGGCCTGGTAGTGATACCATTTGACGGAATTTCAAGGACATTCTCTGTAGGGAACGCCCTCCGTGGCGTTCCGGGGAGCGAGAATCGACGCCCTATCCGAGTTCGCGGAGCGCCACGGAGGGCGGTCCCTACAGAACAAAGCATTTCTCCTTAGTACGCGTTCAAATGGTATCACCACCGACGACCTCCGCGATTCGCATCGGAATATGTCGATCTATCGTCGCCGAGCGGTTAAACTAAGCTCGAGCGAATCGGGCCATGTCGCTAGAGTCAGCGGCGGCCCGGTTCGGGCTTGGTCGCGATGGAGATCGGCATGCTCAGGCGAGGCGCGGTGGCGGCGGGCTGGATTTGTTGTCTGGCGATGACTTTCCCCGCCGCCGGGGCCGAGACCGATGCACAGCCCGTCGACGCCAAAGGCCTCGAGTTCTTCGAGCGCAATATTCGCCCGCTGCTGGTCGAGCGGTGCTACAAGTGCCACTCGGCCAACTCGGCGCCGCTGCGCGGAGGGCTGATGCTCGACAGCCACGCCGCATGGCAGCGCGGCGGCGACTCGGGGCGGGCAATCGTGCCGGGCGATCCCGATGCCAGCCTGCTGATTAAAGCCGTGCGCTACCAAAGCGACGAAGTGCAGATGCCGCCCGAGGGCAAACTGCCCGAGCGCGAGATCGCCTCGCTCGTCGAATGGATCAAGCTCGGCGCGCCCGACCCCCGCGAGGGCGACGCGGCGCCGGTCGCCCGCAAGTCGATCAGCCTCGAAGAAGGCCGCACGCGTTGGGCCTTTCAACCCTTGGTCCTCAAGGCGCCGCCGACGGTCGCCGACGAAGCCTGGCCGCGCACGCCGCTCGATCGGTTCATTCTGGCCAAGCTCGAAGCTCAAGGCATCAGCCCTGGCCCCGCGGCCGATCGCCGCCGTCTGATTCGTCGCGCCTATTTCGACCTGATCGGCTTGCCGCCGACGCCCGAAGAGGTCGAGGCGTTCGTCAATGATCCATCACCCAACGCCTTTGAGAAGGTGGTCGACCACTTGCTCGACAGCCCGCACTATGGCGAGCGCTGGGCGCGGCATTGGCTCGACCTGGTGCGATACGCCGAGAGCCACGGCTTCGAGCAAGACTACGATCGTCCGAGCGCCTACCACTACCGCGATTTCGTGATCAAGGCCCTGAACCAGGACCTGCCCTACGACACGTTCGTCCGCTGGCAGTTGGCCGGCGACGAGATCGAGCCCGACAATCCGCTGGCCCTGATGGCCACCGGCTTTCTGGCCGCCGGCACGCACGCCACGCAGATCACCAAAAACCAGGTCGAAAAAGAGCGCTACGACGAACTCGACGACATGTCGGCCACGATCGGCACGTCGATGCTGGGCCTGACGATCGGCTGCGCCCGCTGCCACGACCACAAGTTCGATCCGATTTCGACGCACGACTACTACCGGCTGCTGTCGACGTTCACCACCACGGTCCGTAGCGAGATCGAGTTGAATCTCGACGAGCAGAACTTTCGAAAAGCGAAAGCGGTTTACGAAGCGGCGCACGCGCCGCTGGTCGAAGCGCTGGCGAAATTCGAGCAGGACCAACTCCCGGCGCGGTTCGATGCCTGGCTCGCCGCTCGGCCGTCCGAGCCGGCGCCCGCCGGCAAGTGGCTGGTGCTGGAGTTGGACGGCTATCAATCGAAAGGCGGGGCGACGCTCACGCGGCTCGACGATGGCTCGCTGTTGGCCAGCGGCAAGAACCCCGATCATGACGAGTATACGTTCGTCGCCACGACGAACCTGAGCATCAAAGACATCACCGCCGTTCGCATCGAGGCGCTTGCGCACGAGTCGTTCGTCAAAAGCGGCCCCAGCCGGGCGAGCAACGGCAATTTTGCGCTCACGCAATTCAAACTGACCGCGAAGCCGCTCAAAGGCGACGAAAAGCCGGTTGACGTGAAGCTTGCAAACGCGAAAGCCACGTTCGAGCAGCAAGGGCTCGGCGTCGCGGGCGCGATCGACGACAACGCTGGCTCGGCCTGGGCCGTCGATCCGGAATTCGGCAAGAATCATGCGGCCCTGTTCGAGTGCGAACCGCCGGCCGGCTTCGAGGGCGGCGCGGAACTCACCTTCACGCTCAAGTTCGACAACAACACCGGGCACAGCATTGGCCGGCCGCGGCTCTCGATCACGACGGCCGCCAAGCCGGTCGAGCTCGATGGCGAAAACGGCTCGCAGCCGCAGGCCGAAATCGCGGCGGTCCTCGCTCGCACCGGCGGCCAGCTTTCGGCCGACGACAAGGCGGCCATGCTCAAGTGGTATCGCCCGCTCGACGACGAGTGGCGAAAGCTGAGCCAGGCGGTGAAGGACCACGCGGCCCAAACGCCGCAGCCGCAAATGACCAAAGTGCTCATCTCCAGCGAAGGCTTGCCGGCCGTGCGGCTGCACACGCAAGGGGGCGATTTCCTGGAGGCGACCCACTTCCTCGAACGGGGCGATCCGAACCGCAAGAAAGAGGCGGCCACGCAGAGCTTCTTGCAAATCTTGATGAACTCGCCCGAGCAGGAGAGCCACTGGCACGCCGAACCGCCGGCCGGCTGGCGCACCAGCTATCGCCGCACGTCGCTGGCCAAGTGGCTCACCGACGTCGATGCCGGCGCCGGCTCGCTGTTGGCCCGCGTGATCGTCAATCGCCTCTGGCAACACCATCTGGGGCGCGGCATCGTGGCCACGGCCAGCGACTTCGGCGCCCAGGGCGAACGGCCCACGCATCCCGAACTGCTCGACTGGCTGGCCGGCGAATTGATTCGCAATGGCTGGCGGCTAAAGCCGATTCACCGGCTGATCATGACCAGCGCCGCGTACGCGCAAAGTTCGGCCGATGATCCGGCCAAGGCGGCGATCGACCCGGCGAACAAGCTCTTCTGGCGATACCAGCCGCGGCGGCTGGAAGCCGAAGCGATTCGCGATTCGATTCTGGCCGTCGGCGGGCTGCTCGACGAGCGGATGTTCGGCCCCGGCACGCTCGACGAGAGCCAGAAACGCCGCAGCATCTACTTCTTCATCAAACGCAGCAAACTGATCGCGATGATGATGCTGTTCGACGCCCCCGACGCGCTGTCGGGCATCGGCGTGCGGCCGAGTACGACCGTCGCGCCCCAGGCGCTCTTGCTGCTGAACAATCCGCTCGTGCGCGAAAGCGCCCGCGCTTTCGCCGCCAGGCTCGGCGCCCAATCGAGCGCCGACGACGGCGCCGCCATCCGCCGCGGCTATCTGACGGCGCTCGGCCGGACGCCCAGCGACGCGGAATTGGCGGACGGGGCTGAATTCCTCAAGCAGCAAGCGGCCGCTTATGCCGCCGACGGCAAGCCCGACGGGCGGACGCTGGCCTTGGCCGATTTTTGTCAGGTGTTGTTGGGGTTGAACGAGTTTGTGTATGTGGACTGATGGAAGGTCAGGCGAGCCGGAGGCGTCAGCCACCGGGTCAGACCGGCGCGCACCCGGAGGCTGACGCCTCCGGCTCGCCGAATAGAGGCCTCCGGCTCGCCGAATGAAGTCCCTCAATCACGAGTCCGAGAAGACGAAACGATGAATCAACGCGACCAACAAAAACGCTCCGCACTCCGAGTTCCGCTCTCCGCGCTGATCTCCTCACGCCGCGAATTCCTTCGCCGCGCCGGCTCGGGCTGCGGCCTGCTGGCCCTGGCCGGCCTGCTCGACCAACAGGGACTGTTGGCGGCGGCCAACGACGCCGGCCCGGCGGCCAACCCCCAAGCGGCGTTGGCGCTCAATCCCTTCGCGGCCCGGCCGCAACACTTTCCGACGAAGGCCCGCTCGATGATCTGGCTGTTCATGAACGGCGGGCCGAGCCAGGTCGACACCTGGGATTACAAGCCGGCGCTGGAAAAGCTCGACGGCAAAGAGCTGGAAGGTTTCGACAAGAACACCGGCTTCTTCACCGATCAGGTCGGGCCGCTGATGAAATCGCCTTTCAAGTTCGAGCGGCGCGGCCAGTCGGGCGCCTGGGTCTCGGAAATCTTTCCGAACATGGCCCGGCACGTCGACGACATGGCGTTCCTCTACTCCTGCTTCACCGAAACGAACAACCACTCGCCCGCCTTGTTCCAGGTCAACACCGGCATGAGCCGGATGGGCTTTCCGAGCGTCGGCTCGTGGGTCACGTACGGCCTGGGCGCCGAGAGCCAGAACCTGCCGGGCTTCGTCGTGATGTACGACACGCTCGGCCGCGGCTTGCCCAAAGGCTATTCGCAGAACTGGGGCTCGGGCTTTTTGCCGGGCGTGTTTCAAGGCACCGCGCTCAACGCCCAAGGCGCGCCGATCGACAATCTCAACCGCCCGGCCGAAATGAACGAGCGCGAGCAGCAGGCCCAACTCGCCTTGCTCAACCGGCTCAACCGCCGGCATCAAGAGCAACACCCGACCGAAGCGGAGCTCGCCGCGCGGATCGAGAGCTTCGAGCTGGCCTACCGCATGCAGATGGCGGCGCCCGAGGCGCTCGACGTCGAACAAGAGCCTGAGTCGATCAAAAAGCTTTACGGGCTCGACAACCCCAAGTGTACGCACTTCAGCCGGCAGTGCCTGATCGCCCGGCGGCTGGTCGAGCGCGGCGTGCGGTTCGTGCAGATCTACAGCGGCGGCACCGAGAACGAAAAGAGCTGGGACGGCCACGCGAATATCGGCCAGAACCACCGCCAGTTCGCCGGCGAAACCGACATTCCGATCGGCGCCTTGTTGGACGATCTCAAGCAGCGGGGCCTCTTGGAATCGACGCTCGTCGTCTGGAACGGCGAGTTCGGCCGGCTGCCGATCGTGCAGAAAGGAGGCACGGGCCGCGACCACAATCCGCACGCCTTCACCACCTGGCTGGCCGGCGGCGGCGTCAAAGGGGGCGTGCAGCACGGCGCCACCGACGAGATCGGCCACAAGGCGGTCGAGAACCGCGTCAGCATCAACGACCTACACGCCACGATCCTGCACCTGTTGGGGCTCGACCACAAAAAGCTCACCTATCGCTACTCCGGGCGAGATTTCCGCCTGACCGACGTGGCGGGCGAGGTCGTTAAAGAAATTCTGGCCTAAGAAGGGGATTCACCACGGGCAGGGGTTCACCACGGAGACACGGAGGGCGCCGAGATGAAGAAGGAAGACGTAGAAGATTCGAAGCGATGCTTCATTGAACCAAAGGCTTTCCGACCAATGTTCTTTCCCTTTCAATCCTTTCGATCTGCTCTCCTTTCAATCCGTCCTCTCCGTGCCCTCCGTGTCTCCGTGGTGAACTCATCGGCGCTGCGTGCGTTACTAAGCACGGGATTGATTTTGCTGACCGTCTGCCCGGCTGCGGCGGCTGAGTTGAAAGTCGGCGTCGCGGAAGTCGATATCACCGCGCCGCAGGGCTACCGCATGAGCGGCTACTTCAACGAGCGGCTGAATACCGGCATCCACGATCCGCTCAAGGCGAAGGCGCTCTACCTGGAGCAAGGCGAGGTCCGCGCGGCGCTCGTGTTCTGCGACCTGATCGGCATGCCGGCGGAGATCACGGCCAAGGCTCGCGAACTAGCCCAGAAACAAGCCGACGTGCCCGGCGCGAACATCCTCATCGCCGCCACCCATTCGCACACCGGGCCGCTGTTCTACGGCACGCTGCGCGATTACTTTCACCGTCGGGCGGTCGAGCAGAAAGGCGCCGACCCGGCCGAAAGCGTCGATTACTCCGCCGTGCTGGCCGAAAAGCTGGCCGGCGCGGTGGCCGCGGCGCGGTCGGCGGCTAAGCCCGCCCAATTGGCCGCGGGCGTGACGGAACAACCAGGGCTGTCGTTCAATCGGCGGTTCCACATGAAGAACGGCAGCGTCGTGTTCAACCCGGGCAAGCTCAACCCGAACATCGTGCGCGTGGCCGGCCCGATCGATCCTCAAGTCGGCGTGCTGCTGGTGCGCGACGCCGCCGAGCAGAAACCGCTCGGCGTGTTGACCGTGTTCGCGCTGCACCTCGATACGGTCGGCGGCACGGAGTATTCAGCCGACTATCCTTATTACCTCGAGCGCGAACTGCGCGGCAAGCTTGGGGCGAACCTGGTTTCGATGTTCGGCAACGGAACCTGCGGCGACATCAACCACGTCGACGTGACCAACGACCGCCCGCAAAAAGGCCAAGAGGAGGCCGAGCGGATCGGCGTCGAATTGGCCAAAACGGTCGCCGCCGCGCTGCCGAATCTCAAGCCGTTGGCCGAGCCGGCGCTCGCCGTGCGTTCGACCCAGGTTGCCGTGCCGCTGCAGCGCTATTCGCCCGAGCAGTTCGCGGCGGCCGAGGCGAACCTGCCGAAGGTCGGCACGAAAGAGCTGTCGTTTCTCGAGCAGGTCGAAGCCTGCAAGATCGTGGCCGTCGGCAAACGCGGCGTCGAGGTGCTGCCGCTGGAGGTGCAAGTCTTCCGGCTCGACGGCCAGACGGCGCTCGTCGGCTTGCCGGGCGAAGTGTTCGTCGAACTGGGCCTGGCGATCAAACAGGCCTCGCCCTTTCCGACGACGATGGTCATCGAGTTATCGAACGACAACCCGCACTACGTGCCGACCCAAAAGGCTTTCGCTGAAGGGAGCTACGAGACGGTCAATTCGATCGTGCAATCGGGCGGCGGCGAGATGCTCCTCGGCGCGGCGGTGAAGTTGCTCAAAGAATTGAAGCCGTAGCCCAAGTAGTAGGCACACTCCGTGTGCCGCGACCGACGTTGTGGCAGATCGCCAATCGTGCGCCGGCGACGGCACTCGGAGAGTGCCTGCTACTATCTCGAAAACGTAGATGCGGCATCCCTGCCGCATGCGTAAAAGCGGCAGGGATGCCGCTTCTACTGCGAAAACATCGTCGACGGTTGATCCGGCGCCGCGGCGGCTCGATAATGCGGGCGGAAGCAAGTCGAGCTCCTTTTTTCGCTGAGCGGGCTGATGAGCGACGAGCCGGACCACGATCTCGAGCGGCAAAGTGCGCCGGCGGCAGCAATCGCGGCGCCGCGCGCCGCCAACGTCACACGCCTGCTGGCGGCGCTGGCCGCCGGGTCTCTGGGCCTTGACTACTTCTTTGCGGGAATCATGGATGCCGATCCGCCCGCCTTCATCGGCGCGATCCTGTTGGGGATGATGCCGGTCCAATTCGGTCTGCTGGCCATCTGGGCCGTTGTCGGTCCGGGCCGCTGGCTACTGCGGCAGCTCGCGACGACGGCTTTGGCCGCGCTGGCCTGGCTGGCAATCGCCGTGGGAGTCGGCGTCCACCCCCATGCTCCGCCGGATTTCACGGAAGTATCATTCCGCTTTACGGCGCTCGTCCCGCTCGTGTTTCTCGCGGTCCAGTTGCCGCTGTGGATCGCTCGCTGGCTCCGCGGCTGGCGGCTCGTCGAAGCTTCGGCGGCGGCCGCGACCGATCAGCGAGAAGCGCGGCGGTTCAGCTTGGGCGATCTGCTTATGATGCCGGCGGTGGTCGCCGTTCCGCTGGCGCTATCTCGCTGGTGTGATGAATTCGCCGGCGGCGTCGCGGCGAACTTGATGGTCGCGGCATGCCTTTCGCTCGCCAGCGGCTTCGCCACGCTGCCTTGTCTGCTGTCGGCGTTCCGCTCTCGAACTGCGGGCGGAGGCTTGTTGCGCATCGCGGGCTATGCCATCGGTCTCGGCTTGGCTTTCGACGCGGCTGCGGTGACAATGTTCGGCGCGCTGCCCGATACTTCGGCGGGTTGGTTCGTCCCGCTCTTCATCTTGAGCATGCTCATGGCCACACACGGCAGTCTGGCGCTCGTTCGCAACGCCGGTTACGTATTGCTGCCCGCTCGATCAAGACGGGCGGAGGGGTGAAAGGATGCGATCCGCCGAGACCGCCTGTTTTAATTAGCTGAGGCATTTATGCCTGGGAACCGTGCGGCGCGAAACCCCCTTTTTTCGGTCGCCGTCTCGCGGGCCGACGGCCCGCGAGGCGGCGACCGGCTGGGGAGGGATAAAATCGTTCGCGGCTCCCAGGCATAAATGCCTGGGCTAAGTAAAGAACAGCCGCGGTGCTGTCTTGCAGCGTGCACACGGCTGCGCCGCTCGCCCGGATTATTCATCAGCCCACACTAACCCGAAGCGCAAGCGAGGTGGAGCAACGCACTTACCTCGCTGGCGCTTCGGGTTGGTATCGAGCGCTTTGTCAAGTAATAGCCGGGCTGTGAATAATCCGGGCTAGCGTTCCAACTCGCACCTCACTCCGGAATCTCATCATCCGGCTTGATCGGATGCCCTTCCCAGACGGGCGTCTTGTCGTAGAGCGTCAGCACGCGGCTGGCGCTGCCGGGCGCGGGGCCGACGTCTTTGCCGGGCAGCCAGCGCGAGAGCTCTGCGATCGTCTGGCGATACCGCGGCTTGCCGGCCAGGTTCTGCTCCTCGCGCGGGTCGCTCTTGAGATCGTACAGCTCCTGCGAGCCGTCGGCGTAGCGGATATAACGCCACCCTTCGGTGCGGACGGCGTGGTTGCTTTGGTTGTGCGTGGTGATCGCCGGCCAGGAGCGCTCGGCGGAGGCGTCTTTGAGCTGCGGCGCGAGGCTGTGCCCTTCGAGACCGTCCTTCTGCGGCAGCCCGCACAGTTCGACCAGCGTGGGGTAAATATCGAGCAATTCGGCCGGCCGGCGGCAGACCTGCCCCGGCGTGACGCCCGGCCCCGCGAACACCAGCGGCACGCGCGTGGAGCGCTCCCAGAGGGTGTTCTTGCCGGTGATCTGCTTTTCGCCCAAGTGCCAACCGTGATCGCCCCACAAGACGACGATCGTGTTTTCGGCGCGGCCGGTTTCCTCCAGGGCATCGAGCAGGCGGCCCACCTGGCTGTCGACGAAGCTGGTGCAGGCCAGGTACGAGCGGACCAGGTTCCGCCATTGGCCCGACTCGCGGAGCCACTTCAACCGCGGCTCGGGCAAGTTCCAGTGCAAGTACCAGGAGAACCGCGGCGTATCGTCGCGGTCGCCTTCCAGCACCGGCGGCAGCACCGAGTCGTCGTCGGGATACAGGTCGAACCACTTCTGCGTGGCATAGCACGGCACGTGCGGCAGAAAGAACCCGGCGGCCAGCAAGAACGGCTGGTCCTTGGGCAGCGTGCGAAGCTGTTCGACGGCCCAACTGGCCACGATGTAGTCGCCCTTGCCCGTGTCGTCGTTATTCGGCGGCCAGACGCCCCAATCCACCAGCGGATGATCGCCCATCGGCGTCGGCGGCACGAGCTTGTGCGGCGGCCGCGGCCCGACTCCGCCCGGCGGCCCCCAGGCGTCGAACTCCGGTCCTTGCGGCTCGACCTTGCCCGGTCCGCGCAAGGCGTGATAGATCTTGCCGCCGCTTAACGTGCGGTAGCCGTGCCGGGCGAAATACTGCGGCAGCGGGATCAGATCGCGCAACTGCGGCACGCTGCGAAACCAGGGCGCCAGGCCATAGACGCCCGTCGATGAGGGCCGCAGCCCGAGCAGCAAGCTGGTGCGCGACGGGTTGCAAAGCGGCGCCTGGCAATGCGCGTTGGCCAGCACCGTGCCGCGGGCCGCCAGCCGGTCGATCTGCGGCGTCTTGGCCAGCGGATGCCCGCCCAAACAGCCGATCCAGTCGTTCTGGTCGTCGATGGCGATGAACAGAATGTTGGGCTTGGCCTGGCTCCTCTCCCTCGGGGAGAGGGAGTTCGGCTCGTCGGCGGCCGGCGCCCGGCTCGCGAACAGCAGCACGGCGGCGCCGGCCAGCAAGCACAGCCGCCCGGCGGTTCGCAACTCGTTTCGCTTCATTGATCTCGACTCCCGTTCGCTCGTCCGGCTTGATTGGCGCGACGCCCCGCAGCATTAGGCGATTTTGATCTCGGAGCACGCCGGGTGCAACCGGGCGCGGCCATTGTTTCGCGCTCGAAAAAATCTCAAATCCGCTGCGCAATTCCTCATGGAGCCAGGCGCCGCGGGCGGTATGCTGAAGCGATCGGGCGGCATGTGGGGCGGCCTTCCAGGCCGTCAATGGCCGACGGCCTGTAAGGCCGCCCCACGACCTACGCACGTCTCATTCTTAAGCGGGCACAGTATATTTCGAGCGCCGGCAAGCGACGGTACGCAAGGCAACGACATGAGCGATAAAAAAGTCAACGTAGCAATCATCGGCCTGGGCTTCGGGGCCGAGTTCATCCCGATCTATCAGCGGCACCCGAACGCCAAGCTGCACGCCATCTGCCAGCGCTCGCCCGAGAAGCTCAAGCAGATCGGCGACGCCTTCGACATCGAGAAGCGATACACGCGCTTCGAGGACGTGCTGGCCGACCGCGAGGTCGATTTCGTCCATATCAACACGCCGATCCCCGACCACGCCCCGCAGGCGATCGCCGCCTTGAAGGCCGGCAAGCACGTGATGTGTACCGTGCCGATGGCCACCAGCATCGAAGACTGCGAGCGGATCGTGAAGCTGGTCAAAGAGACCGGGCTGAAATACATGATGGCCGAAACGGTCGTTTACGCCCGCGAGTTTCTGTTCGTCAAGGAACTGTACGACAAGGGCGAGTTGGGCAAGGTGCAGTTCTTGCAGGCCAGCCACCAGCAAGACATGGACGGCTGGCCCAATTATTGGCCCGGCTTGCCGCCGATGCACTACGCCACGCACTGCGTCGGGCCGTGCCTGGCCTTGACCAAGGCCGAGGCCGAGTACGTCTCGTGCTTCGGCTCGGGCACGATCCGCGCGGAGCTGATTCCCAAGTACAACTCGCCGTTCGCCGTCGAAACGACGCACATCAAGCTCCGCAACTCCGACCTGACCGCGCGGATCTACCGCTCGCTGTTCGACACGGCCCGGCAGTACCGCGAAAGCTTCGACGTCTACGGCACGAAGCAGGCGTTCGAGTGGCCGCTCATCGAGGGCGAAGAGCCGGTGCTGCACACGGCGAAAAAACCCGAGCCGGAAATTCCCCAACGCGTTAGGGTTCCGGATTATGCCCATCTGCTGCCCGAGCCGATCCGCCGCTTTACCGCCGGCGGCGTGTACGACGCGGGCGAGCACCAGCATTTGTCGTTCGTGCAAGGCGCCGGGCACGGCGGTTCGCACCCGCACCTGGCCCACGAGTTCGTCTCGGCGTTGGTTCAAGGGCGCGATCCGTATCCGAACGCGGTACAATCGGCCAATTGGACCTGCGTCGGGATTTGTGCCCACCAGTCGGCGCTCAAGGGGGGCGAGATCGTGCGGTTGCCGGAGTTTACGTTGGGGTAAGTCATAGGCAAATGTAGTAAAAGTAGGGTGGGGCGCGAGCCCCACGCGGTTTCGGCGCTCGCAAGCGCGTGGGGCTAGCGCCCCACCCTACGGCCCGTTGAAATTGGTCGACGATCAGGGTGTCTCATGCGTACTTATCTTGGTTTGCTGGCGGTCGTCTGTGGTTTTGCTTCCGTCGCACCGGCTGAGGAATCGCCGCCGATCAAGGCGCTGTTTCTCGGCGACCAGGGGCATCATCTGCCGAGCGAACGGGCGGCGCAATTGATTCCGGTGATGGCCGGCCGCGGCATCGAAATCGATTACACCGAGAACATCGCCGAGCTGAACCCCGAGACGCTCAAACGCTACGACGCGCTCGTCCTCTACGCCAACATCGACCGCATCGAGCCGCGCGAAGCGAAGGCCCTGCTCGACTACGTAGCCGCCGGCGGCGGCTACGTGCCGCTGCACTGCGCGTCGTATTGCTTCCGCAACTCGCCCGAGGTCGTGGCTTTGATCGGCGCCCAGTTCCAACGGCATGGGACGGGAACCTTCGATACCAAGGTCGTGGCGCCCGAGCATCCGATCATGAAGGGGCTCGAACCGTTCACCACCTGGGACGAGACCTACGTCCACAGCATGCACAACGAAAAGGATCGCACGGTGCTGCAGGTGCGGGCCGAAGGCGACGGCCAGGAGCCCTGGACCTGGGTCCGCACGCACGGCAAGGGTCGCGTGTTCTACACGGCTTACGGCCACGACGGCCGCACCTGGAGCCAGCCCGGTTTTCACGCGCTGGTCGAACGCGGCATCCGCTGGGCCTCGCACAAGGGCGAGGTGTTCGACAGCAACTACCGCAAACGCACCGACGTCAAACCGTTCGAGTACGCCAAGGCCGTGCTGCCCAACTACCTGCCCGACCGGCGATGGGGCACGCAAGGCAAGCCGCTCGATACGATGCAGTTGCCCGTCGAGCCGGCCGAGTCGATGAAGCACGTGCAACTGCCGCGCGGCTTCGAGCCGCAACTGTTCGCCGCCGAGCCCGATATCGCCAAGCCGATCGCCCTGGCCTGGGATCACCGCGGCCGGCTGTGGATCGCCGAGACGGTCGACTACCCGAACAATTTGCAGCCGCCGGGTAAGGGGCACGACCGCATCAAAATTTGCGAAGACGCGGACGGCGATGGCCGGGCCGACAAATTCACGGTCTTCGCCGACAAGCTGAGCATTCCCACCAGCCTGGCCTTCGCCCGCGGCGGCATCATCGTGCAGCAGGCGCCCGACACGCTGTTTCTGAAGGATACCGACGGCGACGACAAGGCCGACGTCCGCGAGGTGCTGTTCACCGGCTGGAACACGGGCGATACGCACGCCGGCCCGAGCAACCTGCGCTGGGGTTTCGATAACTGGTTGTGGGGCATCGTCGGCTACTCGGGCTTTCGAGGGACGGTCGGCGGAGAAGAGCACGACGTCCGCACCGGCTTTTATCGCTTCAAGGCCGACGGCTCGAAGTTCGAGTTCCTGCGGAACACGAACAACAATTCCTGGGGCGTCGGCTTCAGCGAAGAGGGGCTGGCGTTCGGCTCGACGGCCAACGGCTGCCCGAGCGTCTATCTGCCGATTCCCAACCGCTACTATGAAGCGGTCCGCGGCTGGTCGCCGCGAGTGCTCGACAGCATCGCCGCCAGCAACGATTTTTATCCGATCACCGACAAGGTGCGGCAGGTCGACCATCACGGCGGCTTCACCGCGGCCGCCGGGCACGCGCTGTACACCGCGCGGACCTATCCCAGGTGGTATTGGAACCGCACGGCCTTCGTCACCGAACCGACGGGCCACCTCGTGGCGACGTTTTTGCTCGAACGGCACGGCGCCGATTTCTCCGCCGATTACGGCTGGAACCTGCTGGCCAGCGACGACGAATGGACTTCGCCCGTCATGGCTGAAGTCGGCCCGGACGGCTGCGTGTGGGTCAGCGACTGGTACAACTACATCGTCCAGCACAACCCCACGCCCGAAGGTTTCAAGACCGGCAAAGGCGCCGCCTACGAGACCGAACTGCGCGACAAGACGCACGGCCGCATCTATCGGCTGGTCTATAAAGACGCAGGGAGGGCCGGGCGCCCCCGCCCGGCGAATGAACGCGTCGGGTCTGGACGGGCGAGGGCGCCCGGCCCTCCGTCCAAGCGGTTCGAACTCGATCCGAACGACGCCGCAGGGCTCGTTGCTGCACTCGGGCACGACAACCAGTTGTGGCGAATGCACGCTCAGCGGCTGCTCGTCGAGCGCGGCGAGGCCGACGTGGCGCCCGAGCTAGTCAAGCTCGTACAGAGTCAAGCGGTCGATGCAATCGGGCTGAACGCGGCGGCGATCCATGCCTTGTGGACCTTGCGCGGGCTGGGCTTGCTCGACGGTTCGCACGAGGATGTGAACCAATCAGCCGTCGCGGCCCTGCGGCATCCTTCGGCCGGCGTGCGGCGGGCGGCGGTGCAAGTTTTGCCGCGCAATGAAACCATGACGGCGGCGCTCGTGGCCGCCGGCAGTCTGTCGGATGCCGATGCTCAAGTGCGATTGGCCGCGTTTCTGGCGCTGGCTGAATCGCCGCCGTCCCATGCAGCCGCCGAGGCGATCGTGGCCGCGCTTGGCGAGCGAAACAATAGGCAAGATCGCTGGCTGATGGACGCCGCCACCAGCGCCGCGGCCGCCCAGGCGTCGTTGTTCTTGAAACAGATCGCGGCCCAAGGCGACGCGCAGGCCGACGATACCCTGACGAGTCTGATTGCCCGCGTAGCCGAGCACTATGCCCGCGGCGGGCCGGTCGATACGGTCGGCGGCCTGATGGTGGCACTGACCAAAGCGCGCCAGCGCGTGGCCGACAGCGTGTTGTTCGGTCTGGCCAAGGGCTGGCCGAAGGACCGGCAGGCGCGGCTCGACGAACAGATCGAGACGGCGATGGTCGAGTTGCTCTCGCAGGTCTCGCCCGCCGCGAAAGGGCAGTTGGTCAATCTGGCCAACCGCTGGGGCAGCAAACGGTTCGAACAGTACACGGCCGAGATTGCCGCCGCTTTCCTGGAAACGGCCCAAGACGACGAGCAGCCCGACGCCGCCCGCGTGAGAGCCGCCGCCGAGTTGATGGGCTTCCGCAGCGCCGACGCCGCGGCGGCCGAAGAACTGCTGGAACTGATCGCGCCGCGCGCATCTGGCGAGTTATCGTCCGGTTTGATGGAAGCCATCGGGCAAAGCGAAGCTCCCGAGGTCGGTCCGGCGTTGGTCGAAAACCTGGCTCGCTTCACGCCCGCCGTGCGGCGGCAGGCGCTCCGCACGCTGCTGACGCGCGCCGATTGGACCGCCTCGCTGATCGCAGGCGCTGAACAGGGCCAGGTCGATCTCGCCGATCTGGCGCTCGATCAAAAGCAAGCCTTGGCCGGTCACGCAAACCCGGCGATCGCCGAGCGAGCCCAAAAGCTGCTGGCCGGCGGCAGCGGCTTGCCCGACGCCGACCGGCAGAAGGTGATCGACGAGCTGGCGCCGAAGGTGCTCGCGGCCGGCGACGCGGCGAAAGGCAAAGAGGTCTTCAAGCAGCAATGCGCCAAGTGCCACGTGCACGGCGGCGAAGGGAACAAGATCGGCCCCGACCTGACCGGCATGGCCGTGCATCCGAAGCGCGAACTGCTGGTGCACATTCTCGATCCCAGTCGCAGCGTCGAAGGCAATTTCCGCCAGTATTCCGTGATCACCGAAGACGGCCGCACGCTGACCGGGCTGTTGGCCTCGGAAACCAAGACGTCGATCGAATTGATCGACGCCGAAGGCAAGCGGCACTCGCTGTTGCGCGAAGACATCGAGGAGCTTGCTCAGTCGCGAAAGTCGCTGATGCCCGAGGGCTTCGAGAAGCAAGTTCCGCCCGAGGCGATCGCCAATTTGCTGGAGTTTCTCGCGGCCCGCGGCAAGTACGTGCCGCTCGATCTGCGCAAGGCGGCGACGATCGTCAGCACGCGCGGCATGTTCTACAGCCGCGAGTCCCAGGCCGAGCGATTGATCTTTTCCGACTGGTCGCCCAAGACGTTCGAGGGCGTGCCGTTTCAACTCGTCGATCCGCAAGACGACCGCATCGCCAACGTGGTGCTGCTCTACGGTCCGGCCGGACAGTTTCCGCCCAAGATGCCCAAGAGCGTGAGCCTGCCGTGCAACACCGCGGCCAAGGCCATTCACCTGCTCAGCGGCGTCAGCGGCTGGGGCTATAACGGCGCCGCCGTCGAGCCGACCGTCTCGATGATCGTGCGGCTGCACTACGACGACGGCCAGACGGAAGACCATCCGCTGAAAAATGGCGTCCACTTCGCCGACTACATCCGCGTAGTCGACGTCCCCGAGTCGAAGCTGGCGTTCCGGCTGCGCGGCCAGCAGATTCGCTACCTGGCCGTACACCCGAAGCGTGCGGAAACGATCCGCGAAGTCGAGTTCGTCAAAGGCCCCGACGGCACGGCGCCGCTGATCGTGGCGGCGACCGTCGAGGTGCGCTGAACTCGCAAATTCCTGCCTGCCCGATAGCCTGCCGAGCGTGCTGAGTGATTTATACTCATGACGATTTATATCGCTGAGCGTGTTTCTCGCCCGGGCAGGCGCCGATGGTCGAATTCGCCGAGAATCCAGGCATTTCTGCGTCTGGAACCTGCCGCGGCATGCCCAAATGGGTTGGTTTCGTGCCTTATAGGCGCCTTCGAAATGCCCGGCGGGGCGGCGTTATGCCTTATCAACGACTCGACCGCCGCGGCGCCGCGAAAATCGCAAGTCGGCACGAATTCGCGACTTGCCGTCTTTTCGGCCGCTTCGCGCGATAAAGCATTTCGACGGTGCGTATAAACCATGAAATCACCTCCGGCTCCAGCGCGCACGTTCACCCGGTGCGCGCAGTTCGCTCGACCATAACGCATCGCCCCTTCGCGTTCCAACGCATCACCCAAGCCGCCGCAAGCGAAACGCCCCGCTACGTAGAAGCGGCATCCCTGCCGCTTGCTTACGCGGCAGGGATGCCGCGTCTACCGTTTGCTACGCTGCTCGATCGACAGCCGGGCAGGGTGCGAGTGTCGGCCGCCGCGGCTTGACATTTGACGGCAATCGCCGTAAAGTAGGCGTCTGACGGCGGCTGCCGTAAGACGACGCCATAAGACGACTCGATTCGAAAGGATCTCGATGGCCAAAGAACTTCCTTCGCTCGGCGAGCTGGAAATCCGCGTGCTGCGGCTGGTGTGGCGGCAGCAGCCTTGCACCGAACGGCAGATCACCGACGCAATCCGGCAAGAACGCTCGCTGGGCCGGACCACCGTGCTCAAGACGATCCAGCGCCTGGAAGCCAAAGGGTTGCTCGCACGGCTGCCCGGCGCCGCGCCGGTGCGTTTCCGCGCGTCGGTCCCCGAACAAAAGCTGCTGCCGGCCCTGATCGGTCGCTTCGTCGAGGGAGTGTTGGGCGGCAGCGCAGAGCCGCTCGTCGCCTACCTGGCCGGGTCCGAAAAACTGTCGGCCAAGGACCTGGAGACCCTACGGAGCATTTGCCGTAAGATCGACAAGGAATCGAAAAAGTCATGAACCCCGCCGCGTTCAACGACTGGTCCGCGTCGGTCACTTGGCTGGCCGTGGCAATCCTTTGGCAATCGACGCTTTGGGCCGCGCTCGTCGCGGGCATTTGCCGGCTGCTGAGGCGGTCGGCGCCGGCGCTGCGCTATTGGTGCTGGCAGATCGTGGCGCTCAAGCTGCTCGTGATGCCGTGGTGGATCGTCGCGGTTCCGCTGCCGGGTTTCCTGGCCGCAGGCGCAACAGGAATCTCGCCCCGCACGGCCGTGACGACCGAGAACCGCGAGCAGACGCCCGGCGCCGGGATGGACGGTCTGTTTGCGCCGCCCGCCGAGGCTGCCGTGGTTGCGGCGCAGAAAACGCCCAGCTTGTTCGATCTTCATCGCCAACTGACCTGGTGCAGTTGGCTCGTTGTCGTCTGGCTGGCCGGCATCGCCTGGCAAGTCGGGCGGCTTGTCGTCGAGCGCGGCCGGTTGCGGCGACTCTTGAGTCGAGCGACTCCCGCCTCGGATCCGCGCCTGCTTGCGCAAATGGAAGACGTCGCCGCGCGCCTCGGTTTGTCGCGCCGCCCCCGCGTCGTTCTCACCGGGGGCCAAGCCGCCCCGTTCGTGTGCGGCTTGTTTCGCCCGCTTTTGGCGCTGCCGCGTGAATTGGCGGCCGAACTCGACGCGGCGCAACTGCGCGAAGTGCTGTTGCACGAGCTCGGCCACCTCAAGCGGCGCGACCTGTGGTGGGGTTGGCTGCCGGCGCTGGCCCGCACGATCTACTTCTTTCACCCCGCGGCCCACTGGGCCTGCTTCCGGATCCGGCTCGAGCGAGAGTTGGCCTGCGATCAACTGGCCATGACGCTCGGCGGGCGCGGCGCCGCGGAATATGCCGAAGTCCTGTTCCAGGTGATCAGCCGTGCGTCGATGCCGGCGGTGCTTGCCACGAGCTCGCTCGAGGGGCTCAGCACTTTTTGGAGAAGGAGAATGACCATGCTGGTTTCCACCAGCCAAAGCTCGCCTCACTTGTCGCGGGTCACGCGCCTGGCCATCGCGTCGGCGGCCCTGGTAGCCTGCCTGCTGCCGACGTTTCAGCACGCCGCGGTGCAAGCCCAGAATCCGTCCTCCGCGAAATCAACCGACCGCATCTTTGTCAGCGCCAGCTACCGCATCAAGCCCGAGGGCGCCGACGAAGAGAAAACGATTCACAACGCGATCGTCGCCATCGATCCGGCCACGGGCGATTGGCAGTTGGTCGTCGAGAAAGGCGGCTCCCCCCGTCTTTCTCCCGACCGCCGGACGTTGGTCTTCAACCGCTACGAGGACGGCACTTGGAAGTGCCAGCCGGACGGCCAATACCCGTTCAAAATCTTCGGCAAGGAGGGCCGCCCGGCATGGTCTCCCGACGGCAAGCACCTGGTCGTGACAAAGGAAGAAAACCTCGACAAAGACAATGACAACGCCAGGACGACGCCGGCGTGGAAGGATGAAACCTACCGGATCGACGTCGATGGCCGCAACCCCGTCAAGCTGCCGATTCCCGATACGGACGCGGTCGCCGATTGGTCTCCCGACGGCCAATGGTTTGTCACGACCTCCGATCGACATCCGCCCTATGGTCGAGGTTACCAGCTTTACCTGATGAAGACCGACGGCACGCAACAGCGAAGGCTCACGCAAGGCGGATTGAACGTCTATGCTCGCTTCTCACCCGACGGCAAAAAGATCCTGTACCTGCACCAGACCCGCGCCGAGGGCAATTGCATCTGGACGGTGGACGTCGACGGCGAAAACGCCACGGAGATTGTCAGGGAAGTCGGTCTCACGACGACGCAAGGCGCCTTCTGGTCGCCGGACGGCAAGCAAATTGCCGTCATCCTGTTCGACTGGCGCCTGGACGAGAACGGCAAGAAAGTGGTTCGCGCCGGATCCGATACGACAAATCCTCGCATTGAGATCATGGATGCCGACGGCGCTAACCGCCGGCAATTGACGCTCAAGGGCGCCAAATTCCTAGCCATCGACTCACTGGGGGATTGGCGATAGGCGATCCGAGGAAAAGAATCGTAGGGTGGGCACTGCTGCCTGCCCTACTGGTTCAGCCGAATAACTCGCGAACGGGCGAGCCGCCGCCAGCCAGGGCCGTAGGGTGGGGCGCAGCCCCACGCGATTTGTTGATGATCGAACCGTGCGTGCGTCGGACATGAGCGTGCGTGGGGCTGCGCCCCACCCTACAGCTCACGGCAGACGGGAATGTCTACGCTGCTGGGGAACCGGCAGGCAAGCATTGCCTTGGTTGCTGCGCTCGTTCGGCGCCTCGCGGCCGTGTAAGATGGGAGACTCGCCCCGACCGCGCTCAACCTCCGGAAAGCTCGCCCATGAAACCGCCTGCCGCTTCGCGTCGCCAATTCCTCGCCCAAGCGGCCGGCATCGTGGCTGGCGCCGGCTTGCTCGCGCCGCACGCCGGCGGCTCGACGCGGGCGGCCGATGCAAAGCCGCGCTCGCCGAACGAACGGCTGGGCATCGGCGCCATCGGCATGCGCTACCAGGGGACGGTGATCACGCTCAAGGCCCAGCAGTATGGCGAAGTGCGAGCCGTGTGCGACGTCGATCGCCACGTGCGCGACCAGGCCCAGGCTAGCTTCGGCAGCACGCCGAAGGCGTATGAAGATTACCGCGAGCTGCTGGCCGACAAGCGCGTCGACGTGGTGATGATCGGCACGCCCGACCACTGGCACGCCAAGATGGCCATCGACGCCTGCCGCGCCGGCAAAGACGTGTACGTCGAAAAGCCGCTGACGTTGACGATCGACGAAGGCAAGCTGCTGCGAAAGGTCGCCCAGGAAACGGGCCGCGTGGTGCAGGTCGGTTCCTGGCAGCGCAGCGATCATCGCTTCCGCGCGGCGGTCGAAATGGTGCGGCAGGGCCGGCTGGGCAAGCTCCAGCGCGTCGATATCGTGCTCGACAAGCACCCGACCGGCGGCCCGTTCGAGCGGCGGCCCGTGCCGGGGAACCTGAACTGGGACTTATGGCTCGGCCAGGCGCCGGCCGTACCGTACATCCCCGAGCGCTGCCATTACACGTTCCGCTGGTGGTACGAGTACGCCGGCGGCAAGATGACCGACTGGGGCGCCCACCATCTCGACATCGGCCAGTGGGCCATCGGCTCGCAGCCGGTGGAAATCGAAAGCCGCGCGAACGTGCCGCGCGTGGCCGACGGCTACAACGTGCCGATCGACTACGAGGCGACCTACCGCTACGCCAACGGCGTGGTGATGACCGTCAAGGACGAAGGCCGCAACGGCATCCTGTTCACGGGCGACGCGGGACGGATCTTCGTCAGCCGCGGCTCGCTCTCCGGCAAACCGGTCGAACAGCTCGCGGCCGACCCGCTGCCGCGGCAGGATTTCAAGCTCTACGACTTCGACAATCTCGAGCGGCCCGAGCGCGTCGGCAAGCTCGACGCCATCGTAAACCACATGGGCAATTTCTTCGACTGCGTCGCCAGCCGGCGCCAGCCGCTTTCGGACGTCGAGAGCCAGCACCGCAGCGCCACGACTTGCCATCTGGGCAATATCTCCATGCGCCTCGGCCGGCCGCTCCGCTGGGATCCCGAAACGGAAGACTTCGTGGACGATGCCGAGGCCAATGCGCTGCTCACGCGCGAGCAGCGAAAAGGTTACGAGGTGGTTTAGAACGCGCGGAGTGCATGACGTCTTCGCGCCCGCATCCAGGCCTATTCGAACCGCAGATCGGCGACTCGACCCCCTGCGCGCGGATGCCTGCAACGGCAACGCTGAGCGTCTACGGCTGGATTGAATGGAACAAGAGAAGGAAGCGTATTTGTTTCTGCAAGATATCTTCGTTCCGCCCGAAGTATCGAAGATCTGCGGAAAAGCCACGCGAAGTACGCTTCCTCTTCTCTGTTCCCTTGCAGACAAGCTTGCGATAATTGGCAGCGCAACGCGAAGGGATCCAACGCAGCGTCGTTCGCGACGTTCCTGTCGGCTGGTAATCAATGTCGGTGCGGGTTCCAAGGGAACAGTTCCCGCGGGACAGAAGAGAAGAGGAAGCGTATGGATCGTTGCGTTGCGCTGGCGAGTTGCACCGGCAACACTTGCCACCAGCTTTAGCTGGTGGCAGACGGCAAAGGAGCCCAGCCACTGAATTCCCGGTGGGGTGAGAATCGGGAAGTTATTTCATTTTGGCTCTTCCGCAGAATCCGTGGCTGGTTTTGACGCTGATTAGCGGGACCACGGTTGCGTTTTCCAGGCATGGCCGGGCAAATAAATGGGGTGCTGTGAAGCGAAAAAGGCCCTGCCCACCGCGGCGGGCCAGGGCAAGGCGAGTTATTTACCCGCGCGGACCCGATCATCCCTTGCCTTGCTTGCTCGCCAGCAGAGCCTGACTCCGGTGAGCACCAGGCGGCGAGGATTCTACCACGAACTATTTCGTCCGTGCATTGTGACGTGCATTTATTTGCCCGGATATGCCCGGAAAAACCTACTGAAAAACAGTGGTAGACGCCTGGGGCGGACGTTATCGTAGGGATTCTGGGGGACTCGACTTTTACGCATTGAATAGTCAAGGAGTGATCGATATGGCTCGTCGAAATAGCCGTCGACAGTTTTTGCAGACGACCGCCGCAACCGGCGTCGGCTTTTGGGTGGCCGGCGGCCTGCGCGCCGAAGAGAGCAAGTCGCCGAACGAACGCATCCGCATGGCTTGCGTCGGCGTGGGCAACAAAGGCTCGAGCGATTCGACCGACGCCGGCAAGCACGGCGAGATCGTGGCCATTTGCGACATCGACGACAATATGCTTGACTCGGCCTCGAAGAAGCAGGGCTTCGAGCAGGCCAAGAAGTACAACGACTTCCGCAAGATGTTCGACGAGTTGGGCGGCAGCATCGACGCCGTGACCGTCAGCACGCCCGATCACAACCACGCGGCCATCGCCGTGATGGCCATGCGGCTGGGCAAGCACTGCTTCTGCCAGAAACCGCTGACTCACTCGCTCTACGAAGCCCGCGTGATGGCCGAAGTGGCTCGCGAGAAGAAGGTCGCCACGCAAATGGGCAACCAGGGCACCTCGTACGATCCGCTCCGCAAAGCGGCGGCGATCATCAAGGCGGGCACGCTGGGCACGGTCAAGGAAGTTCACGTCTGGACGGATCGGCCGATTTGGCCGCAAGGCGAAGACAAGCTGCCCAGCGCCCCCGTGCCGCCGCACGTCCACTGGGACGAATGGATCGGCCCGGCGAAGTATCGGCCTTATGCGGTCGGCTACCACCCGTTCGCCTGGCGCGGTTTTTGGGATTTCGGCACCGGCGCCTTGGGCGACATGGCCTGCCACACGGTCAACATGCCGTTCATGGCCTTGAACCTTCGCGACCCGATTTCGGTGCAAGCCGAAACCTCTGGACACAACAAAGACAGCTATCCGGGGTGGTCGATCATCAAGTTCGAGTTTCCCGCCAACGGCAACCGGCCGGCGCTGAGCATGACCTGGTACGACGGCGGCAAGAAGCCCGACGCCTCGTTGCTCGACGGCAAGCAACCGGAGAAAAGCGGTTCGCTGGTGATCGGCGACAAGGGCAAGCTCTACGCCCCGGGCGACTACGCTGAAAAGCCGCTGCAAATGCTGGGCGGCGCCAGCGAGCCGAAGGTCGAGTGGATCAAGTCGCCCGGCCACTTCGAAGAGTGGGTCCGCGCGATCAAGGAAGGCGAGCCCGCCATGTCGAACTTCCCCGACTACGCCGTTCCGCTGACCGAAACGATCTTGCTGGGCAACCTGGCCGTGTGGGCCGCGCCGAACAAGGGCGAAATGGGCAAGAAGATCGAATGGGACGCCAAGAACCTCAAGGCGACTAACGCCCCCGAGGTCGAGGAAGTGATTCGCCCCAAGTTCCGCGAAGGGTATACGCTGTAAGCGGTTGAGAGAACCAGCCGTCCAGCCGATCCTGCCTCGCGGCCGGGTGGCTGGCGGCAGAGCGCAGCGATGCCCCAGTTGTCATAGTCGCAATTTCCAGCCGCGGGCTGCCGGCCAATATGCCGAGCCGCCCGCGGCTTTTTTGCGACAGCATCGATTTTCGATTTGACGTTCGCCGCGGAGCTTCGACGCCATCGAGTGCTGCACACGGCGACAGCAGGCCGAGTAACTTTTAAGTCTACGCGAATCTAAGTGTTGACATGACTTTATCGCAGAAGCTGGTTCCGGGGCGTTTGCACTTGCGACTCGTCGTGGTGATGTCGTGGCTGGCGCCCGCCGCGCCACAGCCGGCTTATGCTACTCGGATGACGGTCTGCGAATCATGCACATGGGGAATGTCGCTGAGCGTCGAATGCGGTGGATCAAAAACGCCTTCGGCGACGACAAGTCGCCACATGGCGATAAAGAACGAGTGTCTCCGCAGCGTCGTTGCCGCGGCCCAAAAGCGCTACTTGGAATCGAACCCGCTGAGCGTCGTCCCGACGCTCTTGGCCAGGGGCGATGACAGGGAGGCTGCCGCCGAAGCTCCCGCTGAAATTGAGACCAGAATTCTGGGTCGCGACCTAGACGATCCGGCGAGAGTGATCGAGGAACAGGGCGAGAAGATCAAGAAGAATCCATCCGACGCCGAAGCTTACTACGATCGGGGGAACGCGTACGCCGCGATGGGAAGGCGGACGGGCTCAACCGATCACTTCGCGAGAGCGATAGCGGACTATTCTGATGCGCTTCGCGCCGACTATACTATGCTCAAGCTCAAGGCATACAACAACCGCGCAATGGTTCATCTGGCCTTGAGAGAGTACGATGAGGCCTTGATTGATCTCAAAAAGGCAATCGACCTCGATCCGAAAAACCCGACAGTGCGTTTAAATCGAGCACTCGTTATTTGCCAGGTAGAAGCGTGTGAGCTTGTACTCGAAGAGGTCGATGTGGCGTTGAAGCTGGACCCTCGTTTCGCTCTCGCCTGGAGTCAACGCGGAATCATCTGCCGGCGGCTCTCCCGACCAAAGAATGCTGTAAGAGCGTTCGATAAGGCCATCGAGATCGACCCCAATGACCCGACTTTCTACAACAACCGCGGGAGTGCTTATCAAGATCTGGGGAAATTCGATGAGGCGTTGCAGGATTACGACCGCGCGATTGCGTTAGATGCCAATTATGCGATGGCGTATCGAAATCGTGCGAAGGTGTTCGATTTACAAAACATACCCGAACGCGCCGCGAAGGATCGTAAGAAAGCAGAAGAACTGGAGAAGGCTGCCGAAGGCGCGGCAGGTCAGAAATGATAAACGTCTTGGTCCCTTCACCTTGATCCCGTCATCGGCCGAAAAGTCAGACTCCCAGACTTTCCGGGCCGGCATCTCGACCCCCGAAAATGGGAGAGCGATCAAAGCGCGGTTCGCCGGCGGCGGAGGCCGCAAGACTGGTTTTTCGACGGCGACCTGCTCTCCGCGCGTTTCGCCTTGGCACGGGATTCAGCGCGTCCCGGCGCCTTCGTCCCGATTCTCAACGCAACCGATCTCTTGCCGAAGCGCCCCAATCGCGGCGACAATGGATGGATGTCCGGTTTCTCCTGATTTCTCCTCCCGCGATTCGCGGCGGCGAGCCGGCCATGTCGAACTTCCCCGACTACGCCGTGCCGCTCACCGAAACGATCCTGCTGGGCAACCTGGCCGTGTGGGCCGCGCCGAACGAGGGCGAACTGGGCAAGAAGATCGAGTGGGATGCCAAGAACCTCAAAGCGACCAACGCCCGCGAGGTCGCGGAAGTGATTCGCCCCAAGTTCCGCAAAGGCTATACGCTGTAAGCGGTTGAGAGAACCAGCCGATTTGCTGCGGGGCCGGGTGGCTGGCGGCAGAGCGCAGCGATGCCCCAGTTATCAATCCCGCAACTTTCAGCCGCGGGCTGCCGGCGGAGCCGCCGAGCCGCCCGCGTTTTTTTATTCAACCGCCCGCCAAGTGGTTAAATCGGTTCCGCAAATAGGTGGCAAACTGCCGGACAGGTACGCGATCGCCTCGCAAGGCGATGAGTTTCTGTCGTTCAGGCCGGTGGTTGTTTTAAATAGCCCAGGCATTTATGCCTGGGCTACGTAAAAGAGCAACCACTCGCCCAGTCCACTCTAGCGTTTCCTTGAACTTTGCAGCGCTCGCGCCGGATGCGATTGCTCGGTCAGATCATCTTGCGCAACCGGAGCTTAACGCCCAGTCGTCACTCGGTCCCCCCCGCTCATCGGCAGCGCAGATTTGACTCCCTGCACGGCCACCCTATAATCTAGGCGGTCGAAAGGCCAAATTGGCTAACCACTTGCGCGGTTGCACGCAAGGAAAAACTCAATTCCTATGTTACCGCGACCAAATCCATTCAAGGACGGCTGGGAAGTCCGGTTGTTCGCCTCAACGCGCGCCCAGCTTTTCCTAAGAACGTTGCTCTGCACGTGGCTCGCGCTCGCCCTGACTTGGCGCGCGGCGCCGTCGGTTTACGGTCAAGCCGCCGGCGATGCCGAGGACCAAAAGGCGGCTGCCGCCAAGGGCGCCGCAGGCAAGGACCAAGCTGCCGCAGGCAAGGACCAAGCCAAGCCGTCGGAAGCCAAGCCTCGGTCGGCGAAAGTCCAATCTAAAGCAGCTCCTGCGGCGGCCGAGAACGACGAGGCCGATCAGAAGGCCGCCTCCCAGGAGCAGCGCGTCGGTCGCTTGATCCGCATTAGTTCGCCGATCACCGACAAGCTCGACAATCGGGTTAAGCGGGTGGTCAGCGCCGCCATCGAGGACGCCAAGCAGCAAGGCGAATGGCCGGTGTTGATCTTCGAGATTCATCCCGGCCGCAGCGAATTCGGCCAGGCCTACGACCTGGCGCATTACCTGGCCAGTTCCAGCTTGAACGGGGCCACCACGGTGGCCTACGTGCCCGAGACGCTCACCGGGCATGCCGTGCTGGTGGCGATGGCTTGCGAAGAGATCATCATGGGCGACGAGGCCGAACTGGGCGCCGCCGGCGCGTTCGAGTCGTCGATCAAGCCTTCGATGCGCAACGCTTACGTCGAAGTCGCCAACATCCGCAAGACGGTCCCCGCCGACGTCGCGCTGAAGATGCTCGATCCGGCGATCGAGCTGTTGCTGGTCGAAACCGACGTCAGCCGCGAGTTCGTACGCGGCGACCGGCTGGACGAATTGAAGAAGAACAAGTCTTTCGGACCGCCGAAGGTGGTGATCCCCGCCGGCAAGCCGGGGCTGTTTTCAGCCGCCAAAGCGCGCGAATACGGGTTTGCTACGTACCTGGCTCGCGATCGCCAGGCGGTGGCCAAGGCGCTGAGCCTGCCCCCCAAGGCCGTCGACGACGATTTTTCCATGGACGGGCAATTGCGGCCGGTGCGGGTCGCCGTCAAGGGGCCCATCTCGCCGGCCCTAACCAGCCAGGTGCAGAACCTGATCCAAACGCAGATCAACGATCACGACGTGAACCTGATTTGCCTCTGGATCGAAAGCCCTGGCGGCTCGCCCGACGACAGCGTGAACCTGGCGAATTTTCTGGTCGGTCTCGACGCATCCGAACGCCGCACGGTGGCTTATATACCGCACGAAGCCCGCGGAGACGCGGCCTACATTGCGCTGGCTTGCGATCATCTCGTGATGCACCCGCGGGCCATCTTGGGCGGATACGGCGCCTATCAGATTTCCGAGGACGACGTGCCGACCTTGTCGCAATCGGTGGCGGCGGTGGCGGCGGATCGGCGCCACTCGGCGGCCTTGGCCGCGGCGATGGTCGATCCGAAGTTGAAGGTCTACAAATATACGCGGCAAGCGGACGGCCTGGTCGAATACTTCAGCGAGGACGAGGCCAAGAAGCTGCCCGAGAAAGAAGAATGGGTCCGCGGCGAGGCGGTGAGCCGCGGCGCCGAGCCGCTGCAACTGACGGGCGAACAAGCCGAACAATGCGGGTTGCTGCACGGCCTGGTCGACAATTTCGACGGCTTCAAGGCGCTCTACGGCCTGGAAAACGACCCCACGCTGATCGAGCCGGGCTGGGCCGATTTTTTGGTCGACGCCCTGAACTCGCCGGGCGTTTCGTGGTTCTTGTTATTGTTGGGCGGCGCGGCGCTGTACGCCGAACTGCAATCGCCCGGCATCGGCCTCGGGGGCCTGATCGCCGGCATGTGCTTCTTGCTCTATTTTTGGAGCGCTTATCTGGGCGGCACGGCTGGCTGGCTGGAAGTCTTGATGTTTATCGCCGGAGTGGGCTGCTTGCTGTTGGAGATTTTCGTCTTGCCGGGCTTCGGCCTGTTCGGGCTGGCCGGCGGGCTGTTGGTGATCGGCTCGCTGATCTTGGCCAGCCAGACGTTCATCCTGCCCCGCAATGCCTATCAACTGGCCCATTTGCGGAACAGCTTGTTCGTCCTGGCGGGCGCCGGTTTCGGCACGGTGGCGGCCGCGGCGCTGATTCGGCACTATCTGCCGCATACTCCGATGTTCAACCGCATGCTGCTCTCTCCGCCGTCGAGCGAAGAAATCTCGGCCATCGCCGAGCGCGAGGCCCTGGCCCGCTTCGACCACCTGATCGGCATCCGCGGCACGGCGTTTACGCCGTTGGTGCCCAGCGGCAAGGCGCGCTTGGGCGACCAGATCGTCGACGTGCTCACCGAGGGCGAATTCGTCGACCGGGGCCAGGCGATCGAAGTCGTCGAAGTTCGCGGCCACCGGGTGCTCGTGCGAGCGATCAGTTGAGGCCGCGCGATGTTTGACCCCTTGGCTTGGGCGGCACTTTTACTGCTCATCGGGCTGGGCCTCGTGATTCTGGAGGTCTTCGTTCCCTCGGGCGGCGTGATCGGCTTCCTGTCGATCGTTTCGGTGCTGTCGGCCATTTCGCTGGCCTTTTACCGCGGAGCGTGGTACGGCCTGAGTTTTCTCGGCGCCGCAGTCATCGCCTTGCCGATCGTGCTGGCGGCCGCCTTGCGCTGGTGGCCCGAGACGCCGATGGGGCGCCGCGTGCTGCTCGAAGCCCCGACGAGCGAAGACGTTTTGCCCGACAGCCTTCAACGCCGTTCGTTGAAGGCGCTGGTCGGCCGCATCGGCGAGGCCAAAAGTCTGATGCTGCCCAGCGGTTCGGTGCTGATCGACGGCCTGACCGTCGACGCCTTGAGCGAAGGGGTGGCCATCGAAAAAGGCCAATGGGTGCAGGTGGTCGAGGTTCGCGGCACGCGCGTCGTCGTCCGCCCGACCGACAAGCCCCCGTCGCCGCCCCCTGCGGCCGATGAAACCCTTTCGCAACCGATCGATTCGCTCGGGCTCGATCCGTTCGAGGATCCCTTGGCTTGACTCGTTAATGCTGTCACTTGTGGTTCACGCGATTCGCCTGCCAATACCGCAAGGGCGAAGCCTGCGCCGCAAACCCTTGACTTGTCCGGCTTGACAACGGCCTGAAACCGGGCGACGATTCCCCTTGGAGGTACTCTTCATGCCGCTCTTCGCAGCCGACAACAGTCTGAGGGACATCATCTGGGTAGTGGTGCTCTTCGCCGTGCTCGTCACGGCGTTGATCGTCATGGCAATCTTCGCCCGCTATTTCCGCTTCTGGATTCAGTCCGTCAGCACGGGCGCCGGCATCGGCATCTGGGATCTGTGGGGCATGACGTTCCGCAAGGTCAACCCGACGGTGATCGTGCGCAGCAAGATCATGGCGGTGCAGGCCGGGCTGGGCGAAGACACGGGCATCACCAGCAAGGCGCTCGAGGCGCATTACCTGGCAGGCGGCAACGTGCCGCTGGTGATCCGCGCGATCATCGCCGCCAAAAAGGCCAAGACCATCGACCTCGATTTCAAGCTCGCCACGGCCATCGACCTGGCCGGCCGCAATGTGCTGGAGGCCGTGCAGACGAGCGTGTATCCCAAGGTGATCGACTGCCCGGGGCGCAGCTCGGGCCGGCAAACGCTCGACGCCGTGGCCAAAAACGGCATTCAATTGAAGGTCAAGGCCCGCGTGACGGTTCGCGCGAATTTGAACCAACTGATCGGCGGCGCCACCGAAGAGACGATTATCGCCCGCGTCGGCGAAGGCATCGTCAGCGCCATCGGCTCGGCCGAATCGCACACCGAAGTGCTGGAAAACCCCGATCGCATTTCGAAGGCCGTGCTGGCTCGCCGGCTCGATTCGCAAACCGCGTTCGAGATCGTCTCGATCGACATCGCCGACATCGACGTGGGCGACAACATCGGCGCCCGGCTGCAGGCCGACCAGGCCGAAGCCGACACGCGCCGCGCCCGGGCCAAGGCCGAAGGCCAGCGCGCGATGGCCGTGGCCCGCGAGCAGGAAATGATCGCTCAGATCGAAGAGAGCCGGTCCCGCGTGGTCGAGGCCGAAGCCGAAGTGCCCAAGGCCATCGCCGACGCCTTCCGTCACGGCACGCTGGGAATCCTCGATTATTACAAGCTGCGCAACGTGCAGGCCGACACCGAAATGCGCTCGGCGATCGCGGGCACGGGAGTGCGCCAACCGGCGAGGGTCCAGCAATGAACGTTGGGTTCGCTCCGCTGTTGGCGATCGACCAAAGCACGCTGAGGATTCTCGGCGTGATTGTGGTGGCCTTGATCTACGTGTTCAATCATTTCGTCGGCAGCGCCAAGGCCCAACAACGCAGGCCGCCGCGAGCAGACCCGCGGTTGCGGCCGCCCGCGCCGGGCAAGCAAGAAGTGAACGACGAGGTGGCCGAATTTCTGCGGCGCACCGCCGAACGCAGCACCAAACGGCCGCCCGAGCCGCAGATGGCCCCGCAAGCTCCACGTCCGCTGGTCGAACGCCGCACGCTCTCGGCGCCGCTGTGGGGCGATCTGGTGGAGGTCGAGGCGATCGACGAACCGCCCACGGGCGCCGGCGTCGCCTCGTCCGTGCAGCAGCATTTGAATAACCGCGAGTTCGCCGAACGAGCGCGCCAGCTCGGAAGCGTGGACCAAGAGGAGCGAGCCTTCGAAGCCCAGGTGCATCAGGCCTTCGACCATCAGGTCGGCCACCTGGCGATGCGAGCGGAAGAGCCGGCGCCCGGCGCCGCGCCGCCTGCGGCCCCGGCCATCTCGTCGCAAACGCTTGCGGCGCTCTTGGCCGATCCCCAGAATCTGCGCGGCGCGATCGTGCTCAACGAGATTCTCCAGCGTCCGACCGATCGCTGGTAACTTCACACGCTTGGAGTCGTTTTCATGGCCGTTGCAAAGGTAGTTCCCGGCAAAACGCGATTGGGTTGGATCGGCACGGGGGTGATGGGCGTCAGTATGTGCGGCCACCTGATCGGCAAGGGCTTTGCGATGACGGTTTACAACCGCAGCCGCGGCCCCCGCGCCGAGACCCTGCTGGCCAAAGGCGCCCGCTGGGCCGACACGCCCAAGGCGGTGGCCGAAGCGTCCGACGTGGTGTTCACGATCGTCGGCTATCCGATCGACGTGCGGCAAGTGACGCTCGGCCCCGACGGCGCCCTGGCCGGCGCCAAGCCCGGCGCCGTGCTGGTCGACATGACCACCAGCGAACCAAACCTGGCCGTCGAGATCGCGGCCGAAGCCAAGGCCCAGGGCGTCCACAGCGTTGACGCTCCGGTTTCGGGCGGAGACATCGGCGCCCGCGAGGCCCGGCTGTCGATCATGATCGGCGGCGAGAAGGAAGTGGTCGACGCACTGGCGCCCTGTTGGGAAGCGATGGGCAAGACGATCGTGCACCAGGGCGGACCCGGCGCCGGCCAGCACACCAAGATGGCCAACCAGATTCTGATCGCCACGAACATGATCGGCGTCTGCGAATCGCTGCTCTACGGCTACAAGGCCGGGCTCGATCTGCCCACGATGTTGCAATCGGTCTCGCCGGGGGCGGCCGGCAGTTGGTCGCTGTCGAACTTGGGCCCGCGGATCATCGCCAACAATTTCGACCCCGGCTTCTACGTCGAGCACTTCATCAAGGATATGGGCATTGCGCTGGCCGAAGCCAAGCGGATGGGCCTGTCGCTGCCGGGGCTGGCCTTGGCCCAGCAACTGTACCTGGCGGTGGCCGCACAAGGGCACTCTCGCGACGGCACCCACGCCCTGCAACTCGCGCTGGCTTCGCTCTCGGGCATCGATTGGAAGAAACGCTGAGCTCAGTTCGCGGTCTTTCCCCCGGACAATCGCCCCGCAGTAGGGCAGACATTCCTGTCTGCCTCGCCTGCATGTCCACTCGGCCGTGGCTGAGCATCGCGGATTAAATGACTTCCACAGTTCCGCCGCGCCGGTTTATATCGCCCCTGACGGGGCTTACGACGATTCAGTCTTGGCGCGACTCCAGGGGCTTGCGCCCCTGGCTACACTCTTTCGTCCCTACGGGACTGAGGGACGCCTTGCCCGCAACGCTCCTTCGCGCGCGGCAGAGAGACGACTGATTCGCGCTTTTCAATCGGAAAATCAACGGCTGAGCGACTTGTGTAGAACAACGAGGCGCGAGCCCCTGGATGTCTGGCCGTCGCGTTCGGCATAATCGCTGCCATCGCTCCAGCGGCGGCGGGTCGGCAAGGGTTCGGCAATCGAACTAGCTCGCCCAATTTGACAGGCGAGATTTAGCATCTTACGGTTGCAGACCTCGCCGAATGGTAAGTGCCCCCAAAACCCTCCTCGCGTCGGCGCCGACCCCGCTCGACCCGAAAACAGGCTGCGACGCCATGCACGCTCATTTGTTGGAACAGCCCAAAACCAGGGCTTACGCTCCCGTTCGGCCTCAGCGAATCCTGATCATCGACGATGACGACGCGATGGTCGACGTCCTCAGCCAGCGGCTCAATCGTCAGGGCTACGGAATTCTGGCGGCAAACAGCGGCGACGAAGGTTTGGCGATCGCCCGGCGGGAAGTCCCGCACCTGGTGCTGCTCGATCTGCGATTGCCCGACGCCGACGGCTTCTCGGTCTGCCAAGAACTGGCCGACTCGGCCGAGACCTGCGCGATTCCGGTGATTATCCTCAGCGGCATGGAGCGGCCCGACATCATTCGCCGCTCGCGCGCGGCAGGCTGCCAGTATTTCGTCCGCAAGCCGTACGATCCCAACGCCTTGCTGATTCTGGTGCAGCACGCCATCGGCGATGCCCGCGAGTGGTAGAATGAGCGATCAACAGACCACGGTCAAAGACTTGCGCGAGTTGGTGCGCGCGTTCGTTGAAGAGCGCGACTGGCGGCAGTTTCATGCGCCGAAAAATCTGTCGATGTCGCTGGCGATCGAGGCCGCCGAGTTGATGGAGCACTTCCAGTGGCTTTCCGCCGACGAGTCGCGCGAGTTGGCCGGTCGGCCCGAAAAGCTGGCCGAAGTCGGCGAGGAGTTGGCCGACGTACTGTGTTACGCGTTGGCTATGGCCAACGAGTTGGGACTCGACGTCTCGCAGGCCATTCGCGACAAGCTGGTCAAGAACGCGCGCAAGTATCCGGCCGCCGAGTATCGCGGCCGCTATGGTCCGGAAGACGAAGGGGGCCGCTGAGGCCGCAACAGCGCCTTTGATCGTCGGCGAGCAATTAGCAGCCGCACAAATGAAACAGGCGGCGGGAAGCCAACCCTCACGCCGCCTGCCAGGATTCAATCCCGCGAAACGCTTCCGCCGGCTCTTTCCGACCTCCGCATTCCGAATTCCCTGACTCTATCGGATTGCAGGTGTGTGGTTTCTTAAGCCCATCAGTGAGGTTGACGCCATGAGGTTGTGGAGCCAATGCTCATGGTAGCGTTTGCCGTTGAGTCGATGAGCCGGACTGTCATGGGCGCGTGGCTGGT
>DATKRK010000365.1:0-9792 GCA_035532215.1 Pirellulales bacterium | reverse complement strand
GCCTCGCAGGCCGCTGGAAGCGGCCTGCGAGGCGCCGATCGGAAGCGGGGATCGAATAACTCACGGATCCCAGGCATGAATGCCTGGGCTAATTAAAAAACCGGCCCGAGACGCTCAATCGACGTCTTCGGCAATTTGGTCCTTGAGCATCTCGGACAACAGCAGGAAGGCGCCCGTCGTCACGACGGTCCGGCCGGCTTCGAGGCCGCGGACGATTTCCAACTTGTCGGGATCATCGGTCGGCGTGGCGACGATGCTCCGCGCTCGGTAGGCGCTCTTTCCCTCGGGCAGAAAGACCAACTCGCGGTTCTCTTGGTCTCGCTGCACGGCTTCGGCGGGCACGACGACCGCCTCGTGCTCGGGGACGATTTCAATGCTCGCCTGGCCGAACTGGTTCGCCCGCAGCCGCCCCTCGGGGTTGGCCAGCTCGGCGCGCACGCGCGTGGTTCGCGTGATGCGATTGACCTCGGCGCCGATTGCCGTGATTTTTCCGGCGAACAGCGGCTCTTGCGTCCCCGAGATCGTGAACGTCGCCGGCTGGCCGATCTGGATGGAATCGATGTCCGACTCGTAGACGTCGATCCAGAGCCACATCTTGGTGGTGTCGGCCAAGCCGAAAAGCTGCGTGCCGGACGCCACGGCTTCGCCGATCGTGGACTCCCAGGCGATGACGTGGCCGTCGATCGGCGCCACGACCTCCCACAGGTTGTCGGCCGATTTCGCGGCGGCGATCTTGGCCAGATCGTCCGACTGAAAGCCCAGGTTCCGCAATCGTTGCTCGGCTTCCAGCAGGTTGTTCTTGGTCGCCGTCAAGGCCGTGACCGCTTCCAACTCGCTCTTGCCGGCCAAGATTTCCTTCTCGGCCAGTTTGCGGATGCGCTCGTAGGTCGTCTGAGCCAGATCGAGGTTGGCCAGCGCCGTGCGGTATTGCGTTTTGGCGGAGCCGACCGTCGCCGAGTCGATCACCGCCAGCACGTCGCCGCGGCTGACGACCTGGCTCAACTCGACGCGGACGTCATGGACGATGCCGTCGACGCGGGCCAAAACCTCGGCCACACGCTGCTCGGCAAACGCCGTTTCGGCGTTGCACGTCAAACGACGTGCGTGGCGCACCAAGTCGGCCTCGGCCGTCTCGATGCCGATTTGCCGCGCCAGATCGGCCGAAGCCAGCCGGACCAGCTCGGGCGTCTCTTCGTCGTCATGGTCCGCGCCAACGGTTGGCGATTTTGCCGCGGCCGGATGAGCCCAACCGCTCCTCCAGGCAGGCAGCCCATCGGGCAGGAACCAGGCTGCCGAGGCCGCAGCTACGATGAGGATTGCCGTCAGGCTGGCAACGGTTCGCTCGTGCTTCATGAATCGGGACAATTAATCGTTCACTTTCATTCGCGAGGCCGAGCGGATCCCAGGCATAAATGCCTGGGCTATGTAAAAGTGCAGCATCCACGCGCTCTCACAACGCTTGAAATGCTAGCTTGTAACTTATGTAGTACAACGAGGGCGCCCACCATCAATTGTAGCAGCTATCGATGAGACGTTGGCCCCTTTCACCCGAAACCGGCGCCTACCGCGCTGTCCCCTGGATCGAGCCCGGCAGAAGTTGGCTGCCTTGCAGCCCCTGCTGCTGCAATTGTTGCAACAGCACGCTCCGCGTTCCGCCGCCGATCGCGCCCTGATGCTGCAAGGCCGTACCGATCTCGGTCGGGTTCAGGCCGCCGGTGAACTGCAGTCCGTCGATCTCGATCGCCACCTTGTGCACGGCGGTCAAGGCATCGACATAGGCCAGCGCGACGTCGAAAAACTTCTGCCGCGCGCCCAGCACGCTTGCCAAGTCGAATTCCCCCAGCTTTTGCCCCTCGACGGTCAGGTCCAAGTTCTCTTTCGCTCGGGGCAAGATCTCTTGCCGCAATTGCTCGGCCTGGTTCTTGGCGCTGAGATACTGGTTGAAGGTTCCCGCGAGTTGGTCCTGCAGCGCCAGCTCGATCCGCTGATATTCCTGCTGCTGCTGTTGCACTTCCGCCTGCGCGAGCTGGATGTTGCCCTGGTTGCGATTGAAAATCGGCAGCGGCAGCGCCGCCAGCGTGCTGACCGAATTGTATTTCATCACCTGATCGTGCTGCACGACCATCTGCACGTTCAGATTGGGCACGGCCTGGGCGCGGGCCAACCGCACGTCGATTCGCGCCGCCTGGATGAAGTTCCGCTGCGACCGCAGTACCGGGTTTTCGGCCAACAATCGCCGCAGACTCGCCTCCCATTCGAGCCTGGGTATGCGCTCCAGGTCGCCGATCAACTCGGTCGGCGGCAGCCGGGGAACGCCCGCCACGTTCGCCAGTTGGCGCCAGGCGGTCAGGTGTCGGTATTGGGCATCGGCCAGCGCGATGCGAAAGGCGTGCAGTTGCATTTCGGCCTGCAGCAGTTCCGGCCGGCTGGCTTGCTTCACTTCGACCATTTCGCGAACCGCTCGCACGCCGTCGGCCGCCAGCCGCTCCATGGCGGCCGCCTCGCGGATGGCCCGCTGCGCGCCGAGCACTTCATGGAAGCGAATCCGCACGTCGTTGACGACGCGACGGCGCTGCGCAGCGAGCTGCCAGCGCCGCCACTCGATGTCCTGCCGTTCCGCTGCCTGGGCCAGCCGCAACTTCTTGGCGGTGACGAACTCCTGGCTGAGGAACAAGCCTTGCGTTTCGCTCTGCCGCGGCTGATTCGGATCGGTGCGCAGATAGCCGGCGGTCGGGTTGGGATAGAGGCCCGCTTGACGCCACATGCCCTGCTGCTGGCGGACCAGCGCCTCGGCGGCGGCGATCGTCGGATTGTTTCCGAGCGCCCAAGCCTCCAGGTCGGCCAAGGCCAGACGCCGCGGCCTCGGAAGGGCGGCCCTCGCGGTAATGGGCTCGGCGCCGGGCGGCAGCACGAACCGCTCCGAACGCGCAGCACGAACCGTCGGACCCCGAAGCGGCGTGCGTTGCTGGCCCCTCGCGGCCTGTTCGAAAAGGCAGCTCAATAGGCAAAGACTGCTCAGTAGCTGGCGCATCGAACTCCTGGAAACCAGACGACGTTCTGCCGGATCCTACCGATGGTATCGAGCGGCGCAGCCGCCTTATTTCAGGCAATCCTTCAATTTCCGGGCAAGCTGCGGGAGATGGAGGCAATGGGCTGGATTCGACGACAGGGCGACAACGCTCGTCGGCCTCGTCGCTCTTGCGCCTCAGGCGCCCACCACCAAAATCTTGGTCGCTAACGCCCTTGGTCTGAGCGACGCAGCGCGTGCAGTGTCATCTCGCAGCGGCTTGGTCCGTGAGGCTGCGGAGGCAATCGATTTCTGGTATGTGCTGGCGATCATACACTGCAGCGGGCTCCGACGAGACGTTTGATGCCTCGTGGGGCGGCCTTCCAGGCCGTCAATCGCCGACGGCCTGGAAGGCCGCCCCACGGCCAACGCATGCCTCATTCTTGGCCGCGCGCAATATCAGCAAGCCGGCGGCGCGTTAAGGTCGGTTTGCCGGCCGGTGCGAGGGGAGCAAAAAGCATGATTTATACGCCACACGAAATGATAAGCCGCCGCGACGCAAGAAAACGGCCAAAACCTCGGCCCGCGGGCGAAAACGCTGGTCGCGATGATTTATCGAAAGGCGTCGAAATGGGCGCCAAACGGGCGGCGATCGGGCATGAAACGCCCTGTTTTGAGCGCCGCCGCGAGGGCCGCTCGCGGCGCGAACCGCGTGTTTTCTCGGAGAATTTTGCGATGCGACGCCGATTCGAACGCGCGCCCGCGCGGCAATATAAATGAATCGGCCAAAATATAAATCACCGCCGCCCGAAAGGCCCCGCGGTCGGCGGCTTCTAGGCCGCGGGGCGCCGGGAAGGCGCCATTGCGAGGAACCGCTCTCATATCGCAAAATGTGAAGGCTCGATGCTGTTCTTATACGTTGGGCCGCCGCCCTGGCCTGACGAAGAACCAACGCTGAACCGAAACGCCCTGCCACAAGGTCTTCTGCATGCGACATGCCCCGATCGATGCTTCGTTGTTCGTCGAGAATCGCGCCCGTTTGAAACAATTGCTGCCGCCGCGATCGGTGGCGGTGGTCAACGCCAACGACGTGCTGCCGACCAACGCCGACGGCTCGCTGCCGCTCGTGCCGAACAACGATTTGTTCTATCTCTCGGGCATCGAACAGGAAGAGTCGATGCTGGTGTTGTCGCCCGATGCGCACGACGAGAAGCTGCGTGAAGTTTTGTTTTTGCGCGAGCCGAACGAACTGCTCAAGACCTGGGAGGGACACAAGCTCACGAAGGAAGAAGCGACGCAGATCTCCGGCGTCCGCACGGTGAAGTGGCTCAGCGATTTTCCCAAAACGTTCCACGTGCTGATGTGCGACGCCGAGCAGGCGTTCTTGAACACGAACGAGCATCGCCGGGCCATGGTCGAAGTGCCGACGCGCGATGCCCGCTTCATCGAAGACTGCCAGGCCCGCTATCCGCTGCACGACTACCGGCGGCTGGCGCCGTTGATGCACCAGTTGCGCGTGACCAAATCGCCGGCCGAAATCGACTTGCTCAAGCGGGCGATCGAGATCACCGATCAAGGCTTTCGCCGCGTGCTCGGCTTCGTGAAACCCGGCGTGACGGAGTATGAAGTCGAGGCCGAGTTCGCCCACGAGTTCACGCGCCGCAGGGCGAAATTCGCCTACACGCCGATCGTCGCCTCGGGCGCGAACGCCTGCGTGCTGCACTATATTTCCAACGACCAGCCTTGCCGGGCCGGCGAACTGCTGTTGATGGACGTGGCCGCCAACTACGCCAATTACAACGCCGACTTGACGCGCACGATTCCGGTCGATGGCCGCTTTACGCCGCGGCAGCGGGCCGTGTACGACGCCGTGCTGCGCGTGATGCGGGCTTCGGCCGCGGGCGCCGTCGTCGGCAAGCTGCACCGAGATTGGACGCGCGAAGCCCAGATGATGATGAACGACGAACTGCTGGCCCTCGGGCTGCTCGCGGCCGAAGACATCCAGAAGCAAACGCCCGACGAACCGGCCTGCCGCAAATACTTCATGCACGGGCTAGGGCATCCGCTGGGGCTCGACGTTCACGACGTCGGCCTGATGCACGAGCCGTTTGCCCCAGGCTGGGTGCTGACGGTCGAACCGGGCCTCTATATTCCAGCAGAAGGGTTCGGCATCCGCCTGGAAAACGACGTGCTGGTGACGGAAGCGGGGCCGATCGACTTGATGGCCCAAATTCCCGTCGAGGCGGAGGAAATCGAAGCCTTGATGCAAAGCCGGTCGTAGGGGCTTTGTAAGACGAGCATCGATGTAGGTCCAGGTGACGGGTGGCTGGGAATGAGCCTAAGCGAAGCCCCAGTTCGCTAGGGCATCGCCTATGCGCTGCCGCCGATCGCCAACTTGCATTATGTTGCGCAACGCCGCTAGCCCGGATTATTCATCAGCCCACACTAACCCGAAGCGCAAGCAAGGTGGAGCAACGCACTTGCCTCGCTGGCGCTTCGGGTTGGTATCGAGCGCTTTGTCAAGTAATAGCCGGGCTGTGAATAATCCGGGCTGGGGCCCCTGGCGCCTAAAAGCTAGGCATGGCTGGCGCCGTTACGCCGATGCGATCAGGGCCAGCACATTAAAAACATGTTCCATCCGCCCGGGCGGTACAAGACGTATCGCCTTAAGGCGCCGCTCTTTGCGATTGCCACCCGCCGAGCCCCCTTTTTACGAAGGGACGTTTGCGGCACGCGGTCTGCATTCGGGGCACAGCTTAAGCGCAACCGCAGCGCGTTGCTCGGATTGCCGGATGCAATCGAAGGGGCCCTCTTCAGGGCACTGCGGCTCAGGGCACTGCGGCCGGGAACGGATGACACGCAAGATGATCGACGCAGTAGAACATTCAATGACGAAACAAGCAACGATGCGGCTCGGCTTTTTGATCGACATGGATGGCGTGATCTATCGAGGAAACGAGTTGATCCCGGGCGCCGCCGAATTCATCGGCCGGTTGCTGCAGGAGCGAATCCCCTTCTTGTTTTTGACGAATAACAGCCAGCGGACGCGCCGCGACGTGGCGACCAAGCTCCAGCGGCTGGGCATGGAGGTCGAAGAGAGTCACATCTTCACCTGCGCCATGGCGACGGCCCGGTTTCTGGCCGAACAAAAGCCTCGCGGCACGGCCTACGTGATCGGCGAAGGGGGCCTGCTCAACGCGCTGCACCGCAACGGCTACTCGATCGTCGACCATTCCCCGGATTACGTGGTGGTCGGCGAAGGGCGAACGGTCACGCTGGAGACGCTGGAAACCGCCGTGCGATTGATTCTCGGCGGCGCCAAGCTGATCGCCACCAATCTCGACCCGAACTGCCCGACGGCCACCGGCCTGCGGCCCGGCTGCGGGGCGACGGTGGCCTATCTCGAAGCCGTCACCGGCGTGAAGTCGTTCAGCGTCGGCAAGCCCAGCCCGGTGATGATGCGCGCCGCCCGCAAGGAACTGCGGCTGGCGACGAGCGACACGGTGATGATCGGCGACACGATGGAGACCGACATCCTGGGCGGCGTGCAGATGGGCTATCACACGATTCTGGTGCTCTCCGGCGGAACCAAGAGTTCCGACCTCGACCATCACGCCTACCGGCCCGACCTGGTGCTCGACTCGGTCGCCGAGTTGGCCAAGCCTTCGCTGCGTTTGGAATCGCTGTTTCCCAGCATCAACCGCGAGAACGACACGCCGCTCGATCTGCAAGAGTGGGTGCGGCGGAACCGCGAAGCGGTTTGAGAGCGAACGGCGCTTGCGCCAAAGTAGTAGGCACGCTCCGCGTGCCGTAACCGGACTTGCGATTGAGTACCATCACGGGGCTCGCGACGGCACACGGAGTGTGCCTGCTACTTTGGTTACGCTGAAGCGTAACCTACGTCGCTCGATCGCGTTTACAGGCGCCAAGCATCATTTCACGCGGAGACGCGGAGAGTGAACTACTCTTCCTACCCTGCATTGGCTGGCGCGGTGCGCCTCAGCAAGCGATAACCGAAGCGGCGGAGCACCCCCAGCGTGCCCGCGACCAAAACTGAATAAATAGTCATCAACTCGAGAAAAATCAGATAGGCGTTTTGGGGGCCGCCGGTGGCGAGACCGTAGACTGCCGCGGCGAGAGCGGTCGAGAACAGCAACGCGCCGAGACGCAGAGCCAGACGCCCGGCTCCCAAGGCGGACCAAAGGCAAATCTGCGTGTGCAAGACGAAAATGAGAGCGTTGAATGCGGCAATCGGGCAAAATTCCCACGCGGTCGCAGCGCCATCCCACTTATCTCGAAGTTGGCGGACGAGCGTAAACAAGATCGCGGCGACGAACGTAATCGCGAACAGGTGAAACAGCGAGAATTGCGCTTCGCGCCGCTCGCCGCGGTCTTCGCCGGGGGCGAGCCGTTCGATGGCAAACCCGCGCCGGCGCATCGCAGCGGCGAACAGAGCGACGGCAACGAAAGGCGCCAACACAAATACTGCGGGAAAAATCCAGTTCTCGGTGCTGCTTGTCCTAACGCCTCCCGCGATCGGGACTGCGATCCTGAGACTGCTGTAAACGGCCACGCCTCCGCCGATCGCCGCCGCCAACCGCCTGGCAGCCGGCGCCTTGGCCAGCCCCGCCCATAAGCCAATCAACCCCGCTTGGCTGATGGAGATTGCGAGAACGGCCACGAACAGCATTTCAGATTGGGTGGTCCCCAGCGCCGCGGCGCGTTGATGCAGCCCGATCGCCGCCACCGCCGCCAGCAGCAAATGGCCGACGATCAACCCGACGCCAATCGTTCGCGCGCTGACCGGTTTTCGCATGGTAACGTCTTGCCTCGCGTTCGTTCGCGTATACCTCGGCTTGAAGTCGGCCACCGGCCACGCTTCTTCAAAAGAATTCGGAAATTGCCGCTGATCTCCTTTGCTGTCTGCCACCAGCTTTAGCTGGTGGTATTCGAGCAAAAGCGCCTGTTGTCTTTGAGCCGGCTTTAGCCGGCTTGTGCGTCCTCCTCAAGAGGAAGCCGGCTAAAGCCGGCTAGACGACGTTTCATGGTTGGCTTTCCTACCACCAGCTAAAGCTGGTGGCAAGCGTTGCCGGTGCAATTCCGCTCGCGGTCGTCGAATCTCTTTGCCGCCCGCTGATTCCAAGCACATTGGTACGCATCGGACATGATTTCACGCCAAGCCGCGGAAGACACGAGAACTTCTCCGCGTGAGCCATTCCTCTCGTTTCGTAGCGGCCAGCGCGGACCGCCGCCCTTACGGCTTGAAATCGAACACCAGCACCTTGTCGACCCGCGGGCCGACGAGCTTGACGAAATCCTGGTGCGCGGCGTGCGGCAAGTAGGCGGCGCGGCCGGCCTCGTCGCGGAAGCTGACGACGAAGCCGTGCGTGAAGCCGGCGGCCTTGCCCTCGACGCTCACGTCCGTGCCGCACTCGAAATCGACGATCGTGTCGATCTTCTCGGGCAGCGCCGAAAACGCGTCGACGACTTCTTGCACCTGCTCCTTCGTGACCTCGTCCTTGAACTTGAACAGCACGATATGCCTGAGCAACCCGGCCTTCTCCGGCACGCCCAGCGCCGCGAGCATCTGGTCGGCCACGAAGCGGTTGCCGGCCGCATTCAGGTGTACGCCGTCGGTGGTGAGCACGCCTTTCTCGGCGTTGGCCGAGTTGTGCTGCTTGAGATAGCTGCGAAAATCTTCGTGCAGGTCGAGCAGTTGGACCTTGGTTTCCTGGGCCGCGTCGCGGCTGAGCTGGCTGTATTCGTCGAGCATCTTGTCGAGCTGGTTCGAGCCGTCGGTCTTTTCGCCGATCGCGCTCGGCGTGCAGAGGATCACGCGGGCGCCCGCCGCTTGGATCTTGCCGATGAGCCTGCGCAGGCCGGCGGCGTAAACGTCCTTCGGCGTGCCGCGGTTGCTGAGCGAGTGCCAAACGTCGTTGATGCCGATGTAGATCACGACGACGCTCGGCTTTTTGTCGAGCACGTCGCGCTGGAGCCGGTTTTCCAAGTCGGGCACTTTATGGCCGCTGATGCCGGCGCCGATCACCTGGACGCCCAAATCGGGCGCGCGCTCGGCGATCGCCTCTTTGACCAGCGTCACGTACCCGCCGGGCGCGGCGCCGGCCTGCGTGATCGAATCGCCCAAGAAGACGATTCGCTCTCCCTGCTTCAGAGGCTCGGCGGCGGCAAGGTTCGTGGCGGCTACGAGCGTCATCGCGGCGCCGGCAGCCAGCATCCAACGGGCAAAGAGTTTCGACGAGCGAGCATTAAGCGAACGGCAGAAGGAATGCATGCGAAATCACCTTGAGGTTGTAGCTTCGAGAATCGAAAAGGCGCATAACAAGCCCAGTTCAGCATCATCGGAAGCATAATCCACCCGGCCGCCGCCTTCCAGCGGATGCGGCCGCCGGTGCGGCAAGCCGCCAGGGAACAGGCCTGTTCGCTTCGTTCTCAAAGGGAGGGCCGGGCGCCCCCGCCCGGCGAAGGGAGGGCCGGGCGCCCCCGCCCGGCAACGCGATACGGGCGAGGGCGCCCGTGACTCCATGATACGATACGGGCGAGGGCGCCCGTGACTCCCTGATGTGAAACGGGCGAGGGCACGCGATGGATGTCGCCAGCGCATGAAAAAACCCGGCGAGAGTCTGTCAGAATCGACGCTCGCCGGGCTCACGCCGCGGGGTAATTTCTGACGCTTCGTGCGGCGTCCCTGCCAAAGCGCCGGCGGTGAAGCAGCCGACCAAACGCCCTGGCATTAGGAACTATAGCTCAAGATTTCGCCGTGCAAG
>DATKRK010000364.1:0-3649 GCA_035532215.1 Pirellulales bacterium | reverse complement strand
CTTCGTACTTGGCCAGCCCCTGGTACAAAAAGTGCCAACCAATGGTGAGCCTCAGCAGGACCAGCATCGCCACGGCGGCGAAACCGAGTTGAAAAGGATGGCGCCTCAGGGCAGTTCTCCTCTTGGCAAGCGACGGACGGCCGCGCGGCGGCAGGGCAGACCCCGCGACGCCGCAAACACACTATTGTAATCTTTTCAGCCTCGGCGGCCACTGTTTTATTGCCGCCATGATTTATAACCATGAGGATTTATGCGGCCGGGCGTGTTCGCGCGGCGGAAGGCGGCGCCTGGCGCTTTTTCCGCGAGAAAACCAGCGATCTGCCGGCGGCTGGCGGCCTTCGGCAAGGCGAAAAACGGCCGGTTCACGATTAATATTCGGCCTTCATGGCACATAATGCGTTATACCCGACTGGCAACGGGCCTGGATTTACCGAGCTTTCGGCCGGCGAAGCTCGGTCGAATATCGATAAACCGAGCGAGGTTATAAATCCTGGAGTTTCGCCCGCTCGCCGGGGGGGCTTCGCTGGCCGACGCGCCGCTCGAAGCTAATCGCCCGGCGGCTGGCTTGCAACCGCACAACTCCTGTAGACGCGGCATCCTTGCCGCGGAGGGGGCATCCGCTACAACGAGGCGACGCGAAGGAAGCAACGCATGTCACGGCGCCTGCGGCCCAAAGTCGGGCAAATCATCGACCATCGGGGCAACCCGATCGACATCACGCAGATTCGGATCGATCAGACTCCGGCCGGCGAAACCGCTCCGGCATGGTGGGGCGGGGGATTTCACCTGACTTGGGGCGCCATCGTCCGTCCCGGCGTCTACCGCCTGGTTCTCAATGACGGCAAAAGCGGATTTGTCGTCGTCGACGAGCTCAAGAGCGTCGGCGACGGCAGCGAGTTCGCCCTGTTTCGCGGCGACGGGCCGCCGCCGTTCTGATGCGGCAAAATGTCCGGCTTCGCCGGGATTGGGAAGGATGGATGTCTGGTTTCTCGCGACCGCGACTTACGGGCGGTATGCACCCACTCCTACCGCAGCCGCAGCCGCCTTCAACCGGTCATCCAGCGTGGCCAGAGGCAGGCCCCGCCGCAGGGCCAGTTCCAGATACGCGGCGTCATAGACCGAGAGGCGGTGCGTCCGGGCCAGATGAATCGACTCCTGCCACGCCCGACCGGCCGTTTCATCATCCAGGGCGATCGGCAGGGCCTTGAGCAGGCCCAGGAACGTCGTCGCCTTGGCTTCCGTAGCACGCTTGCGGCGTTCACCCATCAGCAGTGCGTTCGCCACTTCCAGCGGCCAGAGTGCCGGCACGATCGCCGCGGCAGCCGGCAATGAATCCTCGACGGCCTGTGCATAGGCGTCCGTTTCGTCCTCGAAGAACCACGCCACGCTCAGCGAACAGTCCAGTACGAACGCCCGCGATTTCGCCTTGCCTTTTCTCTTCGCCATCGCCAGTCCCCTCCCCCTTCCGGCCGCGTCAGAAACGCCGGCCTTCCTCGATCAGATCACGGATCGTCACCCCTTTCCCAAGCGTGTTGCCGCGCCGCAGGGCCTTCATCTCCCCGATCACCTGTTTCACATCCTTGCGAGCCTCCTCGGGAGGCGGCGTCAGCAGCGCGGCCGGACGACCGCGGCGGGTAATCAGGATGCTCTTGCCCCGCGCCACCTGGTCGAGCAGTTCGGAGAAATGCGTCCGCGCTTCGTAATAGCTGATGGAAGTCATAAGCGCCTCATGCAAATAGACCTGCCTATTAGACCAGTCTAGCAGACCTCCGCCCTGCGTGCAAATCCGTGCGACCGAACGAAAAGGATGCGCGTCTGGATCTGCGGTTCGCCACCCGCGGCGTCCTTGGGCCATCTTACGCCGGCTGACTTTCCACGATCGCGCCTCTGCCTCGCGCTTTTTGAAGACGCCCGGCTCGCCTCGCGTTTCGCCCTTGCAAGCGACGCGGCTCAAGCCCGCCCATCGCCGCGACTCATAAACCAACCCATCGCTTGCCGACGCATCCAACCGCGGTAAAAATAGATGGATGTCTGGTTCCTCGTTCAAGGATTGACGATGCCAATTGCTCATCCCGATTTTCGCCAAACGTGGCTCTGGCAGCATGCCTTCGTAAAGCAGCGCCCCGACGCCACAATTGACGAGCAAGAGTTCTTTCGCGACCAATTCTTGCACATGCGCGAGAAGGTTGCCCACCTCGTCGCACGCATTCGCGCGGAGATTCCCGGACTCACAGTTCATGACCTTACCCATCTCGACGCCCTTTGGGAAACCGCTTCACTCGTCGCCGAAGGCTCTATCAGCCTTTCGCCGCCAGAGGGCTTCGTTCTCGGTGCAAGTATCCTACTTCACGACTCGGCCATGACCGTTGCAGCTTATTCCGGCGGGATCGAGGAAATCAAGCAGACTATAACTTGGAAGGACGCAATTGCTCGATGGTCTCAATCGCAACGAGAGAGTGATGGCGGAACTGATTTGCAACCAACCACCGAGGACATTGCAAAACAGATCCTTCCCGATGTACTACGGCAGCTCCATGCCCAGCAGGCAGCGGTCCTGGCTGAACAGGCATGGATCAATCACTCCGGTGAACAGCAGCACCTCATCGAAGATAGCGACCTTCGCTTCTTTTATGGAAAGACGATTGGAGACATCGCACATAGTCACTGGTGGAGCGTCCCAAAGGTCGAGCAGGACTTGTCTCAGGACTTGGGTGCATTTCCACAGAGAACCCGAAATCTTGTCGATCGTGTGAAAATCGCGTGCTTGCTAAGAGTTGCGGATGCACTACACCTCGACTCACTGCGCGCTCCGCGATTCCTAAGAACCATAAGTCAGCCGAGCGGCGTCTCAGAACTCCATTGGTCCTTTCAGGAAAAGCTAGCACGACCGCACATCGAATCCGACGCCGTAGTATTCACGACCGGACAGCCCTTTAATCGTGATGATGCGGAGGCATGGTGGCTCGCTTATGACACATTGTCCCTTGTTGACGCTGAGCTAAGGAACGTCGACTTATTGTTACAACCAAGACGGCAATCGCTAAAGGCTCGCCGCGTTAAAGGTGTCGGGTCACCAGAAGTTCTTGCCAAAACAGTTCAAACACGCGGCTGGCGGCCCGTTGATGCGCGTATTAAGGTCACGGATGTTCCTCGAATCGTTACGAGCCTTGGGGGAGCACAGCTCTATGGTAACGATCCTCTTGTTCCACTGCGCGAACTCATTCAGAACGCGACAGACGCTGTACAATCGCGTCGGCGCTTTCAAAGCCGCCCTGCAACTTGGGGAGAGATTAAAGTCTGGCTAACATATCGCGACGACGGCGAATGGCTTCTTGTAGAAGACAACGGTATTGGAATGTCCGAGCTAGTTTTGACTGGTCCGCTTTTGGACTTTGGAACGTCGTTTTGGCGATCGCCTCTTGTCATGGAGGAGTTCCCTGGCTTGGTAGCATCCGGGATGCAAGCGATTGGCCGCTTTGGGATCGGCTTTTTCTCCGTGTTCATGCTAGGGTAACCGTTCACGCGCCGGGGAGGAGCGAGGCGACGGGTTGACCGCGGAAGTGGGCTTCGACAGCGGCTGTCAGGTAGCTGAAGATCGAGCGGCCTTGCAGGCGGCACGTCTCGCTGACGGTCAGCATCCGCTCGATGA
>DATKRK010000363.1:0-8646 GCA_035532215.1 Pirellulales bacterium | reverse complement strand
TCGCACCCCGAAGCGGTTCGCAATTACCGAACCGACGAGCGCCGCGACGCCGCCGACCGGCGCCGGCGCCGTCGTGCTCAGCGACGGCTGGCCCAGAATTCTCCCGACCCCCGCCCCTAGCCCCGCCCGCCCCAGAGCCACCTGGCGCCGGTGTACGGTTACGCGGAGAGACACGCAAATGGCATCACTCAATCGGGAGAACAACGGCTGGCGGCTGCAGATCGTGCTGCCCGACCGGTCGCGCAAATCGCTTCGCCTTGGCTCGATCAGCAAACGCGACGCCGAGCGGTTCAAAGACTCCGTCGAGCGGATCGTGGGCTGCATCAAGCTCGCCAACCAGCTCGATCCCGAGACGGCTGCTTGGGCCGCCAAGTTGCCCGACCCGACGTACGCGAAGCTCGTCAGCCTCGGTTTGCTGGCGCCGCGGCAAAAGCCCGAAGCCACCACCCTCGCCGCGTTCGTTGATGCGTACATCGAAGGACGAAGAGGTACCTCTGCGCGTCGAACCGTTACGTTCTGGCAACTACTTCGAACGTGCGACACGAGCTGCCGCTGCCGAAATCCGCTCAGAATCCGCTCACTCCCGAGCCGTACCAGAGAGTTTTGGAGAATCTCAGGCGAACGCGGATGCTGAAAAACGTCCTGAAAATGCCCGGTACGCGTCGGTGGGCACGGAGTCGGCTGTCAATACTCGATGCGGTCGAACATGCCGACGGCGATCGGCACGAAGATCACCAGCGGCGCCCAGGCGGCCAATGCGGGGCGCAACATCGCCGCGGCGCCGAGATACTGAAAGCCCATCGCCACCAGCATGAAGGCCGTGCAGACCGCGCCACACAGCCCGATCGCCACGAACACGTTGCGATTCGTGCCGTTGAGCACCAGGGGCAGCCCGAGGAACAACAGCGTCATGTCCATCAACGGCTGGATGATTCGCGCGTGAATCTTCACGCGCACGTCGGCGCCGTAATCGCCCGCCAGGCCGAGGCTCGGGTCGGAGAGCGCCGCGATCAACTGCCTCGTCGACGAGAATTTCTTCATTCCTTCTCCCCCGGTGAGCTGGTCGAAATTAACGTTGCTGACCAGAAAGCACTCGTCGGGCTTGAGCCAATCGGCGTCGCGGGGCGTGATCAAGAGCGGGCTCCCGTTTTGTTCGAGCGACGGTTGCTCGGCTAAATTCTGCGGCCGTATCACGCCGCGCAGCAGATAGCCGGCCGGCCGGTCCGCCTGCCGGGCGAAATAATAGGCGTTTTCCGCCGCCAGTTGCCGCCCCTGACCGTACAGCGAACGCGGGAACATGAAGCTGGGCTCGTTGATCCGCTGCTCGTTGGCATACGCCACCTTGCCGTGCAACAGCACGTTCGTTTCGAAGTCCAATCGCGGCTTCAACTCCAACCCCGCCTCGCCCCGCAGGTTTTTCGCATCCCGCCCAAGTTCGTCGGCTAGTTGGGGAATGACGAATTCGCGAGCCGCGCTGGCGCCCAGGCTGGTGCATGCCGCCGCAACGACGATCGGCACGATAATTCGCGTTCGCGAGACGCCGGCCGCCATCAGGGCCGTTAGTTCGTTGTGGCGCTGAATCCAGGTCACGGTGAACATGCCGGCGATCATCGTCAGCATCGAGCTGATCTGCTCGAAAAACGCCACCGTTCGATAGGCGTAGAACTCGCCCATCATCGACAGCAGCCCGCCGCCGTCCTTTTCCGCGTAATATAAGAACTCGTCGAGATTGCTGAACGCGTCGAAGACGACGTATAGGCCGTCCAGGCTAATAAAGCAAATCAAGAAGACGTGGACGAATTGGCGCAGCAGATAGCGGTCGATAATCCGCATACGTTCTCCGCGACGGGGCGCCCTGGCAGCGAGCATTCGTTGAAACGCGGCGGCCAGGATAGGGAAAAGCTGGCAGGCGGGTCAACACCGATGCCGCCTCGCGCGGAACTCTGCAACTTTTCCACGCCGAGGGACTCTCGTAGCCTCGCTGAATTGCACCCACGCATAGCCGGCGTAACGCGGCAGGCGCGGCCCCCTCTCGGCAGAACCGGCTTGGACTTGCCCGCCGACGACGCCGGCGAGGAGAATCGGCGAGTTTTGGCTTGAAGGCTCTTGCAATCGCCGAGCGAACCCTCATAATGGCGGGCACTTGGAAGGGCTTGTCCCTTTTGAGGAGGCCGCCACAGGTACCTGCCCCGCCTGCGGCGGCCATTTTCCTTTCTGTCGCGCCGTTTCCTCTGCGGCTCGTTTGTTTTGGTTTTTTCGGCGCCTTCGCTAAGGCCCGAGTAATTTGGCCTTGACTTTTCGGCGGCTGGGGGCACGTCCCCCTGCCCAGCTTCTCCAGCACTCCCTCGTTGTCGCTGAAAGAATCCGAATCGGCCGGTTGTGCAACATTTGCGGCAAGTTTTGCCGTTCTTGCTCAACTAGTTCCGCCAGCACTTCCGATACTACCCGCACGGGCACAGCATGGACTCTCCAGTGTGGAGGGAGTGCGCGGAATCTTCTGCTGGTAAGGTAGACACAAACGATGTCGATCAATCGCATGAAGTTGTGGCTTGCACTGGGCTTGCAACTCCTGGTGACGTCCATGGCCGCGGCCCAAGAGTTGACGGAAGACCAGTGGGCGCCGGGCATCAAGGACACGCGGCTGTTCGCTCCTGCCGACTTGAGTTACTACGGCGGCGGACCTCGCAGGCCGAAGGGCTGGTTCTTTTCGGCGGAAGCGGTGGGCATGTCCACGTCGGCGCCTGATCGCGTCCCGATCGGCGACCCCGACTATCATCCGCTCGTGTTCGACGGCGCCGGTTTCACGACGCAACAGAACACCCAAGACACCGGCTTCATCACCCCGCGCTTGCAATCGGGCGAACGCCTGCAGCTCGGTTACGTCGACGACGAAGGCAAGGGCTGGATGGTCGGCACGCTGGTGCTCCACTCCTCGACTTCGACATTGACGACGGGCAACGCCGGCGTGTCGTTCAATGCACCGTTCGTCAACGGCGTTTCGCCGCTGGAAGGCTTCGTCGACGAGGTGTTGCCGATTCCGGCCAACCAACCGGCGGGCTTTATCGGCGGCGGCCTGACCGGCTTCCTTGCGGTCAACGCCGACCTCAACGGCAACGGCGTCTTCGGCGCCTCGGGTCAAGATATCGGCACGCCGAACGCGGCTCCGCCGCCGGCCTTCGTGCCGCCGCCCGACGGCTTCCCGGATATCCCGCACGCCACCGACTACGGCGACCTGGCTCAATTCCCCATCGTATTTCCCCACTTGACGACCAAGTACACATCGCGGTTCTGGAGCATCGAAGTCATGCGGACCTGGCAGATGGCCAACGGCCGCAAGGGAGGCGCCTGGGAACTGATGGCGGGCGTCCGCTATGTACGGTTCCGCGACAGCTTCTACTTCAGCGGCACGGGCAACCACACCACGGTCGCTCTGGTTCCCCCGCCGCCCGCCCTCGGAGACGTGTACTCCGGCATTTTGTCCGACACGGCCTTTACGCAAACCGCCGACAACAACGTCGTGGGCGGCCAAATCGGCCTTCGCTACACGAAGGCCAAAGGACGGTTGTCCTTCTCCGCCGAAGGTCGATTCATGGCCGGCGCCAACTTCCAGTCCGCCCAGCAGAACGGCTGGATCGCCAACCGGCCCAACGCGGCCCTGAACCGGCCCAACTTCGTGCTGTTGCCTCACGACAACACCATCTTACGTTACGGTTTCGTGCCTTCGGTCAACACGCCGAACTTGTACAACCTGGGCGTCCACCACACGCACTACGCCACGCAGTTCTCGCCGTTGGGCGAATTGCGGCTGGGCTTAAACTATCAAGTCTATCGGTCGCTCGCGCTAAACGTCGGCTGGACAGGGATCGTGATCGGCGGGGTCGCCCGCTCGCCCAACATGGTCAGCTATACGCTGCCCGCCATGGGCATCAATACGGGCGGCGACCGCCAGACGGTCTTCATTCAAGGCATCACGGCCGGCGTTTCGTTAAACCGCTGACGCCAACGAGGCACAAGCCCTTTTTTAAACCGCGCGCCCGATCGCCTTCGCCGGCGAACGGGCGTTTTGCGTTGTTTGGGCGTCGAGGAACAGACAAACCTGAAGCGTCAGCCAGGCAAATCGGTGGGGTTTGCTCGTGTCGCTTCGCTCATGGTAAGGGCTGCCGACCAATCCAGCACTAGCGGCGAGCTTCGGCCTTTTTGTGGCGCGCCACGATTCGGCTGATTGAGTCGATCTGGCGCTGGACGGCGCCAATTTCCTGCTCGACGCGTCGCAATTCTCGATCGATCGTATCGATCGGCCGACTGTGCCGAGTGCGAGCCTCGAGGGCCACGGCGCCCGTGGGCAAGTCCTTGCCGTTCGCTTCGCCCGCCTGTTCCAGATTGGCTTGTTCCAATTCGGCTTGCAATCGACGGCGTCGGGCATACAGGGTGCCGCTGGCAGGGCTCTCGGGATCGCCTTGCCGAGCCCCTAAGATGGCCAATTGTTGGTGAAGTTCGCGATCAGAACCTTTCATGGCTTTCCCTCACGGGCCCTCGGCAACCGGCAATTCGACGGCGCCCCACTGTAGAAACCGGGGCGAAGTGCTGAGTATACCCGTTTTGCACTCGGCCCGCAGTTTTTTTTAACCTGCGACCACCCATTCGGTCTATCTTCGCGGCAATTCGACGCCCTCCGAGGCTACAAACGGGCAGCTCTTCGCGTTGGGGGGACTGGGGAGTGACTTTTTTCCCGCGACGTTATACCCCCGCCGCTGGCCAGGCTGTTGATCGAAAAAATGGCCGGGCCGGCGCGAACTCGTTCCTACGACCGCTAGAGAATGCCGCGAAAGCAGAATACCGGGCGCTGAAAACCGTCTCTTGCCTGCTGGCATCCGGCGGCGGAGGTGTTATCGTGGCGCAGCCGTCCCTTGTCGCGAAAGGCTGGAATTCGTGCCCGATGCCCCCGTGCAATCGAATACAGCGTCCCCAGGGCCTCTGCCGCGTCGCGCGTACGTGCGAATCGTCGTTTTGCTGATGCTGCTGGTGGCGCTGGGGCATTTCAACCGGGTGGGCATCTCGGTGGCCGGCGCCGAGCGGATCATGGCGCAGTACGAACTGACTCCGACCGAGATGGGGAAGGTCTATTCGGCCTTCTTGCTCTGGTACACGCTGGCGATGCTGCCCGGCGGCTGGCTACTCGATCGCTTCGGGCCGCGGCGGATGCTGATGGCGTTCGCCTTCGGTTCGGCGCTGTTCGTCGGCCTTACCGGTTGCGTTGGCCTGGCGTTTCGCGAGAGCCACGCCGTTTGGCTGGGGCTCGTCGTCGTGCGCTGGATCTTGGGGACCTTCAACGCGCCGCTGCACCCCTCGGCGGCGCGAATGGTGTTTCAGTATGCGCCGCCCGCGGCCCGGGCGACGGCCAACGGAATGGTGACGATGGCCGCCTGTCTGGGGATCGCCTTCACGTATTACGGGCTGGGGGAATTGATCGAGCACGTCGACTGGCCGAAGGCGTTTCTCGTTTGCGGCGGCTTGACGCTGGCCGTCGCCGGCGTCTGGACGTTCGGCGCCAGGGTGACATCGCCGGCGCCCTCGCCGCCGCGCCCTGTGGAGCCAGGTCCGGTCGAAGCTCGCTCGGTGTTCGACGCGCTCCGCCGTCGCGGCGTGATCTTCGTCACGCTGAGCTACACGGCGCAGGGCTACTTTCAATACTTGTTCTTTTACTGGATCGAATACTACTTCGAGACGGTCGAGCAGCAGGGCGTCGACGTCGCCCGGAGGTCTATGACGTTGATCGTGCTGACGATGGGCGCCGGCATGGTGTTGGGCGGCTGGCTGGCCGACCGGGCGGCGGCGTTTTCGCCTCGTCTCGGGCGCGGGCTCGTGCCGATGTGGGGAATGATCGCCAGCGGCGTGGTCTTCGAATTGGGCTTGTTGAGCAGCCGCCCGCAGGTCACTTTGGCGGCCTTCGCGCTGGCGGCGGCCTTGTTGGGGACTTGCGAAGGGGCGTTCTGGACCACGATCATCGGACTCGGCGGGCGGTTCGGCGGCGCGGCGGGCGGGCTGATGAACACCGGCGGCAACGTGGGCGGAACGCTGTCGCCGTATCTGACGCCGCTGTTGAGCGCGTATTTCGCCGAGCAGTACGGCAGCGAGTTGGGTTGGCGGATGAGCCTGGCCGTGGCGGGCGGCGTCTCGATCTTGGGCGCGCTGTTGTGGCTGGGCGTCGATCTCCGCCGCGACGCCGAGCAAGTCTAATGGTCGCCGCCGGGGCCTTTCATTGCCAGGGCGTGCAGAATCAGCACCGAGCCGACCGACATCAGCGCCCAACCGAGCCAATCGGGCGGCCTGACCGTCTTGCGCGGCGCCGGTCCGATCGAGGGCAAAATCGAGGCCGCGACGCTCGCGGTTCCGCCGGCCTGGTGCGTGAGAAACCGGGTCGCCGTCTCATTGAGCACGAAGCCTTCGACTAGCCGCAATTGGATGCCCAACAGCAGCAGCACGATCCCGGCCATGAAGTAATGGTTGCGGTTGAACTCCATGCTCCGCTCCCGTTTCGCGAAAGCCCGTCGCCGGCCGGCGCGACCGTCTCGAAATCGCGCCGTTAGCGTTGGTTATCGAGTCGCGGCGGCGCGGAATTCAACCGGGCGCCGGACTTAGCGATTATGAGGAGGTCTACCTCGATGAACTCTGGGGCAGTATCTTTAGCTTCTCGGGGGGGCAAGTTCTTTTGGAAACTCCCGCAACGTTGGCGCTATCCCGTGTCGATTTATTTCGGCCGGCCGCTCGATCCGCTCGGCGGCCTGGGCACGGTTCGCCAGACAGTTGCGGAATTGGGAGCCCAAGCTTTGGAACAACGCCAGACGCGCCCCATGATTCTGCCGCGGGCCATGCTGCGAGCCTGCCGCCGCAGCCTGCGGCGGCCCAAATTGGCCGACTCGACGAACCAGGAACTCACGGGCGGCGAGGTCCTGCTCCGCTGCCTGATTTTGCGGCGGCTGTTGAATCGCGAGGTGCTAGCGCCGGACGAAAAGTACGTGGGCTTGCTGCTGCCGCCCTCGGTCGGCGGCGCGCTGGCCAACGCCGCGCTCCCCTTGGCCGGGCGGATCGCCGTGAACTTGAACTACACGATGCCCGCCGAAGTGATGAATTCCTGCATTCGGCAGTGCGGCATTCGCCACGTGCTGACCAGCCGCCGCGTCGTCGAAAAAATGAAGCTCGAACTCGACGCCGAACTCGTGTTGCTCGAAGACTTCCGCGATCAAGTCACCGCCATCGACAAACTCGTCGCCGCGATTCAGGCCTACGCCACGCCCGCCGGGCTGTTGGAACGCTGGCTGGGGCTGACGCGCATCGGGCAGGACGACTTGCTGACCGTGATCTTCACCTCGGGCTCGACCGGAGAGCCGAAGGGCGTGATGCTCTCGCAGCGCAATGTTCAATCGAACGTCGCCGCCATCGATCAACTCGTCAAGCTCAACGATCACGACGTCGTGGCCGGCGTGCTGCCGTTTTTTCACTCGTTCGGCTTCACCACCACGCTCTGGACCGTGCTCACGCTGCCGCCCAAGGGCGTGTACCATTTCGACCCGCGCGACGCGCGCCACGTCGGCGAAATGTGCCGCAAGCACCAGGCCACGATCTTGATCGCCACGCCCACGTTCTTGCGATTCTATTTAAAGCGCTGCCAGCCCGAGGAATTCTCGCACATGGACGTGGCGGTGGCCGGCGCCGAGAAGTTGCCGATCGAACTGTGCGACGCCTTCGAGGCCAAATTTGGCTTCCGGCCGGTCGAGGGTTACGGGGCCACCGAATTGTCGCCGCTGGTGGCCGTCAATATTCCCGATAGCCGCGCGGTCTCTACCTCGCAGATTCTGCGCAAAGAAGGGACCGTGGGCCGCCCGATTCCCGAGGTCGTCGCCAAGGTCGTCGATCTGGACTCGGGCCAGCCGTTGCCGCCGAACCAAGCAGGCATGCTGTGGATCAAAGGGCCCAACGTGATGCGCGGCTATTTGGGCCGGCCCGAGCAGACGGCCAGCGTGATCAAAGACGGCTGGTACATGACTGGCGACATCGCCATGATCGACGACGACGGCTTCATCCGCATCACGGGCCGCGAAAGCCGGTTCTCGAAAATTGGCGGCGAAATGGTGCCGCATCTGAAGATCGAAGAACATATCCAAAAAATCATCGGCGCCGGAGAAGACGAGCTGAAGGTCGCCGTCACGGCCGTTCCCGACGAGCGCAAGGGCGAGCGAATCGTCGTGCTGCACATGCCCTTGGAAAAGACGCCCGACGAGATTTGCAAAGACCTGGCGCACGACGGGCTGCCGAATTTATGGATCCCTTCGCCCGACAGTTTTATCGAGGTGCATGAAATCCCCGTGCTCGGCACGGGCAAAGTCGATCTTCGCGGGATCAAGACGCTGGCGCTTCAGAAGTTTGCGCACGCGTAAGTTCGTCGTGCGCTGCACGGACCCGCAGACCCGTAGGTTATGCTTCAGCATAACGCTGCTCCACGAGTCGTTATTACCCCGGCACGTAAATTGCACGACAGCATTACCGGAAACAGATCCGAAACATATGTAAGTGAAGTGATAGGCGGCAATTATGGCTATTGCATTGCCCGACGGCCGATTATTGTCCGATGAAGCCCTTGAAGTGCTT
>DATKRK010000362.1:0-7096 GCA_035532215.1 Pirellulales bacterium | reverse complement strand
GGCCTGCTGATCTACTTCCGAAAAAGCTATGCGGGTCATCCTTGACCACCCTTCCGTCTACGGAGTCATCGAGAATGGGCGTATTAAACCAAACAGCCGCTGTCGTGAAAAGGCATCATTTCGCGCCGCGAGACGTATAACAGTCTATCAGCCATCGCCAGCCGATAATTGCCTGTTGATCGGCTTTAATTCTCGACAGGCAAGCCGGCTGCTACAATTGACATGACATTGAATGGCTGATCGATCGCGCGGCACAAATCGGCGCCGACGCCTCTGACGCTCCCTTGCACCAGCTTCCTGTTTTGCGGCGCTGCGACATGTCCGAAAAGACCTGGTTCCTCAAGCGCTGCAATCCCTTCGAGCAGTTGCCCGCCGAGGAACTCGCCAAGGTCGAAAGCCGCTGCCGCGCACGCAATTTTCCCAGATCGAGCCCGATCTATCTGCCGGCCGACGAAGCCAATGGCGTGCTGCTGCTGGCCTCGGGGCGAGTCAAAATCTGCAGTTTTTCGGCGGAAGGAAAGCAGGCGATTCTTGCGTTCATCGAGCCCGGCGAACTGTTTGGCGAATTATCCCTCTTCGACGCCGGCGAGCGAGATGAGTACGCCGAGGCGGTCGAGGCCTCGACCGTGGTGCTGATTCCAGCCGCCGAGGTCCAGCGGCTGATGGAAAGTTACGCCCAGGTTTCGCTGGGGATCACCAAATTGATCGGCCTGCGCCGCAAGCGGATCGAGCGCCGGCTGAAGTACCTGCTGTTCCGCTCGAACCGCGAACGGTTGGTCCATCTGCTGCTCGAGCTGGCGGAGCAATACGGCAAAAAGACGGCCGCGGGCGTGCAGTTGAGCATCAAGCTGTCGCACCAGGATCTGGCCAACATCATCGGGAGCACGCGAGAAACGGTGACGATGCTGCTCGGCGAGTTGCAGTTGGAGGGGTATTTGAAGCTGGCCAGGCGCAATCTGACGATCACGAACATCGACCGCCTGGCCGCGAGCGTCTCGGCATCGCCGCCTAAGCATTTGAGTAATAACACGCCGAACGGAGCCCGAGCAAGGTCGACAGGATTTCGTCCGGCGCCTGAAATGGGAAATTGAAAAATCGGCTCTAATGTAAGAGGCTTTACATTCTTAACAAGCTCTGGAAGCGATAATCAAAGAGGCAACGAAGAGCCTCGCTCGGCAAAGACCTGCCATGAAAAAAGAAACGAACCAATCCGACGAATGGCAACCGTGCCCGCCCGGGCTGCTGGGCCGCACCGTGCGCCTGCCGAAGCGCCGCCGGCGACACGAGGCGGTGAATCGCGCGCTAGCCGTCGGCTTGACGCTGTTGCTGGTCGCCTGGGGCGGCGTCTACATGTCGTCCCGCGTTCACGAGAATCGGGAATTCCACTTTGGCGGGATCAGTTGCCGCGAGGTGCATAAATTCATGCCCGATTACATAGCGCACGCGCTGCCCCCCGATATCGAGAAGCGCGTCGGGCAGCATCTGGCCCGTTGCCCAGATTGCGGAGTGCTGATGAAGCAAATGCAGCAGGGCGCGCCTGCAGCCACGTCGAGCATTCCCCATCCGATTGGCGGCGTTATCGATGGTCGAAGCATCTCAATGGCCCCGGACATGCCGGTTCGTGAGCAAACTGCGTTGGCGGCGCTCGTCGTAAATCTCCGCGGGAATTAAGATGTCGAGCGCATTGGGAATATCGGTTTGGAGAAAAGTCGTGGCTCGCCTGCCCTTCCTCGCCAGTCTGACCGCTGCCGCAACATTAACCGTGAGTTGTTTTGCCGAGGCCGCGGAGCCTCGACGCTCTCCCGCCGAATGGCTGGCGCAAATTGGCCGGCAGTGGGATGAAGCGGCATGGGCGCCCAAGCCGCCGGCGCGGCCCGCCGCTTATTTGCGTCCGCTCGACGACGTCGGCTGGCAGTCGCGTTGGCGGGCCCGGCAAGCGCTGGCGGCCGCCGGTTCGGACGCGAGCGAAGCGCTTCTCAAGGCGCTTCGCGCTCCCGACGCTCCGACACGCATCTTGGCCGCCGAGTCGCTCGGTTATCTTGGCGCCAAAATTCCCCGCGACGCTTTGCTCGATGCGGCGACGCAAGACGCCGACGCCGCCGTCAGGCTGTATGCCATCGATTCCCTAGGCATGTCGGGACAGGCCGGAAGCCTGGCCGCGGAGTTGGAGAATCTGGCGAAAACCGAAAAGAACCGCGACGTCAAGCTTCATCTCGGCTATGCGCTGGACCGCAAGGGAGAACGGCTTTCGGCCGACGCGATCAGGAAACTGGTCAAATGGAATGCGGATCAAATCGACTCGGCGAAGTTGAACCAACCGGCGCCCGATTTCGAACTCGCGAGTCTCGACGGCAAAACGCTTCGCCTGAGCCAGTTTCGCGGTCAAAAGGCCGTAGTCTTGGTCTTCATCTACGGCGATACGTGACCGGTCTGCCATGGTCAGCTCGCGCAGTTGCGCGACAAGATCGCCGACCTCGAGGCTGCCGGAGCCCAATTGCTCGTCGTCGACCCGCACGAGTCGTGGGCGGCAAAACGCTTGCTCAAGGAAGTGGGGCTGCGCGCGGACGACGTCAATTATCCGCTGCTCAACGATCCCGGGCAGATCGTGAGCGCCGCCTATGGCGTGGCCTTTCAGATGCGGATCCACACGGAGCTCAGCAACCGTCCCGCAACATTCCTCATCGACCGCGCCGGCGTCATCCGCTACGTCCGCCGCGCCACGAGTTTCGCCGATCGGCCATCGCCCGGCGAAATCCTCGCGGAACTCAAGAAGCTCGATTGAGCGCCGGCGGCAAGTCTGAACGACAAGGTTCGCGATTCGCCTCGCTGCCGTTTCGACTGTGAACGGATTCACGCAGCCCGCCGCCCGGCAATTCCGATTCAAGGGAGCGTGCGACGCGTTTCGCCCGCTTGGATGCCGGCGGCGCCGCCAACAGCAATCACTTCAGGAGACGAACCATGCGAATTGAAAACCGGACCTTGTTCTTGGCGGTCGGCGTTGCGGCGTTGCTGGCTTCACGGCTCGACGCCGCCGAAATCGAATGGCAAACCGACGAGGCCAAGACCTTGCAGCGCGCCGCTTCGACGAGGCGGCCTGTGATCGTTTTCGTGACAGCCCCCAGTTGCCACTATTGCGCCTTGATGCACCGTAAAACGTTTCGCGATCCGTCGGTCGTCGAGAAGGTCAATCGTTCGTTCGCCGCGCTGGCGATCGACGGCGAACAGCGTCCGCAATTGATGGAGCAGCTTGGAGTGCGGGCGTTTCCCACGGTGCTGGTCGTGATGCCCGACCGGAAAGTGGCGGCATTCAAAGAGGGCTTTCAGTCGCCCGCCGAGTTCCAGCGGTTCCTCGACAAGGCGGTCAAAGGCGCCCCCGCGGCGGGCCGTCAATAGGCGGTCGGCTTGTCCTGTCGCAGTCTCGCGATTCGCCACAGCACCGCGCCGGCCAGCGAGATTTGCGCGATCGGCGCCTCGACGAGCGTCGCTAACGTGAACAGGTATCGCTGGAGGAAGTAACTGCGGGACCATCCTTGGACGGCGGGCAGCCACACAACGGCTTGCCAAACCGCCACCGCGAACAGACCGAAGACGCCGCCGAGCAGCAGGCCCAGTCCGATTCGGCGCAGCGAGGCAGTCGTACTATGGGCGCTGACGAGGCACAGGGGCAGGACGAGCAGCACGACCCAAAAAAGATGGCAGGAAACCAGCGCCTGCGCCGGCGGTCCGCAGCCCCAAGGGCCGCAAACGCCGTGCCCCCAGTCGCCGTGAAATTGGCTGATGGCCAACGCGCCATACAGCGCCGCGGCCCAAGTCCCCACGCCGGCGATGATGGCCGCCAGTCGTTTCTTATTGCTCGACATGCTGAAGCTCCCTCGAACGCCGATGATTTCTGCGTGACTTTCGCCACGCTAGCATTCGCCGCGCGACGCCCTCTGTGGGCTGGCTCACAGATCGCCCATTTCAAAGCCGCGGCTTGCTGCGCAAGCGAACGGCTCGCCTGGTTGCAAGTGTGTGCGATTTCACAGAGATCGCCGGCGATGGAAAGGTAACATGTAGGGATTGCGTCTCTCCTCGTGGGAGAGGGAGATAGGATTGTACGATTTGAAATCTCCGCTTCGTCGCCTGGAAAGGAAACCGGAATGCCGGAACGAAATGTCACGAAGACCGCTACGACCGAAGACTCCGTGTACCGCCGCTACGCGGCGGCGGCTCAGCGGCGCGAGGAGGCGCTCTGTTGCCCCGTCGAATACGCCGCTGACTTTCTTTCCGTAATTCCCGAGGAGATTCTCCAGCGGGATTACGGCTGCGGCGATCCCACGCCCTACACCCGTGAAGGCGAAACGGTTCTCGATCTTGGCTCCGGCGGCGGGAAGCTGTGTTACATCCTCGCGCAAATCGTCGGCAAGCGAGGGCGGGTCGTCGGCGTGGATTGCAATCGAGAAATGCTGGAGTTGGCGCGCAAGCACCAGCAATCCGTCGCAGACCGCCTTGGATTCAGCAACGTCGACTTCCGCTATGGTTTGATTCAGGACCTGAAACTCGATCTCGACCTGCTCGCCCGCGAGTTGACGCAGCATCCGGTACACGACCCGGCGAGTTGGCTGGCGCTGCGAAACCTAGAGGAACGCCTGCGTCGCGAGCAGCCCATGATCGCCGACGATTCCGTCGATTGCGTGGTTTCGAACTGCGTCCTGAATCTGGTGCGCCAGCAGGATCGGACGCAACTGTTGGCGGAGATTTATCGCGTGCTCAGCCCAGGCGGCCGGGCCGCCATCAGCGACATCGTTTCCGATGAGGACGTGCCAGAGCGCCTGCAGCGCGACCCCGCGTTGTGGTCCGGCTGCATCTCGGGGGCGTTTCGCGAGGATCGGTTCCTAGCGGCCTTCGAAGCCGCCGGTTTTCACGGAATTGAAGTCGTCAAGCGGCAACGCGAGCCCTGGCGGACGGTCGAAGGGATCGAATTCCGCTCGCTGACGGTCGTGGCCCACAAGGGGAAGCAGGGGCCTTGCCTGGAACGAAACCAGGCGGTGATTTATCGCGGTCCGTTCAAACGAGTCGAGGATGACGATGGCCATGTGTACCTGCGCGGCGCCCGCACGGCTGTGTGCGACAAGACGTATCGGCTGTTGCTCGAGCGGCCGTATGCGGGTTTGTTCGACGGCATCGAACCGCGGATCGAGGTTCCGTTGGCGGAAGCGGCCGACTTCGACTGCCGACGCAGCAAGCTTCGCAATCCGCGCGAAACCAAAGGCGCCGAATACCGCGCGACGACCGAGCAAGCGGGACCATGCTGCGACGCCGACGGTCCATGCTGTTAAGCGCCAAGTGATCTGAGACAAAAGGATGTTCAATGGTTGAACTCACGCTGGCCCGTCAACACAATCGCTTGGCGGCTGCGGCCGAGCAGCGTCGAATACTCGAGTCGTGCGAGGGCGTCGCGAGCTTTTCGCAGGCGCTCGACGGCCAGGGCATTGCAGCCCTGAGCGCCTGCGGCATCGAGACGCTGCAGATCAACCTTGGCAAAGTCTGCAATCAAACCTGCCGGCACTGCCACGTCGACGCCGGCCCCGATCGGCGCGAGAGCATGTCGCGGGAAACGGCCGAGGCGTGCATCGATTTGCTGCGGCGAGCCGGCATTCCCACGCTCGACATCACGGGCGGGGCGCCGGAAATGAACCCGAACTTCCGCTGGCTGGCGACCGAAGCGCGACGGCTCGGTCGGCGCGTGATCGATCGTTGCAATCTGACGATCCTGGTCGCTCCGGGTTTCGAAGATCTGCCGGAATTCCTGGCCGACCGCCAGGTGGAAGTGGTCGCCTCGCTGCCTTGCTATCTGCAGGAGAATGTCGATCGGCAACGGGGAGATCGCGCGTTTCAGCGCTCGATCGAGGCCTTGCACAGGCTGAACGAGCTCGGCTACGGCCTGCCGGGATCTTCGTTGACGCTCGCGCTGGTCTATAACCCGCTTGGACCGTCGTTGCCGCCGCCGCAGCATAAACTGGAGGTCGATTATCGGCGAGAGTTGCGCAAGCGGCATGGGGTTGAGTTCACTCGGCTGTACACGATCACGAACATGCCCATCAGCCGGTTTTTGGTCGATCTGCTGCGGCAGCAAAAACTCGAAGAGTATCTGGAAAAACTGGTTGAAGCGTTCAATCCCACGACCGTGGAAGGGCTGATGTGCCGGACGACACTCTCGGTGGATTGGCTCGGAAACCTGTACGATTGCGATTTCAACCAGATGCTCGAACTCGGCCTGGCGCCCGATCAACCGCGCAATCTTCGCGATCTCGACGACGCGGCGCTTGCTCGACTGGTCCAGCGCCGGATCGCAACCGGGCGCCACTGCTTCGGCTGCACGGCCGGAGCGGGGTCGAGCTGCGCGGGACAAATTCAGGGATAACTGGGAGGAAGCTGTATGTTGGATCTCAAGCCTCGTTCGATCGACTCGGCCCCCGCGACCGCACAAGGCGATTTGCGTGCGGTGCAGTCGCGATATGGGTTCGTGCCTAATCTGTTGAGCACGATGGCGAACGCGCCGCCTCTGCTTCGCGCCTATCTGCAAGTCACGGAACAGTTCAGCCGCACGTCGCTCTCCGCCGCCGAACAACAGGTCGTGTTGCTGGCTGCGAGCGCGGCCAACGAGTGCAGTTACTGCGTCGCGGCTCACAGCGTCATCGCGAAGATGCAGCACGTTCCCGACGACGTTGTGGAAGCGATACGGAACGGCCGCCCGATCGATCATCCGCGGCTGGAAGCTCTCCGTGTCTTGGCGGCCGAACTGGTCGCTCGCCGAGGATGGCCCGCGGAGGCATCCATTTCCGCGTTTCTGGCAGCAGATTTCGCGCCCGAGCAGGTTCTGGAAGTCGTCCTCGGGGTGGGGATGAAGACTTTGTCGAACTATACGAACCACATCGTCCACACCCAGGTCGACGAGCCTTTCGCCGCGGCAGAGTGGTCGCCGCCGGCCGACGTCCGCGAAGCCAACGATGCGCGGCCATCGTGACCATCGGCCTCGCGCTCGCCTTCTTGTAAACTGCATGATCGCGGCGCAGTCACTTGCTGAAATGGATGACCCAAAAACTCCGCCGCCTAA
>DATKRK010000361.1:0-14390 GCA_035532215.1 Pirellulales bacterium | reverse complement strand
ATCGCTCCCTTCGCACCGATGTGGTTGCTGATACTCTCCAGAAGCGACCGCTCGCTGTTGGTCGACAATTCGATCAACGACTGCACCACGCGTTTGAACAACTCGTTCCTGCGCAGCGCATGTTGATCGAGAAATTCATCGACCTTCTGCACGTCGCCGTCCTTCCAAAGGTGCATCACGCGGTGGATGCGGTCGATCAGCGGCACGGCTCGTCCCTCGGGCGCCTCGTGCCCCATGTTCTTGTTGCGACGTTGATTCCAAGGTTTGAGCTTCACCTTGCTGCCGCCGCCAGTTTCCTCGGCGAGTTCATCGTCTCCTTCGGTATTGTCATCGTCGCTTTCGACGACGTCATCCTCTGCGGAGACGTCGCCGCCGGCGTGAACCAAAATATCCCAAGCCTTGTCCAACTCGGAATCCGACAATCCACACGCAGTGGCGTAGAGAATGCACGCGCCGACAGGCGCTTCGTCGAGGCCGAAGTCGTGCCGGTGCAGCAGGTAATAGGCCGACACTTCGTCGAGCCGGTCGGCGGCGGCCATGTCCGCCCCTTGCTCGCCGGTGAGCACTTGGCCGACGATATAGTCGACCACCATGCGGCGAACGTGGTTGAGGAACTCGCCCACGCCCATGGTCGCGTTGGGTTCGTTTGCCTTGCGCACTACGGGGTGTTTGCTGTAGGCCTCCATCGCCGGCCCGGTTGCCGCCCACACAAAGTCCGGTCCGCGGATGCCAGCGTCCCAGAACTCCCGCAGCTTGACTGCGATATTTGCTCGCATTTCTTCCAGGACGTTGTTGTCCCAACCGGGCTTGGCCGTGACAGGACGCTTCTTGCAGACTAGCCAGACTGACGAAGATAGCGCCGCTGATCCCATTGAACGCATGCGCGAGCTTCTCTCGGTCATAATTGGCCAGCTAGCATCCACGACAAATCCAGCGCGAATGATTGCTGCGACGAGAGTTTCCCATGCATCCGGTTCTTTGTGTGCGAAGACGATGACAAGCCTCCCTTCGGGCAAGAGAGACTCGTGTGCCGCAATAAATGCTCGGGCCATCCCATCTTCGTAGACCCGCTTTGACTTTGCCTTATCGCCATCATGACGTTCGGCATCGTCGACCAGCTCGCCATCCTCGCGCTCACCGTCCCACTTCGGTTTCCCGAGGTCGGCCAAGCTTTCCTCAACGCCGGGGACAATTCTCAACATGGCACGCTTGAGCCATACCGCAAAGAAATCCATGACGACGCCGTATCCGATGGCGTCGTAGTACGGCGGGTCTGTCACAATCAGATCAACGCCACCATGACGTTGCGCAATTGCTGATTTGTTTTCGGCAGCACAGCCAGGCGACTCGCAGACGGCCAAACTGTTATGTGTGACAACCTTAGCAACCCACTCGACTGCTTGAAGGAATCCGCCGCTTGAATCGGCCCACGGCATGACTTCGCAGAAATCCCACATGAAGGGGAGCGCATAGCGAGTAAAGGTGTTTCCGATCTTGTTACTGCCCACCTGCCATCGACAAACCTGACTGTTACGATCAGCGAGTCGCGAGAGACAACAGTAAAGGTAACCAGAACTGGCTTCTGCCCAGTCTTCCGATAATCCGCTGTCGATCATCTCGGCGTGGGCACTGCGCGCGGCTCCGGCAAAAACTCCAAGTGCAAGCAACTGTCGCGAACTGAAAAGCTTCGAAAAGGAGTCGATGCCATAGTTGACACACCAAGTATCCCCCTTGGCGTTTTTCTGGATCGGTTCGTTGATCTGCCCGTATGGAAGGGAGTTGAAGGCTTTCTGCAGCACGTGTTGCGGAACGGCAGCACCAAGGAGCTCAGCGTCCGTAGGAAGACGAAACTCACGTACGCCAGGTCCATCGACGACGACCGCGGTAAGGTGGTACCCAAGGTTACCGGCACGTCCTTCGACTTGAAGATCCTCCTTTGTCATCGTAGCTGGGCAGAACGGACATTTCGCGCCCGACTTGGTCATTGTGCCTTGTCCGAGTTGCTTATCGTGTTCACGACGTTGTGCGGCGTTTCCACCGCGTAGCGGTACACTGTGCTCGATTTCGCACAGAAGGTTGCCCGATTCCCATGCGCTAATGTGAAGAAGCACTCGATCTGAGGCGCGCTTGTTTAGCCAGCAGGTCTTGAGAATCGGAATTACCTTCCTGCAGTTCTTACACGTCACGGTCCGAGCCCAGAGATACGCGACCGTCGGCTTGGCGACCCAACGCGGGTTCCGCTTGTCGTCCAAGTATTCCTGGGTGAACTCCGCGTTAAGAGTAGAGATGTCCGCCGTGCCGTCGTCGTTAAGTTGGACCAGGCGCATTGGCTGGTGCTCGTATGCGACGGGATCCTTCGCGAGCGGCTCGAAGTCGGCATAGGTCGGATAATATTGGGCCAGTTCGCGTCGCGCTCGATCGAGCACCCATTGGCCCCAGGCACGCACGTGCCAAGCCAGGTCAGCTTGAAGCTCATCCGCATCCTTGTCGGCCTGAGGATCGAAAGCGAGGCTCTTCTGATCCTTCTTCTGGATCCACTTGACCTTTTTCTTGAGCAGTTCGTGAAGCCGCTTCACCGCCGCCTTCGTTTCGGATTTGCTGTACCCCTTCGCCTTCATGAAAAACTCGGCCATGAAGGCGTCGTCGTGCAGAATGAACTCCGGCAGCGGGCGGGTTTGCCCGGCCAGCTTCTGCGGATACTCCAGCGTGCATTTGAGGATGAACCACGCGACCGGGTTGATGTCCACCGCCGTCGCCTCACAGCCCAATCGCATGGCCTCCAAGGGAATCGCGCCGCCGCCAGCGAACGGATCGAGCACTTTGGGCGCGCGACCCCCATAAGCCTTGCGGATTTCCTGGCGGAACCATTCCAGCGTCTCGGCGTTCTCAGTCTCCCGGCCCCAGTGCAGAATGCCCCCCTCGGTCTCCTCTTTGATTCGCTCAACGATTTGGCCGTTGGGCATCTTCTTCTTCTCGATCTTCTTGACGACCTTCCCGGCGATCTTCTCGCACAACTCCTTCCGTTTTTCGGCGTCGCCGGGGTCGGGCAAGAGCGTGGCGATCAACGCCGCCCGGCACGCCGCCAACGGCCGCCGCGCCGGCCAAATGTGCAGCGTGGAAATATGCCCGTGGCGGACGTTCTTCTCGTGGACCGAGTCCAGCGACGTCTGCTTGAGCGGGAAGGCGAATTCGATCAGTCGGGGGAAGTCGGTCATAAGTGGTCCGTTTCGCTTTGCGATGCTTGGCGAATTTGTTGTCGGCTGACCAGCATGCTCCCCTTAGCCTTCGCCAGCAAAGCGCCAAAGGGGTCTTGCACGCGATCTAGTTGCGGCGCAGGGGTCGCGCAGCCGTAGACCACATCGAGCCAATAGCCGTCGCGGAGGTTGGCCGCTCGGGCCCACTCGTTCGAGGACACCTCGATATCGCCCGAATTGGCACGGCCTTTCACCTCGATAGCTCGCCTGCCCCGCGGATCGCCTGTCGGGTAGATCGCCAGCAAATCGAATCCGGGGTTGTCGGTCAACCCGGCGGCGCGGGCGAGTTCGGGCGTGTGGACGTCCTTCACGGCCGCCCCTTCGGCTTCTTCATACGCACGCACGAAGTCCATCGCGACCCGTTCCACCTCGGCGTCATGACGAGCCAGGTCTTCGGCGTTGGTCGAGGGGACGATCAATGCGTGGGCGAGAAAGGCGAGGTTGCCGGGGGCGATTAATTCCGGCTCCCGGCGGATTGTCGCCAGTGCCGTGGCCCGCCGCTCTGCAAGGGATCGCTGCTGATCCTTGATGTCCTTGAGCGCCTTGGCGGCGGCGGTATTGCCGCTACGCGCCTTCTCCGACTGTTTGACGCGCGCGGCGGCCAGTTCCGTCTCCTGGAAGTTGAAACCTCGCTGAATGAATTGTTCGCGCTGGGCCAGTTTGTTCAGCAGGCTATCGCGTCGCGCCAGCGCCAGACCGCGAGCGACTCGCTCGATCAAAAATGCCGCCGCCTGGTCCTTGAGCTTCTCGGCGATGGCCGCCAGGCGCTGCGCCGCGGGAGGCAAGTTGTGCCCGCCGTTGAGCAGCAGCAGATGTTCGACCGGGCAGAGCGTCAAATCGGTCCCCTCGTTTTGCTTGACGCCGACGAGTTGGCAGTCGAGCACTTCCTCGGTCGCCAAGTCGGCTAGCGCGGGGTCGCCTTGGCGAATCACGCTGACCAGCGCGAGATGAAAGAGGTAAGGCTTGTCGGTGGCGGGGTCGACGAATACCGCGCCCCGCAGGGCTTGATCGCCCAGGCGTTCGCTCACGGTAGCGCGAAACTGTTCGAAAACCGGCTCCCCCGGATGAACCCAGATGGCCTCGTCCTTTTGTTCGGGGCGGGCCACGGTCAGGCATTCGCGCTGCTGCGGCGAATACATTTCGAGCGTGTAGAGGAGCGGATCGACGGCTCCTTTGCTCGCAGGACGAAGCGAGAAGCAACCATCGAGGTCGCCCGCGATCTCGATGTCGGCCTGCGGGGCCGCGCTCTCGATATACTGGCGCACGTAGCCCGGCAGCAGGCGACGATACGCCTCTTGTGCGAGGTCTTCTCGGAGGCGGGGGAGCTGGCGTTTTACGTCGCCGCCATCGCCGAAGAGCATCCGTTCCTTGGCGGCCAGCGCTTCGACCTGCTCCGCCGTGAGCTTGCCTTCCAAGTCATGGGCCGCGGCGTCGGCCCCTTCGACGACAGCCCGTTCCATGTAGGTCTTCAGCGACACGCCCTCGAAGAGCCGGCCGATCGAGTCAAAGACCTTCTCGCTCCCGAGGCTGTCGCGGATCGCTTCGAGCTTGTTGAGCAGAGTCTGGATGACGAGCCCCTCGCGCGTCTTGGGGGCGACCAAATTCACGATCTGCACGGGATCGTGCTTCTGGCCATAGCGGTGGATTCGACCCATGCGCTGTTCGAGCCGGGCCGGGTTCCAAGGCACGTCGAAGTTGATCATGATCCAGCAGAACTGCAGGTTGATGCCTTCTGCCGCGGCATCCGTGCAGATCATGAACCTCGCGCCGCCGTTTTCGTGGGGCCGGCGAAACCGCTCGACCTGCTGTTGGCGTTCGGTGTAGTACATCCCGCCGTGGATTTGCGCGATTTGGCCGGTGTAGCCCATGCCGCTGAGCCGCTGGACCAGATAGTCGAGCGTGTCGCGGTGCTCGGTGAAGACGATGAACTTCTCGCCGGCGAACCGCGACTCGGTCAGAACCTCGCGCAGCTTATCGAACTTGGATTCCGCTCCCTGATCGTAGACCTTGCGGGCAAGGTCGCGGAGCGCGACGACTTGCTCGCGCTCCACGATGAGGTCGGCGAGCGAGGCGGCGATCACGCCGGCGAGCAGACGGTCTTCGGATACTTCGTTTTCTTCGCGACCGTTAAGCGAGCCTTCTTCGTCGGCGGTCTTGGTATCAAGGACATCGTCTTCCTCAGCCAGTCGGCGCTGGAGCACCACCAACTGCTCTTCAGTAAGCTTCCCCTCTTGGACTGCACGAATCAGGTGGGTTAGCTTCTCGATGCGCCGCTCGAAGGAGCGCAGCAGCGCGTAGGTGGAACTGGCCAGCCGGCGCTGCAGCACGCTCATGGCGAGCCGGGCGGCTGAGCGGTTCAACAACTTGGCCCGATTGTAGACGTGCCGCATGTAGTCCGTGGTTTCATCGTAGAGCTTCTGCTCGCTGATTGGCCCCTCGGTCAGGTCGTAACCGAGGGTGTCGGAAATGCGTTTGGGATATAAGGGCTTGCCGCTGAGGTGGACCATTTCCTCCTTCGTCCGGCGAATGAAGCGGGCTTGTCGCTGCGCTGGCGGGTATTCGTCGAACGCCTCGGGCGTGGAGAGAACTTCCGGTTCGAGCAAACGCCAGAGGCCGTAGTACGGGTAGTCCTTCCCTTGGTGCGGCGTGGCGGTCAGCAGTAGTAGGTGGTGGGGCATCCAAGGAAGCCGCCACGCCGGGTCGGTCCCGCGAACGCCAGCCAGCGCTTCCGCCAGCCGGTAGCGATCGGTCTTGCGGATGCGCAAATCGTTGCCACGATCCACGGATAACTTGTGGGCCTCGTCGAAGACGACCAGATCATAAGGCTCGACCTTTTCTTCCCGCAGCCGCGCGAACATCCGTTCTCCCGCGAGAGTATCGACGCTGACAACGACGCGGTCGCTGCCTGATCCAATAAACGGATTGGAATTCTTGGCGTCGGAACCAGCGACGACGCTGAACGGCAGGTTGAACAGCACCTGCATTTCCCGCTGCCAGTTTCCGATGAGGCCGGCGGGCGGAATGATCAACACCCTCCGGAGGAGGCGGCGTGATAGCATCTCCCGGATGTACAGGCCCGTCATGATCGTCTTGCCGGCGCCCGCATCGTCGGCCAGCAGGAACCGCAAGCGGGGCTGCTTCAGCATGTGGTCGTAGACTGCGATCCGCTGGTGTGGGAGGGGATCGATGCTGGAGATCTCGGTGGCGAACGCCGGATTGGCGAGGTGGCCGAACGACAACCGCTCGCCCTCGACCAGCGCGCTGACGACCTCGGGACGGGCGGTGAAATCGAGCATCGGCGGAGCCGAGTGGGTCGCGTTAGTCGGCTCTGGTTCGCATTCCACCAACTCTCCCGCGATCTCCCGGAGCCGGTTCCAAGACAGTTGTGACGGCATGGATTTCCCGTTCTCCCAACGATTTACGGTTGGGAACGAAACCCCCAGCCGCTCCGCTAGCATGACTTGAGTCAGGCCCAGCCGGCCGCGGAGTTGTTTGATCTGCTCGCGGAAATCCTCGCCCGGCGTGCGTTCCATTTGGCTTGGCTCCGGTCGCTTGCAACCACCACCACGGTATTACGGTATATCAGATGATATATTGACCGTCAATCGTTCACGCGATATGATTTTACGAGTTCGGCCGGAACTGGCAAATCACGGCGGAACAGGGGGCGTGGGCAGCTTGCGCTAAAGACGCAACATTCTGCGCGACACGATGAATAAAGACTAGCGACCGAAGAGAATCGGTTGCGGCGTGAAGCCCAGCACCACGAACGCCAGCGTGAGCCAGCCGAGGATGGTTCGGCCGGGGCCCAGAGGAACCGTGTCGTCGGCCGTGGGCGGATGTTTTGGCCCCATCATGAACAACAGCGTCAGCATCAGCAGCCAGCCCCAGTAACCAAACACCGCCACGGCGACTGTCGCTGCCAACATCAGCAACGTTGCGACCGCGTGAGCGCGTCGCAGCAGCAGGGCGTAAAGCACGTGCCCGCCGTCGAGTTGGCCGATGGGGATCAAATTCAGCCCGGTAATGAAAATCCCGACCCAGCCGGCAAAGGCCAGCGGATGCAGGGCGACGTCTTGCGTTGGGTCAAGCGGGCCGAAAGTCAGGAAGGCGAGGAATTTGAAAAGCAGCGGTTCCCCGAGGACCAGGACATTCTTTTGCCCGGCGATGGCGACGACTTGAGAAAGTTGCAAGCCGGCGATCGAGCAACCGATCGCCGGCACAAGGCCGGCCAAGGGCCCTGAAATGCCGATGTCGTAAAGCGCCTTTCGGTCGCCGACGTGGGCTTGCATGCCGATCACCGCTCCCATCGTGCCGAACGGGCTCAGCGGCATGGGAATAAAGTAAGGCAAGCTTGCGGGCACTCGGTAACGCACTGCCTGCAAGAAGTGCCCCAGCTCATGCGTCGTCAGGATCAGCATCAGGGGAACGGCAAACGCCAGCCCGTGAGCCAGATATGTGGTGATGCAGGTCGCGACAAACAAAAGCCCCGGCAAAACAACACGGCGCCGGTCTGGCAGGCGCGAGCCGACGGGCTGCTGGGGACTTACCGGGGAAAATGGCGGATTGCCGGCTGCGGGCTGCTCGCAGAGACCGCCTGCACTATCATCGTTGGAATCCACGTGATTGATCGCTCCTGAAAATAATGGCATCTTATGGCGCAAGTCCCGTGAATGTCGACGCCTGCAGGCGTCGGCAAACGAAACATATCTGGCAGGACGCCTGACGTTCCGCAGCAGGCGCCGTCAACTCGGGCCGCACGATCAGATTGGCCTTGGCCGCCTGCCTCGCCTTGGTCACGCGGTTGAGCTGCGTCTTCATCTCGCCCGGCAGGATCACGTCGCGGATGCTCGCGGCGATCGGCTCAAAAACCAAGCGCCGAGACCCGCGGACGCAGAATCAGGCGCCGACATTCGCCCGTGTCGCGGCCGGGCCGCCCGCTGGCGCCCTTGGCCAAGCCAACGAGCACGAGGCCCGCGTGGGGCGACGTGGGACCGCCAGGGCGGCGGCACAACGACCGGAGTTGCTTTAGCGCGACGCCTCTTCGTCGCGGCAGGCGAGGAAATACGCTTTCAATTGCGCGTCGGCGTCCTCAGCGTCGATCGCATATTCCGCGGCCCACGCCTGGACCTGCCGCTGGGCGTCGGGATAATTGCGCAGTTCGTGGGCGTCGAATCCGTGGCCATCCTCGTCGAGGACGACCAGCAGGTCGTCGATGATTTCAATGGCGTGCATGGCGGTCTCCTTACCTACGCCTTGAGCGCGAACTTGCCCCGCTCGGTCTTCACGAACCGGGCGTCCTTGCCTTTCACGTTGATCTCCCGCAGGATCGCCGAGTAGAGCGTGGCGTGCGGCGTCTGCCCGCCCGGGCTAGTCCAATAGCCCTTCGCTGCCATCGCCTGGATCATCTCCTGGCAGTTCATCGGGGCGCCGACTTCGCCGAGCACCTTCGCGGCGGCATCGAGGGCGCTCGGCTTCTTCGGCTTCGGCTCCTTTTTGGCCTTGGGCTTCTTTTCGGCGGCAGGTTTCTTTTCAGTGGCTGGCTTCGTGGCCTTTGCGCTTTTGGTTGTCTTCGCGGCTGGCGCCTTCTTGGTTGCTTTCGCGTTCATGGCATGTCTCCCGATTCGAGGTTTCGCGCTCTTGGCGGCGGGCGACGCGCCCGGGCTCGCTTAACGCAGTCGGACAGTTACCTCGGGTCCGCGGAGACAGCAAGCGAATTGCAGGAGAGATCCTGAGGCGTTCGGCTGACCAGCGAATGGGTTTTAGGCGAGCCGAAAAGTGGCGGGCGGGAATTGCTCTGCCAGAGCGTTGGCGTCCGCGGTGATTGGCCATGTCCCGCGGGTTGCTGCTACATGCGACGCCCGCGTGCAGCAAAAATGGCGGCATGAAAAGCCAGCGGCGGCCTGGCATTTAGTCTTCAATGGGCATAAATGCCCGCCGTCGTTCGTGCAGTTTCCTACGCGGGTCTGCCGGACCCACGCGCGCAAGTGAGTCGCTTATTTCAGCGGTTGTCGGTGATCGAAGCCTGTGAATAGCTGTTGAGGATGATCAGAAATGAGAGTTCATCGGAACCGAGTCGCTTCCGACAGTTCGCGGAACTCAACCCGATCGTCCAACGAGGTCGGGTAGGAGTTTGCAAATGTGCCGAGGCCGCGGCCATAATGCGGCTACGTCAAAGGCGCCATAGTTGACTTATTCGGTCTAAATCGTTTCTCAGGAGGAGCGCCATGGTCCGCCGCGATCCAGCGTCCGTTTGCGTTTCAGCCGGCCTTTCCAAGGAAAACTTCGATCGATGGCCGACTCCGCGACAAGCCGTGTCGTTGCCGACCGCCGTCTTTCCAATCGTCTTTGTGGCAATTTTCGCCGCCGCAGGATTCGCGGACGAAGGCGCCAAACCGTTCGTGCCACGCGGCACGATTGTGGACATGGATCAGAAACCGATCTCTGGGGCCCAAGTCTCGCTGCATCGCTGGGATGGAGGGATGAGCGCGGCGCTTGAGACTTCCGTAACGGATGACGACGGCCATTTTGAATTCCCGCCACGGCCGCAGGACGCCTACTATTACGTCATTATTCGTAAGGCGTCGTATGCTCCCGTCAATCAGCGAGTCCGTTCCGAAGGCCCTCTGAAGACGGCCTTGCGGCCTGAGGCCGCTACGTGGATTGAGGTGCGAAACGCGTCGGACAAGCCGTTGAAGGGCGCGAGGGTCACTAACCTTTACATCCGCACGCCAGAAAACGCCGAGACTTACGTCTTCCGGGGCATGGAGCGCTTGCTTGGTTTAGAGTTTACGGAAAGCGACGAGCGTGGACGGTTGAATTTGCCGCCGTTGCCCGTCGGGGCGCTCATCGACGTTCGCGTCGACCATCCGCAATGGGCACAAGCGAAACTGAGCAACGCGAAAGCTGCCCAAGGCCGCTTAGGCGCCGTGACTCTGCCATCGGGCGTCATCACGACGTTTCAGTTCGTCGCCGATCCGCGGACACCGATGAGGCTCGATGGGCTAACATGCGAAATGATGCTGCTCGCGCAGTCTTCGGACTCGGCGGAGACGCTCAATCGAATTCCCATGACAATCGGCGGCGACCGGTTCAAGTTCTGTGCCCATTCGGCGACTTACGGGACGGCAAGGCTCAAATCGCCGGGTGTCGTAATCACGCCCATCTTCAATCGTCTGACTCTTCCGCGGCAGGCAGAGACGACCGTGCGGTTTCTGGTGCGCAAGACCACCGCGGTCTCGGGGCGCGTCATGCGCCACGACGGCGTGCCGCACGGAGGAGCACAGGTCATTGCCCAAGTCGAAAACCTCTCTCCCGACGGCCGCGTTGAAGGGGTGAACAAATGGATCTATTCCGACAGCGCGAGCACAGATACCGAAGGCAAGTTTGCCCTCGCGCTTCCGCCGGGACGCAGCCGGATCGAAGTCTCTGCTAAGGGGTTCGTAGCGGATCGCGATTACGCGGAATTCGAAGTGCGGGCCGATGCCCCGAACGAGATGCCAGATTTCATCATCCAGGCCCTGGCGCCCATCCACGGTCGAGTCGTCGATGAAGACGGCCAACCGGTGCCGGGAGCGATCGTCCGCGTTCGCCAACATTCGCTAATGGCATTGCATCCAGTGGTCAGTGACGCCGAGGGTAGGTTTGAAATCGACCTGCCTTACGTGCCGTTCGATTTGCAAACCAAGCAGCGTCGTTATCAACTGGATATCGCGGCGTTTGTCCCCGATCGGCCGCTCATCGGCCTTAAGCGAATCGATTTGCGCGGCAATGATTCGCTGAAAAGCGTCGAGATCGCTCTTCGTTCTGAATCACCCGCCGACGAGTTGCTCGGCATGGAGGACAACCGGTGGATCATTGCAAGGATGCAGGAAACGTCCGCCGAACAGCAAGACCAGTATCCTGCCGGCCAGCGCGGTCAGCCGGCCCCCGAACTGGACGGCGTCGCGTGGTTCAACACAGACGCCCACAGTCTGAAGGATTTTCGCGGGCGGTACGTGCTGTTGGACTTCTGGTTCACCGCTTGTGGTCCGTGTCACGCCGATTTCCCCTCGGTCAAGCTTTTCCATGAGCTATTCGAAAAACTCGGCGTAACGGTGATCGGCGTGCACGACAACTCGTCGTCGCCGGAGGGCGTGCGCGAGCATTGCAAAAAGCAAGGCCTAAAATTCCCCATCGTCGTCGACCATGCGGACGGGCGGATCGTCAACGCCTACCGCAAGCTCGGCCTGCGAGCCTTTCCCACGTATATGCTCATCGGGCCCGACGGGAATATCCTGCACAACGACAGCACATCCGATGGGCCGCCGCTTCGCGAATTCAAGCTTGAGGTCGTTCGCAGCTATGTTTTGAACCGTCAACGCAAGTGACCTTCTGGGCGCCGTTTTCGAGTTCGCCCACGCTCTGCGTAGGCTCGCGCCTCAATGCGGCCACCAGCCGCGCCTTGTCCGAAGAATTCCGCGCCGGTACTTTCATAGGCTGGAAAAGCTTCGGCAGCGTAAGCGTCCTCGCTGACGCCCCATGCGGTCAAACCTCGACGGGCATTACGGGGCACGTATGGAAAGGAGTCAAAGTGTTGCGCATCGACATGAGCGGGAGACCTGCGGCGTTCGTGGTCGCATTTCTAGTGTTATTGGCGCCGGCAGGAGCGGGCGAGGCGCCATTGCCAGGTGGTAAGCAGCAAGGCGTCCCCGGACTTATCGACGACAACGATCTCGGCCAAGTCAATATAGGCTTGATTGCCGATCTGCCGGCCAGCGAGAAGATGGAGCCCGAGCCTTTGCGCGACGTGCTGTCCCGTGAAGGTCAGTTCATGGCTAAAGTCGGCGAGCTGTCGTCTGCAGAGGTCGAATCGTTCTTGCGCGAAGGTGAAAAGGCCCTGATGCTCCACGGCGGCCATCTTGCCGACGGTGAAATGAAGTTCACAGGCACTCGCGGCTTAATCGCCTTCAACGGCCGTTTCATGGCGTTCGAGGAGCCCCCAAACCGCAACGCGCGTCGTATCTTGGCGGCCGTGTTGAAGCGCATTTCGCCAGCGGCGCGGGAAAGATTTGACGCCGAAAGCCAGCGGCTCGAAGCGTACCGAAGGCGCGCGGCTGGTATTATCAACATCGCCGAGTTGGATGATGCTTTGCTCTTGTCGAACGAACAACGAGAGAAATTGCAAGAAATCCTTGCCGCGGGCCGCGGTGTGCCTTTCGCGCCGATGAATGACTTCTCGCCGCTCGTTCGCATCCGACTACCACAGAAAAACCTGATCGCCGCGGGCAGCCTGGGAAGCTTCGCGGTTCCCGAGTCGGAATTGTCGACAGTCTTGCGGCCCTGGCAGTTGGCGAGCTACAAAAAACTTGGGCAGCCCGCGCTGCAAGAAATGGTCGTCATTGAACAACTCGTTCGCGGGCCGGCGGCGGATGCGCCGGCACGACGGCCAGGTGTGCGGCGGACAGTGGCCGTAGGCGCGAAGGTGCGTGCGCAGCGGGAGGTCGTCGACGAGCATGGCGTGAGGCATCGTCTTTCGCGAACAGATCTTCTACAGCGGCTCGAAACCCACTTGTCGAGGCTCGTCGAAGACGTGGCGCTAAGCTGCGGCCTAACGGAGAGTGAACGCGGCAAGCTTTTGTTGGCTGGCAAGCTCGACATCCTTGCCCTGCGCGAGCGCACGCCGCGGGAGGAATTACCCGGCGGGGAAATGGTATTTCAGGAGGTGGCCCGGGTGCCTGCAATTGGCCCGCGATTGCCGCCAGCGATTTTCGACGACGCGGGTTCGGCTTTTCAAAAGGCGCTCGAACACGGGCTCTCGGCCGAGCAGAAGGAAAAGCTGGCCACCGCTCGGCGTGAACGGCGCGAGTTTCGGCGGCAGGCCTTGGCAGAAGTGGTAGTGGTCGGTTTCGAGCGTTCGGCCGCGCTCACCTCGGCGCAATGCGAAAAGCTATCGTCGGCGCTAGATGAGGCATTGGCTGCGGGAAATGAGGACACGGCGCAGCAGATGCCGGCAGATCAACGCGCGGTGAGCGATTGGCAAATCGAGTGTCTGCGTCTCATCGCGCGTCTGCCCGATGAGACGCTGCAACCTCTGTTCATCGACTTCCAACGGCCAGCCGCGATGCGGCAACGAGAGCGTTTGGCCGAAGCGATACGACGGATGGAAGCCCGAGCGACGGCGAATGCCAAGATACGGGTCTCGGACGCCCAGGGGAGCGTATTAGAATTCGACGCTCTTCAAGTCGACGGGAACCCATGAGTCGGCGTACCCGTTTGGCCGGCGTCGATGTCGAGCCTGACACCGAAGGGCGCGCGTACGATGACCGAACCGCGGACGTGCTGGCCCACACGGAGCTGCTCCCGGACTTGAGCCCACCGCGCTTGGGCGGCATCCGTTCCCCAGGCCGGATAGCGATCGCGGATGTCCTCGCCCCACCCGTTCAAAGCACTTGTGGCCTCCGTCACCTAACGACTAAGTTCAATCGCCGGAAACGCCCGGTCGGCTGCAACAATCGCGAACAAATTCTCCCGAACCGTTTGGCTGCCCCGCGGAGCGGAGGTTTACTGCAGTGCGCTGGTTGGCCGGCGTCCACGCTTCAGTAATAGCGAACGTGTTCGGAGTCTTTTCGAGATTGCTTCAATTCCGTAACCGTACACCGGCGCCAGGCGGAGGCGGATCCGGGAAACGCCCAGGCGCAGCGCGAGGCTGCGCTGTGCTGCGAGAACGTCGGCGATACGATGCTGCGCGCGGGAGAACTCCAGGCGGCGCTCGAAATCTACGAGGATGAGTTGGCTTTCTTTCGCCGCCTCGTCGCCGCCGACGCCAGCGACGTCCATGCCCGGCGCGGCGTGACGATCTGCTATGAACGGCTGGGAGACGTCGCGCTTCGCCAGGACCGGATCGAAGCGGCGAAAGCATATTACCAGGACGGGTTGGAAATGCGCCGCAGGCTGGTCGATGCCAGGCCCGGCGACGTTCGAGCCCGGCGCGAACTCACGGTGTTTTGCGAACGCCTATTACCCCGGCACGTAAATTGCACGACAGCATTACCGGAAACAGATCCGAAACATATGTAAGTGAAGTGATAGGCGGCAATTATGGCTATTGCATTGCCCGACGGCCGATTATTGTCCGATGAAGCCCTTGAAGTGCTT
>DATKRK010000360.1:0-14599 GCA_035532215.1 Pirellulales bacterium | reverse complement strand
AACCTTGCCGCTGGTGGAGCTCCAAGCGGACCTCGAGCAAATCGACTCGCATTTGGCGGAACTCGCTGGCGGGGGAAATTAACGAAACGCCTCGGCGGCCGCTATGACGCCCTCGGCAAATCGCCGAACGCAATTTGTGGTAAACTGAGGTTTGCGCGCGGAGCGGCACGGATTTGCGTGCGGCAGGCAGCGCCGCACCCTCAGTCGACCGCCTCCTCCTGCCAGCCGTCACTACCGCATGTCTCGCGTCAGCCCTCAAACCTTGCACGTCGCCTCGGAAGAATCGCAACGCACGTTGGCCTCTCTCTTACGCCAACGCTTGGAGGGCATGGCGTGGTCCGAGGTGCGAAAGCTGATTCGCGGCCGGCACGTGCAGATCAACGGCAACTTGTGCATGGATGCCGGACGCCGCTTGAAGCCCGGCGAGGTCATCAAACTGCTCGAGTTCCCCACGGCGCCGCCGGCGCGCGAAGACGACGTGCGGATTCGCTACCTCGATCAGCAACTGGTGGTCGTCGAAAAGCCGGCCGGCATCACTTCGGTGCGGCACGCCGAAGAGCGAAATTGGTCCTCGAAGCGGCGGCAGATTCAGCCGACTTTAGAAGATTTGCTGCCGCGCGTAATCGCCAAAAAGGCCAGCCGCGGCCAGCGGGGCCGCCGCGGCGGACCGCCGGGCAAGTTGCCGCCCGTGCGGCCGGTCCATCGGCTCGATCGCGAAACAAGCGGTTTGATGGCCTTCGCCCGCACGCCGGCGGCCGAACGGCAATTGGCGCAGCAATTCCGCCGGCACACGACCAGTCGCCGCTATCTGGCGGTGATTCAAGGGCACGTGTCCGAACGCACCATCGAATCGCAACTGGTGCGCGACCGCGGCGATGGCCGCCGCGGCAGCACGCAAGAACCCGACGTGGGCAAGCGCGCCGTAACGCACATCAAGCCGATCGAACGCTTGGGCGAATACACGCTGGTCGAGTGCCGCCTCGATACCGGCCGCACGCACCAGATCCGGATTCAACTGGCCGAGTTAGGCCATCCGTTGTGCGGCGAGACGATCTATCACAAGCCGCTCGGCGGCGCCGCGCGTCCCGATCGCAGCGGCGCGCCGCGGCTGGCGTTGCACTCGGCCGAATTGACGCTGGAACACCCGATGAGCGGCGAAGAACTGCATTTCCAGATGCCGCTGCCGGCCGACCTGACGGCGTTCCTTGAGCGGCTGAGGCGCGAAGCTGGCCCGCAGGATTCTCCCAGCCGATAAAAAGCGCCTTGCGAGCCGCGACAGGGAATCTGCCGCGACAGGGAATCTGCGAAGCCTCGTCCGATAATGCCGCTTATCTGGACGCCCCCCGAAATCCGTAAGAAAGAATGAGTTTAAATTCTTTGTGATATCGGTTGACAGCGAAATTTTGTCGTGCAGAATAGAAGCACGGTCGGGGGTAACCCTGACCCGCGGCCCTTCTCAGGTACCTGCCCCGCCTGTGAAGGGCTTTTTTATTTCTCTTCTGCCTCTTTGATCGCACGCTTGAGTCGATCGCGGAGCCGTTCCAAGGGGCGTTTTTTCGCGCCGGAGTCGGGCGCCTCGCCCTCTGGTTCCGACGGAGTGCGATCGCCGTCTTCTCGCTTCGCCCGGCGGCGTTCGCCCCACTTGGCCAGCAAGTCTTCGAGCAGTTCCACAGTGTCTTCCGAGATCAGCTTGCCGTCGCCCGAGTCCTTTGTCGAACCGTCGGCCGCCGCCTTGCCGCCCGGCAGCTTCACGCCCAGGCTTTCGAGCTTGTCGAACAGCTTCGCCAGGCCTAGCTCGCGAACGAAGCCGGCTTCCAATTGCGGCTTGGACAGCGTGCCGCCGATCGGTATCTTCAACGTCTTTTTCGCAAGCGACATGGCCAGCGGAGACTCGGCCAGCAGTTTTTCGGGCAACCGCAACTCGACTTCGGCCACGAGATCGAGCGAGCGATCGAGACCGACCGAACCGGAAGTGCGCACGTGAACGCCCGGCAGGTCGAATTCCAGATCGCGATGTTCGATTCGCCCGTTCATCATCTCGAAGCTCACGATCGACTCGCGGGCCATCGCTACGTCGGGCGGCACGTGCAGGGCCTCGGCCAGCTTGCGCACGAAGGCGCCAGGGCCGATATCGACATTGTGCAGCGACAACCGCCCGCCCAACTCGCCTTGATCCAGATGGCCCAGCGGCAGGCGCCAGTCGTCCAGGTCGATCGAGATCTCCCCCTCGGCTCGGGCGACTTTGCTGAGAATCGGCGCCACGTACTTGAGCACGTCGTTGCACATGCCGGGCGATAGTTGGCAGTGATCGAGCACTTTGCCGCGCTCGATGAGAATCTCCGGAAGGCCGCTGGCGGTCGACCACGCCGGGCGCAAGCCCAACACCAGATTGATCCGCTCGACGGACCATTCTTGCGTCGCTTCGGGCGTCCGCCAGACGACGCCGGCTTCGATCAGCCGCAAATCGAGCTGGCGACGAATGTGCGGCGCGGGACGAGGCGCCTTGGCCGCGGGAGCCGTCTTGCCGCCTTGATCTCGCTTGCCATCGGCCTGCGTTGTTCGTTTGATCTTGATCGGGATGCCGAGCACGTCTTCCAGGTTGCTGCCCTGGTCGGTCAGCACCAGCCGCAACCGGGCGCGTTCGACGCGGATGGCGCCCAAATCGGAAGGCTGCCAGGCCAAACGGTACAGCGGCCGTTCAAGCTCGATTCGCGACGCCGAGAGCAGCGTTTCGCCCGCGCTGGAACGGATCTCCAAGTTCTCGATCTCGGGCGGCGAGAACCAGCCCAGCGACGCTGCGCCGGTCGAGATCGTGCCGTGGACGCGAGAGGGAACGACCGCCAACACCGCGCGGCGGATTGGGCCGAACGAAAGCAGCGTCGGCCCGAGGGCGATGGCCAAGCTCACCAAGGCCAGCACGATCGCCAGTCCGCGCCGCCAACGCCGCCGTAACGTCGTACCTGACCCAAGTACGCTGTGCAGCGACATTTTCCGGCCTCCTCCGCCTTGGGCGTCAGTTCGGCACGACGGGAAACGGCGTCAAGCAAAAAATGGGAATGGCGAGCGAAGCCCAGCCCAGCGCCGTGCGCCAGCGTCCGAGTACGGCTCGATCGTTGGTCGTCGGCGGATGGCGAATTCCGAAAAACACGACCAGCCCCAACATCAGGCTCCACCCGTATTGCCGCGCAACGACAATGAACACGAACGCAACCAGCACCATCAACCGGGCCAGCCAGTGGGCCCGCTTGCCGAGTAAAGCGTAGGTTACGTGCCCGCCGTCGAGTTGCCCAATCGGCAGCATGTTCAGCCCGGTGATTAACATGCCGACCCAACTGGCCATGACCAACGGATTCGCGTGGCTGACCAGGTGCGACCCGGCGGGCAAGTCGGGCCGCAGCCAGGCGACCATCAGCTTGAAGACGAGCGGGTCGCCAAACGACAGGCCCCAATCGCCGCCGATTGGCGCGATCTCGGCCGTGCGGATGCCAATCCAGGCCAAGGGCAGCGCCAACAGCAAACCGGCCAACGGGCCGGTCAGTCCAATATCGAACAGCTCCCTGCGGTTGGCCTGCGAGCCTCGCAGTGCGATGACGGCGCCCATCGTGCCCAACGGCGTCAGCGGCATGGGCAGGAAAAACGGCAAGCTGGCCGGGGTCCGGTAGCGCACGGCCTGCAGGAAGTGACCCATTTCGTGGGCCAGTAGAATCGACATCACGGCCGCCATGTAGGCCAGCCCGTGACGCGCGTTGTCGACGAGCGCCAAGACGAACGAGCCCGGCTCGGAAGACGATGCAAACGGGTCGCTCCAGATGGCGCCGGCGGCATAGGTCGACAGACAGGTGAGGCCAAACAGCACCGCCGGCAGCCAAAACTGCTGGCGATCGGCGGGCTTCGCCGAACGTGCTGACCTCGCGGACGCCGGAGCTGGCGGAATCGGCGCCGCAGCTTCGAAACCAATGCCAGGCGGCGACGGAAGCACGCCTGTAGACTGCGGCTCGGTGGGATTGGGCGCCGGACCGCCGCCGGCCAATTCCGCAGCTTGGTCGTAACTCGCTGCCGCCTTCGTTTCGCTGGCACGGATCTCGCTGGCGGCAATCGCCGCAAGCGGCGTGCCGGCAAGAGGGGCGCCTGCCGTCGCGACGATGATCCGAGTCGCGTCGAGCGCGTGCGGCCGAGGCGCCTCGATCTCCGAATTTCCAGCAGACGCCGGGGAAATCTCTTCAGGAACCATTAGCTTTAGCATACCACATTTCGCCTTTTTCGCCGAGTTCGGCTTGCGGCGGGGGAAAAAACGCCATTTCTCGGAATGTCAGTGGATTTCTCGGGAGGGAACGCCCTGCTAGGTTGCGTTCCAGGAACCGGGAAAAGACCGTCGATTCGCACTCCCCGGAACACGACAGCGGGCTGCTTGAATGACATTCGCGGGCCGTATCTCGGGCCGGATGGCACTATCTATTGGTGCAAGGGCCCGGCCACGCAAACCTACTCGCTCGACGGCAAGCCTTGGACGAGCGCCGCCCGGCACGTTCTGCGGCGTCGCCCGGGCGAACGGGATGTCGATAATCTGTTGGTCGGCGGTATGGACAACCCGGTCGAAATCGCCTTCACCGACGACGGCCGCACGCTCTCCGGCGTCTTGCTGGAAGACAAGCCCGACGAGATCGTCATCTCGGCCGGCGTCGACAAGACCTACCGCCTGCCGCGCAGCGCGATCGAGGAGATGAGCCGCGGCGAAAAATCGATCATGCCCGAGGGGCTCGACAAGACGCTCACCGAGCGCGAACTGGCCGATTTGGTGGCGTATTTGAAGTCGCTGTGATGCTCCGGACGATTGCCGAAAATTCCATCCGGGGTGGCTGGCGGCAGAGCGCAGCGATGCCCCAGCGATGAAAGGACGAAGGCGGATGATGGGCGAGGTAAAGGCGAGGGCGATTCTTCTGTCTGCCACCAACTTTAGCTGGTGGTTGAGGGAGCAATATGATTCCTCCCTTAGCCGGCTTCAGCCGGGCTTCTCGCCCCATGGCGCTTGACATTCGAGAAGCCCGGCTAAAGCCGGCTCATCCGACAGTTAAAAGTGCCGCTTACCACCAGCTAAAGCTGGTGGCAAACAAGTCCAAAGCAGTGCGACCCAATCGAGCAAGGCTCGAGCGAAGAACATTTTCATGACCTCTCACACGCGACGCGAATTCCTGTTTACGACCAGTTCGGCCTTGGCTGCGTCGGCCCTTGCAAGCGCCAAAGTGCTGTTCATCATCGGGCATAGCGAATATTGGACGCGCGAGGCGATGCAACGCGTGCGCGAGTTTCTCGATCGCGGCGGCGCCGTCGTGTGCCTCAGCGGCAACACGATGTATTGGCGCGTGAGCCAGAGCGACGACGGCGGAATTCTCGAATGCCGCAAGGCCGACGCCTGGGGCGCTCAACTGGCCGACTACATGCGGGGCTGAAGCCTTGCACGATACCAACCCGAAGCGCCAGCGAGGCAACACGGCCGCGCTTCCTCGCTGGCGCTTCGGGTTGGTATCGACTGACTCGAGCGGCGTTATTTCTTGATCCGCTTGAGCAGCGCCAAGAACCGGCCGCTGCCGGCTGGGGCGGCAAACTCGCTCGGGCGTTCTTTGCCTGTCTGGGCGAAGCAGACTTTGCGCGTGTCTTCGCCGAATTCGTAAATGCCGAGGATCGTCTCTCCCTTGCTCGCCCCCTCGGTGACCGTTAAGTCGACCGTCTTGGGCTGTTTCGTCGGGTCGATCTCGCTCGATCCTTGAACCATAATTGATCCGTCGATCGCGATATTCCACGTGCCGTCGGCGCCGTTGACGACGGTAAACTTCTTGACATCCTCCTCCTTGACCTGGTTGCCGTCGATCTCCAGCGAGACGACCTGCCACTCGCCGAAGAATCTCATGCGTTCCTTTTCGATCGCCTCGTCTTTTGCATCGTCGGCCGCGAGCAGCGTGCCGAAGCCGAGGAACAACCAGGCGGCGACCAGGAAGAATCGTGCATGTCGTTTCATGATGTTTCTCCGAATGCGAAGGTTGAATCTCACTCAGGCGGTTGCGAGTTCGCCGCCAAGGGCTTGTCGAGACACTGTTCGATCGTCGGCTTGTCAGCCGCATTGGCGTTGACGCTCACGACGCTGTGGCGGCACTGGATCAACAACAAACCGGGATTGGACGCGGCCCAACGGTAACCGCGGATCAAGTTCCAGGGAATCAGGACTCCGTTTGTTATCAGCCCCTTCTCGCAGATTTCCAAACCGGCGTTCCAGCAAACGTTAAAGCTGGTCATCGCAATGCCCGCCCCCAGGAGAATCGCGAACCAATCGAAGACCGCCCATTGTGGGAACGGACCGCTGTTGATCCTTGTCGAGTGCAAAGAAGAGCTAACTGCCAGCAGGACAAACTGAACGACAGGTGCCCCGAGGCCGAAAAAAGCGAACCTCGATACGCATCTTGGCAACCGATAATAGGCGCGGCCCGCGCGGCGTTCCAGCCGGACGCGCATCGTGCAGCCGATGGCAGCCGTTGCCGCGGCGCCGACCGCCGCGTTGGCCCAAAAGACGACGAAATAAGTTTGCTCTGCGTCATCCCACTGTCGAAACCAGGGCGCCAGTAGGGCCAGGATCGCCGCCGCGGCGGCCGTGCCGATGAAGACGCCGCGCAAGGAGAAGCGGATCCGCGATTCAGGCAGAGCCGGCGATTCGATCGGCGGATCGGGATGCGGTTGCATGGAAAAAAGCTCGTCCCGAGGCGTGGGAACCGTAAAAACGACCTTTCGCTGCCGCTGGAATCCATTGTAACGCCGCTCCGCGCCGAGCACGATCTTTGCGGCCTGAATCGCAATCGGCATCGGGCAGTTGCAGCGAGGTCGGATTCGTGCCAGAATTGCAGCACCTCAACGGAGTCGGCTCGCCAGAGATTCATGCCATGAATTGCACCCGTATGCGCCAGCGGCTCGTGCTGTCCTTGTGCCTGCTGGCCCGCGCGCTCGGCGGCGCGGCGTACGCGGCTGAAGATCCGCCGGCCGCATGGAAAGCCGGCCTCGCCAAAGCCGTCATCACGCCGGAGACGGGCGTCTGGCTCGCGGGCTACGGCTCGAAGCGGCCGCCGGACGGCAAGCTGCACGAGTTGTGGATGAAAGCCTTGGCGCTGGAAGACGCATCGGGCCGGCGCGTGGTGCTGGTGACGAGCGATTTTCAAGGCGTGCCCAAGAGCATGAGCGATCCGGTGTTCGCCGAAGTCGAAAAGAAATTCGGCCTCAAGCGATCGCAAGTGATAATCACCTTCTCGCACAATCACTGCGGCCCGCGGCTGGGGGACGATCTGGTCGACTATTACCCGGTCGAGGCCGAACAGGTGGAACTGGTGCGGCAATACACCGAAGTGATGCAGCAGCGGATGGTCGCGATGATCGGCGAGGCGCTCGACAAGCTGGCGCCGGCGCGGCTGGCGATGGGCGAAGGCCGGGCGACGTTCGCCGTGAATCGCCGCAATAACCCCGAGGCCGAAGTCCCCAAGCTGATCGCCGAGGGGAAGCTCAAAGGGCCGGTCGACCACACAGTTCCGGTGCTGACGGTCACTCGGCTTGACGGCGCATTGGCGGCGGTGCTGTTCGGCTACGCCTGCCACCCGACGACATTGAGCTTCACCACCTGGTGCGGCGATTATCCGGGCTTCGCGCAGTTGGCGATCGAGAACAGCCATCCGGGAACCACGGCGATGTTCGTCAACACCTGCGGCGGCGACCAGAACCCGCTGCCGCGGCGGAGCGTCGAACTCTGCCAACGTTACGGGCAGATGTTGGCCGCCGGCGTCGAAGAGGCGCTGGCTCAGCCGCTCAAGCCAATCTCGTCGCAATTGCGGACCGCCTTCGAGTACGTCGAGCTGCCGTATTCGAAGACCATTTCGCGCGAAGACCTGCACGCCGCGATGCAAGACAAAAACGCGATCCGCGCTCGTTGGGCGGCGCGAATGCTGCAAAAGCTCGACCAAGGCGAGAAGTTCGCCGCGGCGTATCCTTACCCGGTGCATGCCTGGCGGCTGGGCGGCGAAATGCTGGTGATCGGCACGGGCGCCGAGACGGTGGTCGATTATGCCTTGCGGTTCAAGCGCGAGTTCGGCCCCGGCACGTGGGTTTGCGGCTACGCCGACGACATGATCGCCTACATCCCTTCGCGCCGCGTCTGGGAAGAAGGGGGCTACGAAGGAGGCTCGAATCTCTACGAATACGGCCGCCCGGCCTTTCGCTGGGCGGGCGATATCGAAGACCGCATCGCGGCGTCGGTGCAGAAGCTGGTCAAACAGGTTGAATAGTGAATTCCGATAGTGGGTCAGTCTAAAATCTGGGACGTGCCGTTTTGGCACGTTAGAATCGTGGGCATGGAAACCAGACCTCGCTCGCGACTGCAGTTCAGCATCAAAGGCCTGCTGGTTACCATTTTGGCCGTGGCTAGTTTTTTCGGGGGAAGGGCCTCCATGCAGCCCTGGCTAGAGAACGCTGAATGGAGAGCGAAGAAAGAGGAACAACGAATGAAGAAAGAAAGGGATCTTAAAGAAAGTGCCCAAGCATCGATTCGCAAAATGCAGGAAGAGATTAACTACCTCAAGCAGCAACTTGGAATTCCGGAGACCGCCCGCATTCGGATCCCTGGCAGGGTAGGCAAAGACGACGAATAGCAATCGCTTGCCAACTGCTGGCACAAGAAGAAGGCCGTCGAGCGCGGCTATTCGTTATTCTTTGCCCGTTTCTGACTTCGCACATCGCTTGCCCTATCGCCCGTTTTCGCTGGGCTATCTGCGGACGTTCCTCACCCTCTATTGCGAAAGGCCGCCGAGCATGCACGAAGACCTGAAGAGCTTGTTGCCGAAATCGGATTTCACGCGGCGCCGGTTCGTTGTGACGACGCTGGGCGCGGGCTTCGCCCTGGCGGTGCAGCCGGTGTCTGCCGAAACGATCACCACCGATACGAAGGGCTTGGAAGCGGGCGAGGTGCAGGTCAAAACGGCCGACGGCCAGATGCCGGCCTATCGGGCCATGCCGCAAGGCAAAGGCCCGTTCCCGGTGATGCTCGTCGTGCAGGAAATCTTCGGCGTTCACGAGCACATCAAAGACCTTTGCCGCCGCCTGGCCAAGCGCGGCTACCTGGCCGTCGCCCCGGAGCTGTACGCGCGGCAGGGCGATGTCTCGAAGCTGACCGACTTCGGCGAGATCATCTCGAAGGTTGTTTCGAAAGTGCCCGACGAGCAAGTGATGTCGGATCTTGACGCGACGGTCGATTGGGTGAAGTCGACCGGCAAGGCCGACGCGGCGAAACTCGGCGTAACCGGCTTTTGCTGGGGCGGGCGGATCGTGTGGCTCTATGCGGCGCACAACCCACGCGTGAAAGCTGGCGTGGCCTGGTATGGGCGGCTGGTCGGCCAGAAGGATGAACTGCACCCGAAGCACCCGGTCGATCTCGCGGCATCGCTCAAGGCGCCGGTGCTCGGCTTGTACGGCGGCGCCGATCAGGGCATTCCGGTTGAAACGGTCGAGCAGATGCGCGAAGCGCTCAAAGCTTCGAAGCAGACGTGCGAGATCATCGTCTATCCCGACACGCCGCACGGCTTCAACGCCGATTATCGCCCCAGCTATCGGCCCAAGCAGGCCGCTGAGGCGTGGCAGAAGATGCTTGATTGGTTCAAGCAGCACGGCGTGGCCTAGCCGGTCGCTGCGGAATCGGCGGACTACATCCCGCTCTTTAGCCAGCCGCCAATCGCCCGGCTTCGCGAGCGATGATCGCGTCGAAGCGTTCGCGATTGCGGCGCAGGTATTTGCCGCAGTCGACGGCCAACTCCTGACCGTCGGCGTAACCGAGCGCGTGGGCCAGCTTGGCCAGTTCGATGCGATCTTCGGGCAGCACTCGGCTGGCGCAGTTCATCAAGCGCAACCGCGACTCGACCGAGCGCAGAAACCGATAGCTGGCGCCCAGGTATTCGTAATCGGCGTCGTTGAGATGGCCCGCTTTGTTGAGCGCGGTCAACCCGCCCAGCGTGTTGGGCGTTCTCAGCGAAGGATTCTCGCGGCCGTGCTTCAGTTGCAGCATCTGCACCAGGAATTCGACGTCGACCAGGCCGCCGGGACCGCGCTTGATATTGCCCGGCGGCGCCGATTCCTCCATTCGCAGCCGCATTTCGCGGATGGCCTGGGCGTCTTCGCTGCGCCAAGGATGGTCGTAGGCGGCGGCGACCACGAGCTGCGACGCGGCTGCGACGACCTCCGGCCGGCCCAAAATCGGCCGCGCCTTGCACAGCGCCTGCCGCTCCCAGAGTTGGCCGTCGCCGGAGGCGAAATAGCGGCCGAATTCCTGAAAGGTGGTGGCCAGCGCGCCGCTGCGGCCGGTCGGCCGCAATCGCAGATCGACCTGGTACAGCTTGCCGTAAGGACCAAGCTGGCTGACGGTCTTGACGATCCGCTGCCCCAGTTCGCTGAAGAAATGCTGGTTGTTCGTCGGCGTGCCCCGGCGGGCGCGCTTGTTGAACGTGGTCGGGCCGTCGGCCTCGTAGATGAACACCAGATCGAGATCGCTCTGATAGTTCAGCTCGCGCCCGCCGAGCTTGCCCAGCGCCAGCGCGACCAGTTCGCACGGCTCGCCCGCTCGCGGACCTTCGCCGATCGTCGGCTCGCCGAGCTTGGCCACCAGCTTTTCGTATTCCCAGGCGGCGATCCGTTCGATCGACGTCTGTGCGATGTCCGACAGCGCCGCGGTCGTGGCGTGAACGTCCTCTTTGCCGAGAATGTCGCGCACGCCAACCCGCAACTGCATCGTGTTCTTGAAGCTGTGCAGGATCGGCTCGATGTCTTCCGCCGCCCGCGACATTTCGGCCAGCGTCTGGCGCAGGTAGTCGAGCGTCGGCAGCTTGTTGAGCACCAGGCTGTCCATCAGCTCGTCGATCATGCCGGGATGGCTGATCAAAATGCCCGAGAGCAAGGGGCTCGACGAACACAACTCGACGTACAGATTCATCGTCGGCGGGTTGAAGCTGAACAGCTCCCAGAGCACCCCTTTGCCGCCGAGCGAATCGCTGACCTTTTCCAGGTTCACCAGCGTCGAGTCGGGGTCGGGCGTGGCGGCGATGGCTTTGAGCAGCCGCGGCGCGATCGCGGCCAAAAAGTGCCGGCAGCGCCGCGTGAGCAGAAACCGCAGTTTCTCGGTCGCCAATGAGGCCAGGTTTTGATAAGCCAGTTGCACGTCGCGAAATGGATAACGGCCGAGCACCGCGGCGATCCGCTCGGGCGGCGGCGCCGGGTCGAGCACCAGGTCGACTTCGGGCTCGGTCTGCGCGTCGTCGCCGAAGGCGTCGTGCAGCAGGTGGTCGAGAATCTTGCGATTCACGGCCGTCTTGTTCTCATAGTCCGCCTCGAACTCCGCCAGGGCCGAGTGCTTCTCGCCGTCGACGTAGCCCAGGCGGATCGCCAGCTTGCGCAGCTCTTCGGGCTGCTCGGGCAAGAGGTGCGTCTGCAAGTCGAACATGATCTGCAAGCGGTGCTCGATCTTCCGCAGAAAGCCGTAGTTTTCTTCCAGCAGCGATCGTTCTTGGTGCGTCAGGCAGCCGACGTTTTCCAATTGCGCGATCGCCTCGAGCGTGTTGCCCGTGCGGACGTCGGGCAAGTCGCCGCCGTTGAGCAATTGCAAGAACTGAATGGCGAACTCGACGTCGCGAATGCCGCCGCGGCCGGTTTTGACATTGCGGGCCTCGTCCCCTTCGCTGATCGTGCGATGCTCGATCCGCCGCTTGAGCGCCTTGATGCCGGTGATATCGGCCAGCGACAGATAGCGACGATAAATCCACGGTTCGAGCCGCCGCAGGAATTCGGCGCCCAAATCGAGATCGCCGGCGACGGCCCGAGCCTTGACGTAAGCTTGCCGCTCCCAGGTGCGGCCCATCACGTCGTAATACGACGTCGCCGCCTCGACGCTGTGGGTCATCGGGCCGCGCTCGCCCTCGGGCCGCAGCCGCAGATCGACGCGATAGGCGTGCCCCATCTCGGTCGTCTCGGTCAGCAGCTTGACCAGGTCGCGGGCCAGCCGATCGAAGAATTCGACGTTGGCGGTCGGCTTGGGACCGTCGGTCTTGCCGTCGCTCTCGTAGAGAAATACCAGGTCGATATCGCTGGAATAATTCAACTCGACGCCGCCCAGCTTACCCATCGCCAGCGCGACGAACCGCGCCGGGCGCCCGCCGGCCAACAGGGGCCGCCCGCGTTTTTGCTCCAATTGCCGCCGGGCGAAACGCAAGGCGCCTTCGACGATGGCGTCGGCCAGGTAGGAAATCTGCGCAGTGACGGTTTCCAGCCGCTGGTTGCGAATCAGATCGCCATAGGCGATGCGCAGCGTCTCGCGGCGTTTGAAGCGCCGTAGCGCGGCCAGCGCCGAGGCCGCGTCGTCCAAGGCGTCGACCTCGTTGGCCAATTCTGCCACGAGCACGTCGCGCGCCACCGGCTGGCCTTCGGTCATCCGCAACAGATCGTAGCCGTGCGGGTCGCGAATCAACAAGTCGCTGAAATGCTGACTCGTGGAGAAAATCTGCAGCAAGACCGGCAGCGATTCGCGGTCGCGCTCGAACAACGAAGCGAGCGAAAGCGGATTCCGCGCCGCCGAGACGAAGCGGTCGAGGTTGTTGAGCGCCATGTCCGGATCGCTCGAACGCGGCAACTGCTCGGCGAGAATGTCGCAGATTGTCGTCAGCAGGTCGAGCGTGACGCCGGCGACGGCCATCCGCACCAGGTTTCCGTGCCCGTGGGCGACGTCGGCCAGGCCCCAACTTTGCAACCAGTCCGCCGCCTCGGCCGGGTTGTCGAGATACTTACGCAGTGGTTCGATTTGCATCGGCGGATCAGGCGCCCGGTTACGGTAGAACTCGAATTTCCTGGTCTCGCTCGATATCCTCGGCCAAGCGCTCGTCATCCTCTGCGCGAAGGTCCGCCGCCGGCCGGCCAGGGTACCCGCGGGAGCGCTGCTCGGCTGCAATCTCGCGAATTACATCGGCTAAGCCGCGCCGCGGCCCGGCTGCCGCGGCGACGCGGATCGTCACGCTCACCGGGCCCGGCGGCACTTGCGGCAGGTGACTCAGCCGCAAGTCGCCGTTCGAGTCCAGCACGGCGTCGATCGTCTCTTCGACGATATTCATTGCCGGTACTCCTTCAACGCATTGCGGCCTTGAATGATGCCAGAGACTCCGCCGCCGCGCCTAAGGCCGCCTCAAGCTTACCCGATTCAGCTTCGGCCTCTCGCACAATCGCTTGCAGCAGTTTTGGGAGTCCTTCGAGCGCCAGAGTCCGGATTTCAAGCGAACAGTCCAGGATGGGGCGGGGCGAATGCGAATCGGGATCGCCATCGGCTTCGCCGAAGGAATAGCAGATCCGCCATTCGCCGTCTTGCTTCAAAAAAGCGAGGCAATGTTCAAAGTCCCGCGTGTATATTGGGCTGAAAACATCGTTAGCGGGCGTACCGCCATCAGACTCCCATGATTCACCCTTAAACGACGTCCAGACATTCTGTGATAGATTAAGAGATCGTAGAGTCTTCTCGGCATCAGCCCATTGAGCATTCAGACGCTCGTACCACGCAGCAAGAGACTCTTTGGCATTGCGCAAACGTGCGCCAAGATTATCAGACATTCTTCCATGTCCTTTCCGGCGTAATCAAACGCCAACTTGAGTAAAAGATCCGCGGGTCAACGCGGGCTCGACGGCAGCTTCCGCTGACGTTCATTTATCTTATGTGGACGTGAAGCGATGTCAACTCGAATATGCATCGGCACGCCGAGCCTGAACCCTTCCGATGCCGCATTGTCGGCAAAGGTGGTTTAACGGCGTCTCAAGCAATGCCGTTATCCTTCGGTGGCGTAGACGCGGAGCCGTGAACCTCGATTTCGTTGATCGGCAACAGGTCGTGGATCCAGCGAACTCTTTTCCGTAGCCCAGGCATTTATGCCTGGGTCGACGGACGCGCCGCCCCTCGTTTTCCAGCCCCTTTAGGGGCGCCGCGACCATCGCATGCGGCCCCTAAAGGGGCCGCATCTCAAAATGGTTTTCGTTCTTTGTCGGCTCCTCCCAGGCGTGAACGCCTGGGCTAGGTAAAAGTTGGCCAGTCATGCATCAATTCCCGCGAAGCTTTCCGCCAGGCGTCTCCGACACGTCGTCAGCCGCTTCGCGCCTGCGATTTTCCGCAAGCCACTCGCGGCCCTGGGCAAGGATTTCCTCTTTATCGCGTTCCACCAACTCGCGCAAACGGCGATCCTCAGCCGCCTCTTCGGCCGTCAATTTCCGCGGATTGATTATGCGATTTGTCCGTTTCAAGGACATCATCATCCAGATCCCAAATGATGGTCGTGTTGCCCACGCGCCAACCCCTGTCCCGGCCAAACTATTGGGTTCTTCGGGAGAGTCCGTGGGTGGTTCCGGCCGCTGGCAAGATGGACGGTTGCGTTTTCCAGTTGGCTATAGAGCAATAGAAGCGGGGACGCCTCGAGTCGGTTATAGGGTTGGGTGTCGTATTAACCCCATCCTTTTCCGAATTGCAGAAGGTCGTCCCCGTGAACAAGAGCAAAGCGTATCGCGC
>DATKRK010000359.1:0-82733 GCA_035532215.1 Pirellulales bacterium | reverse complement strand
CATCGTTTGCGCACTTCCAATCCACAATCGACCAATGCTTGGACCAGCTTTCAACGACCCACAAGCCCGAACTGGAGACCTTGATCACCCTCAAATTTCAGTCTTTCAAAAATGTTTCAATCCTGGCAGCGTGAAGTATAGTGCCTCGTCAAAGCCATTTTGGCAATCGGGTGGCTGGCGGCTGAGCCTCGGCGAAGCCCCAGTTCGCTGGGGCATCGCTTCGCTCTGCCGCCAGCCACCCGACCGTTAATTCCGACTTGAAGAGGCGCTGTCCTCTAGCTAGCGAGGAATCGATTCTCCCCGCATCAAATCCTCGGAAGTTTGCCGGCGGCGGATAAGATGGTGCGCGCCGTCGCTGATGAGCACCTCAGCGGCCAGCGGCTTCGAGTTGTAATTGGAGCCCATGGCAAAGCCGTAGGCCCCAGCGTTCTCGATCACCAGCAACTCGCCGACTACGGCCGCCGGCAGGCTGCGGGTGCAGACGAAGCCCCCTTCGGTCTGCGTGAAAATATCGCCCGATTCGCACAACGGGCCGCCCACTACCACATCGCGCAGCGGGCGAGCCTCGGCGCCGGGCGCCGGCGGGCGGTCGATGCCGCCCGGCACGATCGCCATCGGGTGGTGCGAGCCGTACAGGATGGGCCGGGCCAGATTGTTAAAGCCGGCGTCCAGCAAATAAAAGGTATTGCCCCCCATTTGCTTGATGGCCCGGATTTCGGTCACTAGAAAGCCGCTTTCGGCCGCCAGATAGCGACCCGGCTCGATCTCCAGCCGCAGCTTGTGGCCGAAAGCGTCTTCCAGCCGCTTGCGGCTGGCGTCCCAAAGGCGGTAGTAAACCTCGATGTCGACGTAGGTATCGCCGACTTTGTAGGGCACGGGCAAGCCGCCGCCGGCGCTGATCGACGTGATCGTGCGGCCGACCTCTTGGGCCAGCTTCTCCATGGCCCCGCAAACCTGCGAAAGATGGTCGAGATCGGTCCCCGAGCCGATGTGCAAGTGCAGGCCGCTGATGCCCAGCCCATGATGATCGGCCCGTCGCAGGCAGTCGGCAATTTGATCGTGCCAGATGCCGTGCTTCGACTGTTCGCCGCCGGTATTGGTTTTTTGGCTATGCCCGTGGCCGAAGCCGGGGTTGATCCGCAGCGTGATATCGCGGCCCGGCGAGCGCTCGCCGAGCTGATCGATCATGTCGGGCGAGCCGCAATTCACATGGATGCCGCGATGCACGACGACTTCCAGCGACTCGCGATCGAAGATATCGGCCGTGTACACGATCGGCGGCGGTCTGCCGTTGGGCGAATAACCGGCCGCCAACGCCCGGGCGATTTCGCCGGCGCTCACCGCATCGACCAGCACCCCGTGGCGGCGAACCAGGTCGAGGATGGCGATGTTCGAGCAGGCCTTTTGGGCATAGCGGATATCGTCGAACGCCCGCAAATCCTCGATGCGTTCGACGATTTTGGCGGCATCGTAAACGAACGTCGGCGTGCTGAACTGGCGGGCCAGTTCGACCACGTCGACTCCGGCGATCGCGGTGCGGAGCGTGGGAAACGTCGTCGGTGCGTTAGGCATCGGAGCGGAACGTAGGCCAGGAAAAGGGGATATTCAATCCGAAACAAACCATTCAAGCTAGCGTAGGCCGGCTAGTTGTTCAATTGTCGGGCGAAGGCGGCCGTCAATTATAGATTTCGATGCTCTTCAAGCAGTTGCCGCCGGAGGCGTGGGCGGCGTAGAGGCATCGTTCGGCTCGCTGCACCAGACCGCGGGGCAGGAAGTTGCGCGGCGGCACGGCCGCGGTGCAGGCGGCGACGCTGATCGTGGCGGAAAACATGCCGGCGCCGGCAGCATTGCGGACCTGCCGCAGAAGTTCGTTGCCCAACTCGACGGCGCCGCGGCGATCGCAATCGGGCAACACCAGCGCCAAGCACGCTTCTTTGATTTGCAGCCAGTAGGCCCCCGGATGGTCGAGCGACTGGCAAGCGGCTTCCAAGGTCCGCCAGACTTCGCGGGCGCCCAGCTCGCCTTCCGAGAATACCAGCTCTTCGTAGCGATCGATTTCAACCAGCAGCAGACTCAGGTCGCAACGGGCCTGGCGGCAGGCCGCGGCCGCCACGGAAAGCCGGCCGAGCAGACCCGGATCGACGTCGTTCTCGGCGTCCGCCGCTTCGACCGCGGCGGCCGTTTGCACGCGCGCCGATCTGGCCGTCGTCTTCGCGGCGGCAAATAGAGGCGTAGCGGGCGTCCGGCTTGCGGGCGTTGCGTCGGCGGCAACGGCCCGCTCTGCGCGCGGGGCGGGGACGGCTTCGGCCGAATCGCGCCGTTTCAGCAACCCGGCGGCGGTCGCCGACAGCGTGCGGACCTCTTCGGACGACATCAGGCCGTCGAATTGCACGGCCTGCGCTTGGCGGCGTGCGGCCGCCAAATCGACGGCGGCGTCGGCGGCCGCCAAAGAAAGCTGCTGGTAGGCCCGAGCCAAAACTTCGGTATAGACCAACCCGCCCGGCAACTCCAACGAGAGCACTTCAGCGAGTTGTCCGACCGTTTTCGACAATCCAGCGGCCAGCGAGGCAAGCTGCGGATCGGTCAACTTGTGATGCCGTCGGCCCGTGGCAAGCACTTCCGCCAAGGCCTCGGTTTCTTCGTCGGCCAGCAGTTGAGCCAGCAACTCGGCGAAGTATAAGATTTGCGGGCCGGCTTGGGCGCCAGGCGGCAGCGATTCGAGTTCGGCCAGGTCGTCGGGGCTCGAGACCGCCTCGATCAACGACTCGGGCAAGCCCCACTGCGTCAACACGCCGGCCGTAAGCTGCACGTGATCGAAGCCGATGGCGCGCCGCTCGAGCCGCCGCAACGGCTGGCTGCCATGGTCGGCCTTGTGCAAGAAATCGACGTAGGGACGGCCCAGCCCCTGGATCAGCACGAGCCGGCCCAAATCCTTCAGCAGCGCGGCGATGAACACGTCGTCGCCGGGCAGGCGCCAGATGCGTTCGCTGATCTCGCGAGCGGCCACGGCCCGCGTTAGCGTGTGCTTCCAGTAGCGGGTGAGGACGTCGCCCGCGATGTTCGTAAACAGCGGGTCGGGCAGGCTGAAGCCGAGCACCAGCAGCTTCAAGGGTTTGGCGCCCAACAGCGCCAAAGCCTGGTTCAAGTCGGAGACGCGGCGGGCGAGACCGAACAACGAGCTATTGACGACCCGCAACACCTTGGTGGTCAAGGCCGGGTCGCGTTCGATGCACGCCTTGAGCTGAGCCAGGTCGACTTGCGGGTTCTTGGTCAGTTCCAAGACTTGAATGGCGACGCCCGGCAAGCTGTAAAGCTGGCTGGACTGCTGCAAAAGCAGTTCAATCGCGTCTGGGGCTTCCGTCATGGTTGAGCATCCGCGGCAAAGCGCATCCAGGCTTGCTCGTCCGCGCAAAGCGGACCAGTCGACACGCCCACAATAAACCTACCCCACGTTCGGCGCGGCGGCGGGGATTTTTTCGCGATTAACGACGCAGTCTCGCCGCGCTGCAACCGGATCTGCGGCGATTAGGAGTTTTGACGGGCAGAGTTTAACCAGCAGCGAGCGTCAGTCGCTGAACGGATGCCGCGCGTTGAATCGCGGCCTCCCATGCGACGCATTAGAGAGTGTTGACTCGTAGGCCGGAAGCGGCCGTTGCGAACGGCTGAACGCTTCATTCTCGACAAACGTGAGTGAATCGTCGAGCGCCGCCTGCAGCCGGTGTTTGCTGAGCAAGCGGGCGATGTACGGATCGGCCCACGGCAACAGATCGCGAGGCGGGGCGTCGTCGGGCCCGCCTTGGCTCGATACGGGGATTTCCACCACAGCGCAATGCGTTTTGCTCGAAGCCATCGTCTCACCCTTCTTTCTCAATCCGACATTATCATCGAACGAAAGGTTCGCGGACATGCCCCATCTGGAACCTTTCTTAGTTGACCGCCGCCTAGAGTTCGATGGTCCTACTTAAGATGAGCTATTGTGGAAGCAATTCAGAGGCCAAAGAGTCGCAAGTTTCCGGCGCGATTGCCTTGCATCCGTGCATGTAGCGTTCAGCGAATGAGTTAGCGGCAGATCGCTGAGTTCGTAACGGTCTCTCGCTTGAGAATCAAGCAACTGCTGAGAGACCAGAATTTGCAAAACGATTCAAAGACGTTGCGATTCTGCACACAACGCAAAACATTGCCTAGTTTACCGAGCCTAGTTTACCGAACCGGCGGCAACTTTGGGCTCGGCCAACTTGGTGTTCAGGTATTCGACGGCTTTGTCGAGTTGCGGGTCATAAGGATCCGCAGCAGGCGGATCGCGTTCAGCCGTCGGGTGCAGCTCAACGGCCTTGGCCCCTGCAGGCTTGCCGTTTTGCGGCTTGATCACATCTCGCTGGTGTCGTTCTTCGACGATGCGCCGCAACTGCTCGGGCGTAAGCTTGACTTCGAAGCCTGGATCGGGGCGCACGCCCCAATCGTCGGTCTCCTTGGCGTCGTGCAGGCGATGAATGTTCTTGCCGCTCGGCCGCCAATAGGTGGCCACGGTCAGCTTGAGCTGGCTCTTGCCGTTTTCCAAGGGAATCACGTTCTGCACCGTGCCTTTGCCCCACGTCCGCTCGCCGACCACGACCGCCAACCCATGATCTTGCAAGCAGGCGGAAACAATCTCGCTGGCGCTCGCCGTTTGATGATCGACCAGCACGACCATGGGCCACTGCGTGTAACGCGCCTTGCCCGAGGCCTGAAAGTCTTCCCGCTGCGTGTATCGATCCCCCGCCTTATCGGCAGCAAGAAAGTTGCTGCGGTCGGGCCGTTTCCGGCGACCGCGCGTGCTGACGATCTGGCCCTCGCGAACGAAGAGATCACAGGTTGCCACGGCCGTCTTGAGAAAGCCGCCGGCGTTGCCGCGCAGATCCAGAATCAAGGCTTTGACGTGACGCTGGGAAAGCCGCTCCAGCGCCTGTTCCATTTCGCCCAGCGTTTGGTCGCCGAAGGTGGTGATCCGCACGTAGCCGATCTCGGGATGCGATTGGAGCACGAATCGCCAGCGTCCTTCCGCATCGCGAGTGTCTCCCAGGACGCTCGGCACGTTAATCACGGCCCGAGTCAGTTCGATCTCGACCGGGACTTTTTCGCCCGCGTGCAGCACCTTCAAGCGGACCGCCTCTCCGGGGTCGCCGCGCAGCAGCCGCAACGCGTCGTCGGTATTGAAGCCGGCCGTATCCTGGCCGTCGATTTCCAAGATCGTGTCTCCCGCCAGAATCCCCGTTTCGTAGGCCGGCGTGCCGATCATCGGGCTCAGGACGGTCAGCCGCTTGCTCTGCTCGTCGAGCGACACCTGGATGCCGATGCCGCCGAATTTTTGATCCAAATGCTGCCGGAACTCGGCCGCTTGTTGCGGCGGCTCGTAGGCCGAATAGGGGTCGTTGAGCTGGCTGACGATGCCGTTCAAGGCGCCTTCGAATAACTTTCGATCGTCGACCTCTTCGACGTAGTTCTCGTCGATCTGCTGCATCACCCGCACGATCGTATCGGTCATCCGGCCGTAACGGCTGCGGTACGAGCTTTCGGCCTTCTGATAGCAGACCAGCGACACGAAGGCGATCGCCAGCAGCAAATAAAGATTGCGTCGCGGCACGGCTACACCGGAATTGCAAGACGGGCGGGGTTTCTGTTCCGAAATTCAGTGTAGCCAAACGGAAAGCGGGCCGCCAGGACAAGGTCGGGCGAGATCGGAAGTCGGCCCCCGCTGGCGTTCCGACTTCCGACCTCCGAATTCCGACTTTCCCCTCAGAGCCTCAGAAACGGGACCGGGACAAGAAATGCGTGCTGCTCGTAAAGACTGGCAACGCCGTGCCAGGAAGTGAATTGCGTGAAGTAAATGATCAACACGTAGATCGCCGCCACGGGCAGCATTCCGAACCGGGCGAGCTGCCGCAAAAACCAGTTGCGGTTATTCTCGCGGCGGTTGGCATAGCCGCAGGCCCAGCCGGTGAGCAGGCGCGTCGGATAGATGAACAGCACGAACGCCAGGCTCGGCAGCCAGGCCGCCTCGCGCGGAATGATCTCGATCTTGAGTAGATACAGCGGCAAAGCAAACAAGAGCGTGACGACGAGCGCGACCAGAAACGCGAGCGGCGCGCGGCGAAACCACCCGCGCACGGCCCGGACCTCGAACATCGCGCGAAAGCGGTTCTCGGCGGCGAAACGGGTTTGCACGAACGGCAGATAGACCAGTACGACGACGAGCGCGAACCCGCCGAGAAAGCCGAGCACGGGCGCTTTCTGCCCAGCGGCCAAAAGCGAAATCGGCAGAAAGAGCCAGATCAGGCCGCCCGCGAACCCGCGGAGGCCGAGCCAGAAATAATAAGGCAGCCGCAAGCCGATGACGAAATCGCAAACGGCATCGCGGGCCCGCGCGTAGGCGTCGCGCTCGCGCAACTGTTTCAGCAGACGAAGGGGAGCGGGCCAGAGGAATTGCCGCAGCTTGCCCCCTCGCCAACAGGCGCCCAGGATGTGAACCGTGACGACCGCCGTGAGCACGGCCAGCGCCAGCGACCAGCCGCGGTCGGCAGGGCTGTTCGGTTCGATCAATCGCGCCGAGGAGGCCATCAGCGACGCGAACCTCAGCGGCAGCAGCATCAGCCAAACGCCAAAAAAGATGCCGCCGACGCGCGCGGCCTTGCGCACCCCGATAAAGCCGTCGCGCAGCCGGCCGGAGCGCGCGACGCGGCCGCTGGCTTCGAGCAGATAGCCGAGACTCAGCATCTGCAACACCGGATACGCGGCCAGAAACGACAGCGCCAGCACCAGCGAAGCGGCGCCAAACATCCATTCCGCGGCCGAGCCGATTGCATCGCCGAGCCGCCGCAATCGGCTGCGCTTGCCGACGACGCGCGGCGCTTCCCCGGCCGCCGGTTCCTCCGCAGGCCGCTGGCGAGCGTGGCACAGTTCCGCGTCGAAAATTTCGACCTCGGCGACGGACGTCAACGGCGGTAACGCGGCCTGCGACATGCGAACGGATTCCTCAAGCGGCACGGTCGGCGATTTCGCTTGCTGCGCCTCACATCAAGAATTCAGTCTCTATCACGAAATACCCCGCAGCCAGCCCCGTGGTGTCGAGATTTTTTTGCCGAGGAGGACTTGCTCGATGTTAAGTGCGCCGGGCAGGGGCGCCCGGCCCTCCATGTTTCGGGCTGGGGCGCCCGGGCCTCCATGCTAGGAATTCGATTTTTTGAAGACTTTGGCCCCCATCGCGGGTAATACTGACGGAACGGGTTGAATCCAACCTGCTGCAAGGAGCCTGGGATCGTGTGGGCGCGTAATCTACTGTTTTTGGGCCTCTGTGCCGCCGGGCTGGCTGCTCTGGCCGCGAACATCACGCCTGCGCCTAAATCCCCCGGCGAGCGGCAATTGCGCACCTTCGATCAGCCGCCGGCCGAACTGCAGGCGGCGGTCGCGCGGTTGAATGCGGCCTTCGCCGATGCGCAATCGGTTTCCGGCAGCGCGCAGGCGGCCGAGCGGGCCGACGATCTGACCATCGCCCGGCGACTGTCGTTGGCGCTGGCCGGCACGATTCCTTCGCTGGAGGAAATCCGCTGGTTCGAGTCGCTGCCGGCCGAGCGTCGCTTGAACGACTGGCTCGGCGCCTTGCTGACCGACCGGCGTCATCACGACTATCTGGCCGAGCGGTTGGCGCGGGCTTACGTCGGCGTGGAGGATGGGCCGTTCGTCTTGTTTCGCCGCCGCCGCTTCGTCGCCTGGTTGGCCGATCAACTGGCGGAGAATCGCCCCTATAACGAACTCGTCGAGGAACTGATAACCGAAAGCGGGCTGTGGACTGATCGGCCGGCGACGAATTTCATCACGGTCACGATCGAGCCCGATAAGAAAAAGGGACCCGATGCCAGTGCGCTGGCCGCTCGCGTGTCGCGAGCCTTTCTGGGCATTCGCCTCGATTGCGCTGAGTGCCACGATCACCCGTTCGAATCTTGGAAGCAGGCCGATTTTCAAGGTCTGGCCGCCTTCTTCGGCCAAACGAAACACGGTTTTACCGGCATTCGAGATCGCGAAGGCGAATACCAAATCGAGAACCGCGTGACGGGCAAGCTGGAAACCATCGAGCCGCGCGTCCCTTATCAAAGCGACTTGCTGCCGCACTCGGGGGCTTTGCGGAAGCAATTGGCCGACTGGGCGACGCACCCGCAAAACAAGGCCTTCGGCCGGGCGATCGCCAATCGCATCTGGGCGCTCGTGTTCGGCCGCCCGCTGGTCGAGCCGATCGACGACGTCCACGCCGATGAGCGTTTGCCGCCGGCCTTGGACGTGCTGGCCAAAGACTTCGTGGCGCACGGCTACGAGCTGCGGCGGCTGATCCAAGTCATTGCGCTGAGCGACGCGTTTACTCGCGACAGCCGCGTGAATTCGGCCGACGAGGTTTCGCCGGCGGCGGGCGAATTGCTCGCGGCCCAGTGGGCCGTGTTTCCGCTGACGCGATTGCGGCCCGAGCAGGTGGTCGGCGGTTTGCTTCAATCGGCCTCGCTCAAGACGATCGACTACGATTCGCACATCGTCATTCGCATCGCACGGGCGACCGAGCAGAGCGACTTCATCAAGCGCTACGGCGACGACGGCGACGACGAATTCGCCCCGCAGGGCGGCACGATTCCGCAACGGCTGTTGATGATGAACGGCAAACAGGTCACCGAGAAAACATCGGATAGCATCATCGGCAATGCGGCGACGCAGATCGCCGCGCTGGCGCCCCGCGACGAGCGGGTGATCGAGACCGCTTATTTGGCGGTGCTCACGCGTCGCCCGTCGCCCGCCGAAGCCGCTTACTTTTCGCAAAAGCTGGCCGATCGCAGCGACCAGCGCAGCCGCCGCCAGCGCGTGGAAGACCTGGTCTGGACCTTGCTCAACTCGACGGAATTCTCATGGAACCACTAGGAACGTCGGAAGGCGGAAGGCGAGGGTGGCATGCTTTCCCGATTGCGAAGCAAGCGGGTAAGCATGCTGACGCGGCGCGCATGCCTGCGCCGGCTAATGCCGACGAAGGCATGGCACACAACTTGAGCCGCCGCGGCCTGCTGCAATGGCTGGCCGCGGTCGGCGGCGTTTCGTGGCTTACGCCGGTGGCGCATCTGTTGGCCGATCAGGCGGAGCGGACGCCGGGACGCGAACCGGCGCAATCGCTGATCTTTCTGTGGCTGGCTGGCGGCCCAAGCCAATTGGAAACGTTCGATCCGCAGCCCGGCAAGTCGATCGCCGGCGGCACGCAGGCGATTGCCACGGCGGTCAAAGGCGTGCAGTTGGCCGCGGGCTACGAGCGCATGGCCGAGCAGATGCCGCACGTGGCCTTGGTGCGATCGGTGGTCAGCAAGGAGGGCGATCACGAGCGCGGCACGTACCTGGTGAAGACCGGTTACCGGCCGGATCCGACGGTGATTCATCCCTCGATCGGCGCCATCTGCTGCCATCAATTGCCCGTCGGCGCGACGGAAATTCCCCGGCATATTTCCATTCTGCCGCAACAATGGCCGAGCGTGGGCGGCATGCTCGGCAAGCAGTACGACGCTTTCAAGTGCGACGATCCGGCGACCAAAACGCCCGACGTCACCGCTCGCGTTTCCGACGCGCGATTCGAGCAGCGGCTCAAGGATCTGGCGATCGTCGAACAAGCCTTCAACCGCGGCCGCTCGCGGCAGGTCCAGGCCACGCTACACCGGGCGACGATCGAATCGGCGCGCAAGATGATGAGTTCCGAACAACTCGCGGCCTTCGAGATCGACCGCGAACCCTTGGAACTGCAACAGGCTTACGGCGATACGCCGTTCGGCCGCGGCTGCCTGGCGGCGCGGCGGCTGACCGAAGTCGGCGTGCGCTCGGTCGAGGTCGCGCTGGGCGGCTGGGACACCCATGCCAACAATCACGAAGGGCACCGCGAGCTGGCCAAAACGCTCGACGCCGCGCTGGCCGCGTTGCTCGAAGACTTGCGCTCGCGCGATCTGCTCCATAGGACGATCGTGCTCTGCGGCGGCGAATTCGGCCGCACGCCGCAGATCAACCGCCTGGGCGGCCGCGACCACTGGCCGCACGGTTTCACGATGCTGCTGGCGGGCGGCGGCATCCGCGGCGGAATCGTCGTCGGCGCCTCCGATCCAGAAGGGGGCCGAAAAGTCGAATCTCCGCAGCAAGTGGCCGACGTTCATGCCACGGTGTTGTCGGTTTTGGGGATCGACCCTGCCCATGAAGAACTGGCCCCCGTCGGCCGGCCGATCAAGTTCAGCGCAGGCCGGCCGATCGAGCAGTTCTTGTAGACGCGGCTTCCTTGCCGCGTTGCCCGGAAAGCGGCAGGATGCCGCTTCTACGAGCATTTCGCCTTCGCAAACGATGGCGTAAAAACGCGCGTGGGGCTGCGCCCCACCCTACGGATTTGCCCGAAAAAATGGCCCTTGGGCGGCTCCGTTGTGGTACGATGCTCTTCTGGCGCAGAAAGCAGGCGGCGTCTTCCGACTCGTAAGCGAAGAGCACGTCGCCGGCTCTCGTGTTCCTCAAGCCTCGGGCCGCGCGCGCACCCGACGAAGACGCGTCTGTTCATGAAGAAACCCGCCCCGACCGCCGATCGCGACGAACTTCGCAACCGCCTGCGCGGCGCCGGATTGCGCAGCACGCTGGCGCGAATCGCCGTGTTGGAGCGCCTCGACGCCTCGCCCAGCCCTTTGAGCCATGCCGAGCTGGCCGACGCGCTCGCGCCGCAAGGCTTCGACCGGGCCACAATCTACCGCAACCTGATCGACCTGACCGACGCCGGGCTGGTCTCGCGCACCGAATTGGGCGACCACCTTTGGCGATTCGAAACTCGCCGCGCCGGGCGCGATCACGCCGCCCAGCACCCGCACTTCGTCTGCGTCGATTGCGGCGAAGTCTCCTGCCTGGCCGACATCAACGTCGACATCTCGCCTTCGCCCGGCAGCAAGCGATCGGTGATCGGCGAGCTGACCGAAGTGCTACTCAAAGGGCGGTGCGAACGCTGCGTCTGAGGCCGCTCGGAATTCGGACGTCGGAAGACCTTGCAATCGGCGTTGCTCAACGTGGGGCGGCCTTCTAGGCCGCCGCCCATTGACGGCCTGGAAGGCCGCCCCACAACCAATGCACGTCTCAATCTCAATCAGGCAGAGTATCTCAACCTTATCTCACGCGACGCCGTAAAACGCCTTCGCGGCCAGACCCGTGCGTCGCCGCACCCGCTCGACGATCGCGTCGACTTCGGCGTTGGCCAAGGGCGCGACATAGCTTTCGGCGGGCTGCCGGGCGACAGTGTAGACTTGCACTAGCTTGATCGCGCCGCCGGCCGCAACGATTTCATTCAGCCGGTCGCAGAAGGCGTCGAGCTCCTCGGCCGAAGGCGGCTCGCCGTGAACGTGCATGAACAGCGACTGAATCACGAGCGGCCGCGCTTGGGCCGCGGCGGTGATGTTGTCGAGGATTTTCCGGAAGGGAATCGGGGTTCGCTCGATGAGCTTGAAATAGGCTTCCGTGCCCGCTTCGAGCTTGGCCCAGATTTCGCCCTGGTTCGCGTCGAGAATCGCCAGCCCTCGTTCGACCGCCGGGCGGTGGAACATGCTGGCGTTGGTGATCAGCACCATTTTGACGTCGTCGAGCCCGTGCTTGCGCTTCAATTCGGCGCAGGCGGCGATGATCTCGTCGAAATTGCGATAGGTCGTCGGCTCGCCGTCGCCCGAAAAGGCGATATCGTTCAGCCGCCGCAGCGCCGGCGGTACGGCGGAGAATTTTTCGTCGCGGAATAATTCGCCGCTCGTCACGAGCGAGAGCATCTGATCCAACTCCGCTAGCAATTGCTCGACGGCCACGAATCGCGTCTCGCTCTGCCGTACCCGATCGACCTGGCAATAGATGCAATCAAAATTGCAAACCTTGTCGGGGTTCAGGTTCACGCCGATTGAAATGCCGCCCGAGCGCCGGCTGAGCACCGGGTAGACGAACTTGTTTTCGGCAAACGAGCGCGAATGATTGCCGAACAGCGGCAAAGCGGGCTTGGCGACGGGTTCGGTCATGGCATGCTCCCTCTCGATTTGGGAGAGAGAATTGATTGACTCTCCCTCTCCCCTTGGGAGAGGGCCGGGGTGAGGGAGAACTGCAACAGTATTCTACCTCAATTCAACGCCCGGCCTGCCCTCACCCTAACCCTCTCCCGAAGGGAGAGGGGACACTTAGAGCTTCTTCACGTCGGTGAACTCGTCGATTCGCACGGTGGTCGCCGTGCCGTCGTCGAGCCGCAACTTGACTTCGTCGCTAAACACCTTGTCGTCGATGTTGCGGCGAAAGTGCAGCCCGTGCCGGCGGCGGCCGACGTGCTCGACCGTACCGACGGTCGTCGTCGACCAGGTCTTCAGGCCGACCTTCAACTCGTGGACCACCTCGATGCGGTCGCCGGGCGTCAACTCGTTCAGCAATTCGCGGGTGGTCGGTTCGATGCTGGGCATGGCTCCTCACACTTCCTTGGCGTTGATCCAGCTCATCAGCCGGCGCAAGCGGCGGCCGACGTCTTCGATCAGGTGGCTGCGCTCGCGGCGCCGCGTGGCTTTGAACGCGGGGGCGTTGGCCTTGTTCTCCAAAATCCAATCGCGGGCGAACTGGCCGCTTTGAATTTCATGGAGAATCTTCTTCATCTCGGCCTTGGTCTGGTCGGTGACGATCCGCGGGCCGCGGGTGTAGTCGCCGTATTCGGCCGTGTTCGACACGCTGTAACGCATGTAGTTCAAGCCGCCTTGATAGAACAGGTCGACGATCAGCTTCAACTCGTGCATGCACTCGAAGTAGGCCATCTCGGGCTGGTAGCCGGCCTCGACCAGCGTCTCGAAGCCCGCCTTGACCAGCGCACTGACGCCGCCGCAAAGCACGACCTGCTCGCCGAACAAGTCGGTCTCGGTCTCCTCGGCGAAGGTCGTTTCAATCACGCCGCCGCGAGTGCCGCCGATGCCCTTGGCATAGGCCAGGCCCAGCCGCCGCGTTTCATCCGAGGCGCCTTCGCTCAAGGCGATCAAGCAGGGGACGCCGCCCCCTTTCTCGAACTCGCTCCGGACCAGGTGCCCCGGGCCTTTCGGGGCGACCAACAGCGCGTCGACTCCCTTGGGCGGCGCCACCTGGCCGAAGTGAATGTTGAACCCGTGCGAGCACATCAGGATGTTGCCGGGCTTCAGGTGCGGCAGCACGCTCTGGCGATAGACGTCGCCCTGCACTTCGTCGGGCAGCAGCATGTTGATCAGATCGCCCTGCTCGGTCGCTTCCTCGGCCGAGACGGGTTTGAAGCCGTGGCTCACCGCCAGATCGTAGTTGGCGCTGCCGGGCCGCTGGCCGACCACCACTTTGCAGCCGCTGTCGCGCAGGTTCTGGGCGTGGGCGTGGCCTTGCGAGCCGTAGCCCAGAATGGCGATGGTGTTGCCTTTGAGCAGCGAGAGGTCGGCGTCTTTGTCGTAGTAAATCGTGGCGGGCATGGCGATTCCAAAGCGGGGGTTAATCGCGGATCGCTCCGCGAGCGTTCATTGAATTGTTTCAATCACAAAAGTGGACGAGGTTCACCACGGAGGCACGGAGCACACGGAGAAGAGTAGAATATCAAAGAACGATACGCTTGATGCCGTCTTTCATCAATACAACGTTGAAGTTCATTAACAAGCCGGCGCGCAGGCCGCTGAGCTTGAGGTAGGTCATCAGTTGCGCTTCGTGAATCGGTGCAAGCGATTCTACCGCCTTGATCTCCAATACGACTTTTTCCTCGACAACCAAATCCATTCGATAGCCGCAATCGAGTTGCAGGCCACGATAGCTTACCGGCAAAGCAATCTGCCGCTGAAATCGAACGCGTCTCAATTCGAATTCGCGGCACAGGCATTCTTCATAAGCCGATTCCAACAATCCCGGCCCGAGCGCGCGATGCACTTCGATCGCCGCGCCCACAATTTCGCCCGTCAACTCTTCATAAAGCAACATCATCCGCCCCTTTCAGAAAATCCTCTCCGTGCCCTCCGTGTCTCCGTGGTGAGTTCCCTCCGCGCCGGCGGCGCTTTTTGCGAGGCCCTGGACGAGTCGCTACTCGGCGGCAGTCGCGGCCAAGGCGCCGCGGACCATGGCAATTCGGCCCGTCCGCACCAGTTCCTTGATGCCGAAGGGCCGCATCAGTTCGATAAAGGCCTCGATTTTGCGCTCGGGGCCCGAGATTTCAATCATCAAATCTTCAGGACAAACGTCGACGATCCGGCCGCGGAACACTTCGACCAGTTCCTTGATCTGGCTGCGGCTGGCGCCCGAAGCGGCCGAGACCTTGATCAGCATCAAGTCGCGCTCGACGAAGTCTTGCGAGCTGATGTCGAGCACCTTGACGACCGTGACGATCTTCTCCAGTTGCTTGCGGACCTGCTCCAGCACGCTGTCGTCGCCGACGACGACGAACGTCATTCGCGAGAGCTGCGGATCCTCGGTCTCGCCGACCGCCAGGCTGTCGATATTGTAGCCGCGCGACGCCAACATCCCCGAGATATGCGCCAGCACTCCCGGGACGTTCTGCACCACCGCCGAAAGCACATGACGCATGTCCGACTCCCAACACCAGAGAAACCCACATGGTAGCCGCCGAGCAAGGGGCCAACAAGGGGCGGTTGGCAAGGACGAGGGATGAAAAAACGCCCCGCCTTAGAACAGCGGTTTGCGCCCCAATTTGCGGCGAATGACGGCCCATTGGCCGGCGTGCATCAGCAGGTGGCTGCCCTGGATGCCGAACAGGTCGCCGAGGTTCTTCAAGTAGTCCTTGTATTCCTCGGGGGCCGGCTGATCGAGATCGGCGTCCGACAGGCCGGCCAGCTTGGCGAGCGCCGCCTCGCGCTGGGCGCCCATGATCTTCAGATATTCGTCCTTTTTACGAAACGCGGCCGGATCATCGCTGGCGGCCGTTTCCTTCGTATACTTTTCCAGGAAGCCGGTCGGCAGCGGCGCCAGCGTGCCGGGAAACGCCGCGTCGAACATGCGCTGCGTGGAGCAGATCAGGTGCCCGAGCTGCCAGGCGATATGATTGGCGCCCGGCACGGGCCGCACCAACAGATCGCTGTCGCTGAGATCTTCGAGATATCCCGACGCGATGAAATTGGCCATTTCGATGGCAGCCCGGATCGCTTCGCGTGCGTTCATTGCCTCGTTCCTTTCGCACTTTGGACGGCGCCGCTCCTTTGGGCGCCTGATATCAGATCGACGCGGCAATTTTACGAACCAATCGCCGCGGGCAATAGGGGCGCCGAGCACAAAAAGCCGAGGCTCGCCGCGGAGGCACGGAGAAGAAGTGGCGGATTAGAGCAAGGAGAACGACGGAACGAGGCGATTGATGCCGTCATTCATTCGCAGTCCGACGCGCATGCCGCTGAGCTTGAGGCAAGTTATCCAGTGCGGTACGTGAATCGGCGCCAACAATTCGACCGCCTTGATTTCCAGCACGACCTGTTGCGACTCACGCTCTGCGGGCCGTGCGGCGCACGTGAGCCGGCGGCACGACCTGCGTGGCCAGGCCGCAGCGCTCCAAGAGCTTGATGACGTAGTAATTCAAGTCGATTTCCCACCAGCGATGTTGCACGCTGGCGCTGGCCGGGTCGTGGTGGTGATTGTTGTGCCAGCCTTCGCCGCCGGTGATGAGCGCCACGAACCAGTTGTTGCGGCTTTCTTCGGCGGTTTCATAGTTACGATACCCGAACAAGTGGCCGAGCGAGTTGACGGCCCAGGTGATGTGCCAGACGTAGACGGTTCGCAGAATCACGCCCCAGACCAGTAGGCTCAGCCCGAACTGCACGCCGGCCAGCCACCAGCCGGTCGTCGCCCAGCCGACCGCCAGTCCAGTCAAGAGAAACAACGCTGCATGGGCCAGGTAGATTAGTCCGGCCGCCAAGCGGTGTTTTTCGAGATACATGTAATACGGATCGTCGAGAATGTCGCGGGCGTATTTGTAATACGATTCGGCGTTGTGCGTCGAACGGTTGTCGAACAGCAGCCAGCCGACGTGCGACCAGAAGAAAGTCACCAGCGGACTGTGCGGGTCGTCGCGGCGGTCGGAGTGCTGATGGTGCATGCGGTGCCAGCAAACCCAGCGGGCGGGCGTGTTCTGCCCGCAGCACAAGGCGATCGTCACGAAGGAGCGTTCCAGCCACTTCGGCGTGCGAAAGCTGCGGTGCGAGAGCAGGCGATGATAGCCGATCGGCATGCCGAGTTGGCCGAACACGCTGACGCCCAGCGCAAAGGCGATCACGCCGGTCCAACTGAAACACCAAGGCGCCAACGCCAGCAGCGCCAAGAGGTGCATCGAAGCCAGCGGCACAACGTAATCCCATCGCAACTTGCCGCGATCGACGGCAGTCGAAAGTGAAGGAGTATTCGGCGGAAATGCCGCTCGCGCGACAGCGCGCTGCGGGGCCGCAGCCCGGGGCGCCAACTCTTGAGTGATCACGATATGCCGTCCGCGAGAGAAGCCGGTTGAGTGGAAGCGACGCCGTGCCGCTAGTACGCCGAGACGAGCCAGAGTCTAACAGGTTCGCCATTCGACGCGAGAGGAGGATTGCAGGATTTTGGCGACGGCGCGGCGCCAATCGCCCAGCTTGCCCGGTTTGAAGGAAAATCAGCAGATAACAACTGTCGCGTCTCATAGCGAGTAGCCGCGGCAATGCTCAGGCCACTCGGGCTACTCAAAATCGCGCCGGCGAATACGGCGCGGGATCGACGTGCGGCGGCAAATCGCCGAGCAATTCGGCGACCAGCTTGCCGGTGGCGGGCGCCATGGAAATGCCGAGCATGTTGTGCCCGGCGGCGAGCGCCACGTTCGCGAGTGCGGGGCTGCGTCCGATGATCGGCAGGCTGTCGTAGGTCATCGGCCGCCAGCCGAACCAGCGTTCGACGATCGGCTCGGCGGTCGGCTCAAGGAGATAATGGCTCGCGCCGCGGCGCAGCAGTTCGAGCTTCTCGGGCTTGAGCGAGTCGTCGTAGCCGGCGAACTCCATGATCGAGCCGAGCCGGTAGCCCGACTGCATCGGCGTGACTGCCACGCGGTGCTCCTCGAACATCAACGGAATCGCCGGCGCCCGGGCCGGCCGCGGCATGGTGATAGAATAGCCTTTGCCCGGCTGGATCGGAATCCGGCAGCCGAGATCGAGCTTCAACCGCGGGGTCCAGGCCCCGGCAGCGACGACGAATTGATCGGCTTCCAGCGTGCCGAGCGAGCATTCGGCGGCCACGGCCCGCTCGCCGCGGCGCACGAAGCGGCGAAATTCGCAATGTTCGTGGATCGTGGCGCCGCGCTCGGCGAGCAGCCTGCGCCAGGAAGCCATCAGCCGGTCGGCGCGAAGGTGGCCGTCGTTTTCATAATGCCAGCCGCCGGCCAGGCCCGGCTTGAGTGCGGGTTCGAGCTTCGCCACGTCGTCGCCGTCGTACCTCACGGCGGCCAGGCCGAAATTGTTCGCCATCAGCCGATCGGTTTCGGCATAGTGCTCCATCGCGGCGGAGGAAAGAAACACGAACAGCAAGCCGCGCGTTTCCCACTCGGCCTCGAGCGGCTCTTCGGCGAACAGCTCGTCGTACAATCGCCGCGACGAATTCAACAGCGCCTGGATGCCGCCGGCGGCGGCGAGCATGTCGCGTTGGTTCGAGCGCAGTGCGAAATGAAAGAGCCAATTCCAGAGCGCGGCGTCGAGCCGCGGCTTGATCGACAGCGGCGAATCGCGCCCGAGCATCGCCTTGAGCGTTCGGCCCACGGCGCCCGGCCCGGCCAGCGGCAGCACGTGGCTCGGGCAGACGAAGCCGCAATTGCCGTGCGAGCAGCCCTTGCCGAACTCGCCTTGTTCGACGAGCGTCACCTGGCAGCCGGCCTTGAGCAGGTAGTGAGCGCACGCCGCTCCAATCACCCCGCCGCCGATAATCAAGATGTGCTGAGGCGATTTCATGCGGGCTTTTTCTGCGTGGAGGACCGGGCGCCCTCGCCCGGTTTTGATGAAGCGTCGGCCGCCCTGGAAGGACGATGCGTAGCGCGCCGGGCGGGGGCGCCCGGCCCTCCCTTAGTCACCGGCCGGGACGCATGGTCTACATGGCTCGGATCCCGAATCGCAATGGATCCTGATCATCGAACAACAGCGTGGCTTCGGCGTTGACGAAGGCCGTGCCGCGAATCATGGGAATGATCCGCTCGCCGTCGCGGCGGTAGCGGCCGACGAACGTGCTGCCGAGAATGCTCTCTTGAATCCACGGTTCGCCTTCGGCCAGCTTGCCTTCGGCCGCCAGACAGGCGAGCTTGGCGCTCGTGCCGGTGCCGCACGGCGAGCGGTCGTAAGCCTTGCCAGGACAGAGCACGAAGTTGCGGCAGTGGACCGCCGGATCGCGCGGCGGGCCGAAGAGTTCGATGTGATCGATTTCCTCGCCCGCGGCGCCCGTTACCCCCTCGCGAACGAGCGCCTGGCGAATGCGCCAAGTAAACTCGGTGAGTCGCTCGACGTTCGTCAATTCCAATTGCTGGCCGTGCTCGCCGATTAGGAAAAACCAGTTGCCGCCCCAGGCCACGTCGCCCGTGATCGGTCCGACGCCTTCGACTTCGACTGGCACGCCGGCCGCATGTCGATAGCTGGCGACGTTCTCGATCTCGACCGTATTCCGGCCGTCGTAGTCGAAGGCCACGACGCCGACGGGCGTTTCCAGTCGATGCCGCCCGGCGCCGATGCGGCCCAAATGGCCGAGCGTCACGGCCAGACCGATCGTGCCGTGCCCGCACATGCCGAGATAGCCCACGTTGTTGAAGTAGATCACGCCGGCGGCGTTGGTCGGATCGACCGGCTCGCAGAGCAAGGCGCCGACCATGACGTCCGAGCCGCGCGGCTCGTTGGCCACCGCCGAACGAAATGCGTCGTGCCGCTGGCGAAAGATGGCGAGACGTTCGGCCATGCTTCCGGCGCCCAAGTCGGGACCGCCCGAGACGACCACGCGAGTCGGCTCGCCGCCGGTGTGCGAATCGATGACACGGACGCGGTTGACGATCGCCATCTGCGGCTCGGGTAAAAGGCGGCTCAGCTTACGGGCGGTTCGATGCCAAAATCGCGGATTGTTAGCAGGCTGGCAAACGGGTAGCCGCGCTGGCCGAACGCCTGGGCGCCGCCTTCCATGCGATCGATGATCGCGATCACGCGCGTCACAGTCAGGCCGAACTGCTCGCAGCGGTCGACGGCTTGCAGCGAAGAGCCGCCGGTGGTGACGACGTCTTCGACGATCGCCACGCGATCGCCCGGTTTCACGGGGCCTTCGATATAACGCTCGGTGCCGTGACTTTTAGGCTCCTTGCGAACCATGAAGCCCGAGAGCGTCAGCCCGCGGACTCCGGCGATCGTGACCACGGCGGCGGTGATCGGATCGGCGCCGATCGACATGCCGCCGACGGCCTGCGGCAAGTCGTCGCCGAGCAGATCGAGAATCCCCTCGCCGACCAGCCGCGAGCCGGCGGCGTCGAGCGTGACCTGCTTGCCGTCGAGGTAGTATTTGGCCTTTTTGCCCGAGGCCAGCGTGAAATCGCCGAACTTGAGGGCCTTGTCGCGCACCAGCGCCATCAGAGCTTGCTTATCGTACACGGTCGCATCTAGAGCCCGAGGAAAGAACAGGGCGGAACGACCCTTTCTATACCACTCCGGGGGCCGAGCGGCTAGGGAGCCGGCGATTCGGGCGGCGCAGGAACGGGTCCGCATCGTTTCCGAAAGTCGCTTTTCGCTCCGCGAAAAAACGTCTTTTCGCGGAGCGAAAAGCGACTTTGGTTGCGGCCTCGGCGCCAACGCATTCCTGCACGTAGTTAGCGGCGGATAGTGACCTTCGAACCGGCCGAACGGTCGGTTTGGACCGAGAGAATCTCGAACACGTCCTTAATGTCGCGGTTGTCGAGACGGATGCAACCCTTCGATTCGGCGCGGCCGATGCTTTGCGGGTCGTTCGTGCCGTGAATCAGGATTTTGTTGCCAAGGTCGAGGGCATAATCGCCCAGCGGATTGTTGGGGTCGTCCTGGTCGATAACCGGCTTGCCGTAGTAAGTTGGATTGACGATCTTTTGCAAGATTTCGAAGTCGCCTAAGGGCGTGGTCTCGTCTTTGCCGATGCCGATCTTGAATCGGCCGGCGTAGCGGCCTTGCACGAACAGCGTCAGGCGAAACTTTTCGAGTTCGACCAGGGCGTTGAACGGGCCGCGAATCACTTTGAGTTCTTGGCCCGTGCGCAGCCGCTGGGGGTCGCGGATGCCGTTGATGTTGGCCAGCAACTCCCAGGGCACTTCGTACAAGCCGGCGATCTGCTCCAACGTCTCGCCGGGCTGCACTTCGTGCGGACGTTCGAGCTGGTGCTGCCGCGAATAGATCACGGTGCCCGCCAGCCGGTCGAGCAGATCGACCAGTTGAGCCTCGTCGTCCGGCGTCAGCACGGGACTTCCGTACCATTCGCTCAAGGCCAGGTGGGCTTCGGCCAGCTTATTCTGATCCAACAGCGCGATCGCCGCGTCCCACGCCGCGACGAATTCCTCCCGCGCGCCGGCCCCGGAGTTCGACTGCGGCGATTCGTAACCGGCTGGAACGGCCATCGGCGAAGCTGGCGCCTCGCCGTAGCGGTTATCCGCTTGCCCCTCCTGGGCCGCGGGCGGTTGGCTGGGGAATGGCTCGGGGCCGGCCGACGAATTGCCTGGATCGGTCGCCTCACGCGGATCGGTCGAAGGATAGCGGGCCGGACCGGCCAGCGAGGCGTCGGCGGCGGAAGGCATTGCGGCGTCGGCGGGATCGGTGGTTGGGTAGCGAGGCGGCGTGGGGGTCGAGGCGCTGGATACGTCGAACGGAGGCGGCGACTCGCCGATCGGCGGCGTCGGCGATTGCCCGCTCACGGAATCCACGGATGACGAGGCGAGCGCCGAAGCGTCCGAATCGTTCGCCGAATCCGCCATGCCTTCGGCCGGCAATTCGACTTGCGGGTTGCCCCAATCATTCGGGGCCTCTTTGGGGGGCGCGGCGGCCGGCTTGGCGGTGACCGTGACGTACACGCCATAGGCTGCTGCCGACATCAACGCGGCGAGAAATAGGGTCTTGAGCGAATCCACGGTCGTCCTCCTTGACGAGTCGCGCCTGATTTTGGCCGCGAGATCATAGAGAAAACCGGCGTCCGACGCCATGCCAGGTTTCGAGGAGATGCTAGCAGGCTCGCTCAGGGAGGCGCCCGTCGTCCGGCGTCCGCAATTCACGCGTTTGGCAATTCAGACGCCGCGTCAGCCGCGCCGCTGAAGCAATCGCTCGGCCGCCTGGCGGTCGATTAACTCGAACAAGCGGGTTTCCCGGTTGTAAGCCTGCATTTCGCCCGTGGCGATGTCGAACCACCAGCCGCCGAGGTGCAACTGGCCGCTCTGCACGCGGTCGCGAACGATCGAGTACGACATCAAGTGCTCGAGCTGTACCAGCACGTTGATCTGCGAAAGCTGGTTGTGCGCGCTGAGCGTCGGGTCGAGCGGGCCTTCCTGGCTAAGCCGGAACACGGCGGAGGTGCAGTAATGCAGCCATTTCTTCAGATTAGGAGCATCGGGAACGGGCGCGACGCCGAGCGCCGCCTGCATCGCGCCGCACTCGGAGTGGCCGCAGACGATGATGTCCTCAACGTCGAGCACCGACACCGCATATTCGATCGCGCTGGCTTCCGACACGTCGCCGGTCGAGCTGCCTTCGACCGTGGCCGGCGGCGCCATGTTGCCCACGTTTCGCACGACGAACAGATCGCCCGGATCGGTCGACGCCAGCAATTCGGGCACGACGCGGCTGTCGGAGCAGGTGATGAACAGCGCGTCGGGCGTTTGCCCGGAAGAAAGTTCGCGAAACCGCTCGGCGTATTGCGGCAGCCGCTTCTCGCGAAATTCCACAATGCCTTGGATCAGCTTACGCATCGCTTGCGTCCGGTCTCGGCTCGAATTCGAGTAGCGCCAAAAGGTTTCGCTCGATCGTAGCGCACAACTCATCGAGCGGCAAGTGGTTCAGGCTGGCGGTCGAGAAGGGCCGTTGCAACTCGACGCCGATCTCGTCCAGCGCCAACAGCGGATAGGCCGTCAGGATCGTCACCAGGGGCGTCAGCCAGCCGACGCGGGTAATCAACGCAAAAGGCAATGTCACTAGAAACACGAACACGAGCTGCCGAATTTTGACGGCGTAGGCCCGAGGCAGCGGCGTCTTCAGGATCCGCTCGCAACCGCCGACGTGATCCAGCAGCAAGGCCCGGTCCCGGTCGGCCTGCAAAAAGGCGAATCCGGAGATTTGCTCCCGGCCGAGCGCGGCGGCGAGCTGCGCCGCGATCCGCGCCGAGACGTAGCCTGGCATGTGCTCGGCTGCGGCGACGCGCGCGGCTTCTTCGGCGCCCAACAGCGCCGCCAGCTCGGGCGCCTCTCGTTCGCCGCGCAGGCTGCGGCGGACCGCATGGGCAAAGGCCGCCGTCCAGCGGGCAATCTCCTCGCGCCATGGGCGATCCTGGGGCCCGTTGGCCAGCGAAACCACCACCAGGTCGCGAGCTTGATTGACGATTGCCCCCCAAAGCTTGCGCGCTTCCCACCAGCGATCGTAGCCCGCATTGGTCCGCAGCACGAGCAACAGGCTGAGCGCCGCTCCCGCGATTTCGTAGGGCGCCAGATCGACGGCGAGAGAAGTGTGGGTCGCCTCTTCGATCCACCACACCAGCCAAGCCAAGACGCCGAACACCAGCACGCGCCCGAGCACGCGGCGGCCCGCTTGCCCCATCGGCGAGACCAGATCGCGCCAGAAATCGAGGCCGGTGGGTTCAGACATGCTCAAAAAAATGCGACTCGGCCGGCGCCGGGCTTTTTGCACCTCGCCCTGCAGCTCGTCGGCCTGTTCCCCGCTCTTTTCATTGCGGGCGATGGATTGGATACGGCTGGGAAAGAAGCTTTCTGCGAACGGCGATTCTAGGGCGCCACTGCTGAGGCCGCTAGGCCCGATCGTTTGGCCCGGCGCGGCGATATTGGCAACCGCGGGCGACGGCTCGCCGCGCCCTGCCGCGTTTTTCACCGTAGACGCGGCATCCCTGCCGCGTGTTCGAAAGCGGCAGGGATGCCGCGTCTACTTTGGCGCTAGTTGGACGCGGGCGGATTAACGGCGCCTGGCGGCGTTGCCGCGGCGGCTTGTTGCTCCTTCCAGACCCGCACCGCCTGACGAGCGGCGGCGGCCATCGATGCTTCGGGAAGCGTTTCGCATTTCGGCGCCAAGCTTTCCGCGGGCCATTCGAGCGGAAAGGCGTCGTCGATGACCAGGTCTGGCTTGGCAGTTCGCAAAGCTTCCAGCGCCAGAATACAATCGTCGATTTCGACCGCCGGCAGCAGATCTGCGAGCAGTTCGCGGAGTGAATCTCGCGATTCCCAGGATTCCTTGTCGAAGAGTTCCATGTGCAAAAACTTGAGGCGTTTGAGATTAAGCAACGACTTGAAGCCCGCGGCCGACTCGGCCTGTTCGTCGAGCGTCAGCTCTTCGAGCGATTCCAACCGCGCCAATTCCGCCAGCCCCGCGCCGGTGACCTCAGTGTACTGAAGCCCAAGCGATTTCAAACGCGGCAGGACACCGAGATAGCGGAGATCCTCGTCATAGACGTACGAACCCTCAAGGTCGAGCGATTCCAACTGCGGCAGCGCCGGCAGACGCGCGAGCAAGGGTGGGTCTGGTGGAGATTCTTTAGATGCGATGTTAACGCGATTCAACGTCAGCGATTTCAGCTTCGTTAATGCGGCCAGCAGGGCGAGATCCTCTCTGGCGATCGTCCAACCTTGCAGATGGACATGTTCGAGCTGTGGCATGTTACTAATGGCCGCCAGGCATTCGTGCGATCCAACTTCGACATCTAATCCCGATGAGCCACAGTCGACGCTTAGCACGCGCAAGCGCCGCAAGCCGCCAAGCACATCGGCTAGCACCAGGCCCGACGAGCGTGTCACTGCGCCGAGTTCGATCTGCAGCGTCTCGACTCGATGCAGTTCGCTCAAGGGGCCGGCCATCTCGGGAGTCAGGAGCTTCGCTTTCAACGAAAAATATTGCAGATCGGGCAATCGATTGAACTTGCCAAGCAGCCGTTGGCGTTCTCGAAAGTCGCCGCCGACGGCATTTATTTCGACGCCTACGATGCGTCTCCGGAGCCGATCGGACCCGACGAGGTCGAGCCATTTCGGTCCCCAGCGTTCGATCCACACGCGGCCACCACGAGCGCCGATGGCCTCGATGAGCGGGTTCTGCACGTTCGCCCGATTGCGGGCCGAGGCAAACCAGCCGCACAGCGCGGCCACGAGCCCCATCCCCGCCAGCAGCGTGCGCAGGCTGAACCGCAACCGCGGCCGGTAGCGGCGCAGCAGCCATTCGCAAACCGCGGCCGGCGTGGCCAGCATGAACAGCCAGATCGCCAGATTGGCGACCAGCCGGCGGGAGCTATAGGCCTCGCCCACCACGCACGCTGCTGGGTAACCGATCCCGAGAAAGAGGTACTGGCGCCAGAGCAGCGGCCAACCATACGACATGCAATACATGGCATTGCTGCTGCTCTGATCCTCGGCCGTCGGTTCCCGAACGTCGAAGTCCAATTTCGAAATCAGCTTCGGAGGCGTCCCTACGAAGTTCTTGTTGCTCCAAAAATCGGCAGGCAGCTCGGGTCCGGGGACAACCTTCCGCTCCCCGCATTCTCCGGACAAATTAGCAACTGTGATCGACGCGGCGATCGAAGCCAAGAGCAAGAGCGTCACGACGCGCGGGCGCAATCTCGCCAAGACGGCAAACATCCGACGCATCATCGTTCGCTCCCCCAAACGCGGCGTGCGGCGGGGGCGATTGCCTCATGGGCCTCTAGAGTCGGCGAATCCGTGTTCGTCGCGGTCCCCCCGTTCCGTACGTCACTATAGGCGTTGCCGCTTGGCGATGCCAGCAAGAGCGGCGTATGCGCCGGCCTTGCAAACTGCGTGTCGTCGACACGGGCGTTATTGAAACAAGCGGCGGCAGGTCGGCGGCCTAACGGCCTTCGTCGACTTGAAAAGTCACGATTCCGCCTGCTTCGCCGACCGTCACTCTCGCGTCGGCAAAACCCTTTTGGCGGTAATATGCCTCCAGACCGTCTGGGGCCCGCCTCGATGTGTCGCTTGTCGGCGACGTCGCCCGGCTTCACGCCGCTTTTCTTCTGCAGATGCCGGCGCTTGATCGAGGCGCCGACGTACCGGACATCGTCCGCCGGCTTGCTATCTTCGCCGCGCTGGCCGATCATGGCAAGCAGCCGACGCGGCGGCTATAACCCAAGTATCTCTTCTCCGGTCATAGGGAGCAGGAATGATCTTATGGACCTCTCTTCAGCGCGGCAGTTGCTGCGGCAGCAATTCGGCTTCGACGAGTTTCGCCCCGGTCAAGCCGAGGTCGTCGCCAGCTTGCTGGCGGGCCATTCGGCCGCGGCCGTGTTTCCCACAGGCGGCGGCAAGTCGCTGTGCTACCAATTGCCGGCCCAACTGCTCGACGGCTTGACGCTCGTCGTGTCGCCGCTGATCGCGCTGATGAAAGACCAGATCGACGGCCTGAAGCGCCGCGGCGTGGCGGCCGAACGGCTCGATTCGACCTTGACCGCCGAGGAAACGGCGGCCGTGGTGCGGGCCGTGCGCGAGGCGCGACTGCGGTTGCTCTACGTGGCGCCCGAGCGGTTCAACAACGAACGGTTTCGCGAGTCGATGAGCCGCACGAAGATCTCGCTGTTCGCGGTCGACGAGGCGCACTGCATTTCGGAATGGGGGCATAGCTTCCGGCCCGACTATCTGAAGCTGGCCCGCTTCGCCCGGCAGTGCCGAGCCGAGCGCGTGCTGGCCCTGACGGCCACCGCCACGCCGCAGGTGCTGGCCGATATTTGCCGCGAGTTCGCCATCGAGCCGGCACACGCCGTGCGGACCGGCTTTTATCGCCCCAACCTGTCGCTCGTCGCCACGCCCATCACGGCCGGCGAGCGCGACGCATTGCTCGTTCGCAGGCTCAGCGATTCGCCGCCGGGTCCGGCGATCGTCTACGTCACGCTGCAAAAGACTGCCGAGACGGTCGCCGAGCGGCTCGCCGCCGCCGGACTGCCGGCGCGGGCCTACCATGCCGGCATGGAAGCCGACGCACGGGCCGAAGCGCAAGACTGGTTCATGCATGGCGACCGCGGCGTCGTGGTGGCCACGATCGCCTTCGGCATGGGCGTCGACAAGGCCGACATCCGCTATGTCTACCACTACAACCTGCCCAAGAGCCTGGAGAACTACTCGCAGGAGATTGGCCGGGCGGGCCGCGACGGGCGGAAATCGACGTGCGAAATGTTCGTCTGCCCCGACGATCTCGGCGTCCTGGAAAACTTCGCCCACGGCGACACGCCCAGTCGCGCGAGCGTCCGCGGATTGCTGGGCGACGTGTTTCGCACGGGAGCCGACTTCGACCTTTCGACCTACGAATGCGCCGGCCGGCACGACATTCGACAACTCGTCGTGCAAACGCTGCTCACCTACCTGGAACTCGCCGGGCATTTGCAAGCCGGCACGCCGTTCTATTCGCGGTACAGCTTTCAGCCGCTCAAGTCGTCGCAGGAAATCCTGGCCCGCTTCGAAGGCGAGCGGCGCGAGTTTCTGGCCCAGGTGCTGCGGCAAACCCGCAAGGCGAAGACCTGGTTCCACATCGACCTGGAACAAGCCGCCCGGGCCCTCGGCCAGCCGCGCGATCGGATCGTGCGGGCGTTCGACTATCTGTCCGAGCAGCGTTTGATCGAGTTGCGGGCCGAAGGCGTGCGGCAGACCTATCGGTCCTTGCAGCCGCCCGGCGACTTGGACGCGCTGGCCGACGATCTCCACCAGCGTCTCGTCAAGCGCGAACAGCGCGAACTCGCCCGGCTCCAGCAGGTGCTCGAACTCGCCGGAAAAGACGGCTGCCAGACGGCGATGCTGGCCGAATATTTCGGCGAGCGGCTGGCCGAACCGTGCGGTCATTGCACCTGGTGCACGGGCGGCCGGCAACGCCTGACGCTGTTGCCGCGCGAAGAAGTTTCGCTCGACGAGGGCGTCTGGCCGCGGGCGTTGGCCTTGGCGCGTGAAAAACGCGACGTGTTGGGCGAGCCTCGGGCGCTGGCCCGCTTTCTTTGCGGGCTATCCTCGCCGCGGCTGAGCGCCGCGCGGCTCGGCGGCAACGCGTTGTTCGGGGCGATGGCGCAAGCGCCATTCGCCAAGGTGCTCGAGCGCGCTCAAGGCGAGTTGGGGCGTTCGTAATCCAGGAGCAGGCAGCGGCCCCGGGGGCAGTCCGTCCGTAGACGCGGCATCCCTGCCGCGTATTCGAAAGCGGCAGGGATGCCGCTTCTACTACGGAACGCGGCAGACGAATCGCATCAGCCCCCAGAGCCAATTGATGCGGCGCCGCTCTGCGGAGTCGATGCGAAAGCCGGCTTGTTCGAGTTGTGCCCGGCAGCCAGCGAGCGAATAGTTGCGGTAAAACGCGCGGTCGGTCAGCCGCAGCCAGACGCTGCACAGTTTGCACGAGAGGTAATCGTCGCACCAATCGACCAGCACCAGCGTACCGCCGGGCCGCAGCACGCGCCGCATTTCGGCCAGCGAGTCGCTCGGCAGGCGAAAGTAATGAAAGGCGTTGACGCACAGCACGTAATCGAACGCAGCGTCAGCCAGCGGCAGATGCGCCGCCACCGCGGCCAGCCATTCAGCGCCAAGCTCTTTCGCGGCGGCGCGGCGCAGCATATTCGGGCTCAAATCGGTCCCCGTCAGCCGGAGCTGCGGCCGCAGTTCGTGCAGCCGCCGCTCGAGTTCGCCCGTGCCACAGGCGATGTTCAGCGCGCGACCGTCAGCCTCGGGGGCGATCGCTTCGATCGCCAAGGCCGAAGTGGCCTCGATATAATGCCGCCAGCGCGTGTCGTAGCTCGCCGCCAGTTCATCGTAGCTGCGGCGCACTGGGGCGTGAACGCGCCCGGCGCCATTTGGCGGCCGCGGGGACGGCCTCCGTACGTCGACCTTCTGTGATTCTTCAGGATCTTGAGTCACGGCGATAAAAGAGCGGCTTCTCCGCAGAATCTAGGGTTGATTTTGCGTGGGTAAGAGGGGTTGACGTTGCGTTTTTCCAGGCATTGCCGGGCAAATAAATGGGGCGTCGGTGAACAGTAAAAGCCCCTGGCCCTCGCGGCGCACAAGGGCATGGGCAGCCCTTTGCCGCCCGAAGCTGGTTGCCCTCGAAAGCAGAGCGCGAATGCGCCGGCGCCAATTGTCGTTGCTTATCAAGAATGATTTCATCCATCCAGTGCTGCGTCATTTATTTGCCCGGCAATGCCTGAAAAAACGCGCTCAAACATCGCCGTTGCGGCCAAAACAACTCACAGATTCTGTTAAAAAGCTTGTCGCGTCCGTTGGCCGCCGCATGATTTCGATCCGCTGCCAGCTATCCTACCGGAGCCGACTGAACACGGGCAGCAAGATCGGCGCGGCAGAGCCGGCGGCGCTTACGACTGCCTCAACCTCAATCTTGCTTCCTTGCTCCAGTAGCGAAGCGCACTTCGGCCCAGTAACTTCGCGGAAGTCGGGAAACACAGCGGCCAGCGTCTCCATGGTGCTGCGTTCGGAGTTCGAGCATCGTACGACGAACGACTCGGATAAACTCAACTGAAGCGCGGCGAGATAGGCGTCGCTGACGCCAAGATGCAAGATCTGCTTCTCGGGCAAATGATGACGAAGCCATGCGAAGATCATCAGGTCGGGCGGATCCATGTCTCCCAGAAACCACAGTTCGCTGGCGCCCATCGTGCCGCGCAGCCAGCGGAGATCTGCCTCGTTGGGCAGTCCTTGGCGTGCGACCATGCCAAGTTCGCCGCGGCGAGGGCAGCGCTCGATCGCCATCGCAATCAGCGACGCCTTGGTCGAGAAAATGATTCGCGCACTTTCCCTTCCAGGCGGGATGACGGAATACGGACCCGCGTCTTCGCCGACGACAAACTCGCCGTCGCCGTTGGCCGCGAACCAGTTCTCGATCGTCTTTGCCAATTCGCTTGCCATCGCGACACCCCCTTACAGGAGCCCTACATCTTCTCGACCACCTCGATGCCCAACAGCGCCAGCCCTTGTTTCAGCGTGCGGGCGGTCAGGTCGCAGAGCAACAGCCGGCTGTTGCGAAGCGCGGGCGTGTCGGCCTTCAGCACCGGGCATTGCTCGAAAAACGTCGAATAGGCGTTGGCTAGGTCGAACAGGTAGCTGGTGAGCTGGTTGGGGCGATAGTCGGCCAGTGTGAATTCCAAGGCTTCGGAGAAACGCTGGACCGCCAAGGCCAGCCCGCGTTCGGCCGGGGCGCCGAGCGTGATTGCCGCGCCGCTGGCGCGCAACGCGTCGACGTCGACCGCACCTTTGCGAAAGATGCTGCGCACGCGGGCGTAGGCGTATTGCATGTACGTGGCCGTGTTGCCGTTCATGGCCAGCATCTTGTCGTAGCTGAACTCATAATCGCTGGTGCGGTTTTGCGACAAATCGGCGTATTTCAAGGCGGCGATGCCGACCCGTTCCGCGATCTCACAGCGAGTCTCGGGCGAAAGCTCTGCCCCGTCGGGTTTCGCATCGTCATTTTCAGCCACGACTTGGCCCGCTCGGGTCACTGCTTCGTCGAGCAGCCCCATCAGGCCGACCGTGTCGCCCGAGCGGGTCTTGTACGGCTTTTTGTCCTTACCCAGCACCGTGCCGAAGCTGATGTGTTGAAACTCGATCTGATCGCAGCCCCACTTTCGCGCGGCGGCGAAGAGCATTTTGAAATGGTCGCTCTGGCGATGGTCGACCACGTACAGGATCGCGTCGGGCGACCAGGTTTCCATGCGGTACTGGATCGTGGCCAGATCGGTCGTGGCGTATAAAAAGGCGCCGTCGCGCTTCTGCACGATCATCGGTACGTCGCTGTCCTCGAAAAACACGCACACCGCGCCGTCGCTTTCGCGGGCGATGCCGCGCTTGACGAGGTCGTTGACCACGGCGGCCAGCCGGTCGTGATAAAAGCTTTCGCCGAGGGCCACGTCGAACTTAACGTTCAGCCGGCGATAGACCTGCTCGATCGCCTCCAGGCAGGGCGGCATGAACTCGCGCCACAACCGCAGGTTTTCTTCGTCGCCCGAGTGCAGCTTGGCCGTCTCGGCGAGCACCTCGGCGCCAATCTCACGATGCTCCGCGGCCAGCTTCGACAGTTGCGGATCGCCTTCGATCGCCGCCTGCTTGGCCTGCAGCTCTTTCAATTCCCGGCGCGATTGCGACACATCGGCTTCGAGCTTTTTGAGCGCCTTGGCGGCTTTCTTTTCGGCCTGCGGGTCGCCAGCGGCGGCCTGCGACGACTGGCGTTCGAGGGCCGCTTCGTCGCCGACGACTTTTTCCAAAAGCTGAGCTAGCTTCTCGCGACCTGCGTGATATTCGACCAGTTGATTGACCAGCCGGTACAACCGGGCCAGTTCGTCGACCGGGCTGGCGCGGTAAGCGGCCTCGTCGCGGAAATGACGGAAGCCGTAGATGATCATGCCGAACTGCGTGCCCCAATCACCGATGTGATTGTCGCCAATCACGCGATGGCCGGCGAACTTGAGCGTACGATAGAGGCTGTCGCCGATCACCGTCGAGCGGATATGGCCGACGTGCATCGGCTTGGCCACGTTGGGGGCCGAAAAGTCGACGACGTAGGTCTTCGGCTTCGCGGCCGGCTCGACGCCGAGGCGCTCGTCGACGACGGCGGCAACCAGCAACTCGGTCAATCGCTCGTCTTTGAGCCGCAAGTTGACAAAACCCGGCCCGGCAATCTCGGGCGGCTGGCACAGGTCGTCGAGCTTCAGCCGGGCGAGCAACTCGGTCGCCACGTCGCGCGGCGCCCGGCCGAGCTTTTTGCCCAGCGGCATGGCGAAGTTGGCCTGGTAATCGCCGAATTTCGGATCCTGGCTCGGGCGGACCATCGCGGCTAGTTCGGCGATTTCCTCCTCGGAGAGACCGGCTTTCTGGGCCAAGGGCGTGAGCGCCGAGCTAAATCGGCTGCGCAATGCGGCAAGAATATTCATGCAGGTGGGGACCTTCGACGTTGCGGCGTTTCTTACAAGATCGGCAATGGCCGATCCGGTTCACTGCGAAGATAAAGCGCCGAACGCAAAAGGGACAGAGGGGCGACGCCACGCAACGGCAAGACAAAACGAGGATTTCCGAACGGAATGCAGATCACGAAAACGCGAAATGACGAAAACGCGAAAAAAGCAGAGTTAAGTCAAATAGATTGAGATACTTGCCGCCAGCTTCGCCCGCGAGGGGAACTCCCTTTCGTGCTTTCGCTCTTTCGCGTTTTCGTGATCTCCTGACGTCGATCGGGGCAATTGCTCGAGCTACTGCCGCGCAACGTTTGCCAGACAGAGCCAATCGCCGTTACGGCGCCACGTGCAGCCCTTCGGCGCCGGGCGGCAGCTCGACCGGCACGCGGCGAGCCTCGCACCAGAGGTCTTCCAGGCCGTAATACTCGCGGGCCTCGGGCTCGAACAGATGCACGACCACGTCGCCGTAATCGAGCAGAATCCAGCGGCTGTGCTGGTAGCCTTCCAGCCCCAGGCGATGGTCGCCCATTTCGTCTTCCAGTTTGTGATCGATCTCCTCGCTCATGGCGTGCAACTGGCGGCGACTGCTGCCGGTAGCCAGGACGAAATAGTCGAACACGGGGGTCACTTCGCGCATGTCAAGCACCACGATGTCGCGTCCGCGGTTTTCGGCGGCGGTCCGCGCTGCGGCCAGCGCGAGTTCGAGAGAACGACCGGATTGTGACGCAGACGATTGCTGACCAATGCTGGAAATGGCCACGAGGTTCCTTTCATGTCAAGGAATTGCGCGCCCGCAATCATTCTACACGCCCCGGAAAGTCCTGTCAGCGCTTTTACTTGCGGCCAGCGGATCGCAGGCGCCGCAGGGCGCGCCGAATCAGGAGAGGCGCCCCCATCGTATAATTTTGACACCCGACGCCGCTCGCCGGTTCGGCCCGGTTGCTGAACCATGAAAGACTGCGACGGCCTGGGAAGGCCGCCCCACGACTTGTTTACTCTGTCGTCGCCGCGGGCATGCTATAATTTGCTGCTGCGATGGAAGAAACCTTCCGAATCCGGCCCGCGACCAACGGCGACGCCCCGGCGGTGCGCCGCCTGGTGTTCACGATCCTTTGCGACCACGGCTTGGCCCCCGACCCGGCGTCGACCGACGCCGATTTGGACGACCTGGAGGCCAACTACCACCGCCGCCGCGGTTCGTTCGACGTGCTGGTCGATCGGGACGGCCAGATCATCGGCAGCGTCGGAATTTCGCCGATCGACGATAAGCGGTGCGAATTGCGCAAGATGTACCTGGCATCGGCTTGCCGCGGACAAGGGCTCGGCAAGCGGCTGCTGGAACAGGCCCTCGACCGGGCCAGGAAACTTGGCTTTCGGCGGATCGAGCTGGAAACCGCGGCGACGCTGGTCGCGGCGGTTAAGCTTTACGAGTCGTTCGGCTTCCGGCCGTTCGAGCCGGAGCATTTGTCGGCGCGTTGCGATCAGGCGTATTTTTTGGAGCTGGGGGAGGGAGGCCCGCACCAGCCCGAGCGTAGGTTATGATGCTCCGCCGCGCGTGAATCGCTCGAGCAGAGGGTGAAGGTGGCTGCGGGCGCGTCTTGCCCTCACCCCGGCCCTCTCCCAAAGGGAGAGGGAGGTTACCCTTTCGCCGGCCAAGCCCATTGCTTGCCGAGCGAGGCCTGCTGGAATTGCTGGAGCTTGCGGATGCCGCCGCGGGCGAGTTTCACCAGCGCCGTGAGTTCCTGCTCGCTGAAGGTTGCCTCTTCGCCCGTGCCTTGCACTTCGACGAATTGCCCGGCGCCGGTCATCACGACGTTCATGTCGACCGAGGCGGCGAAGTCTTCGTGATAGTCGAGATCGAGCAAGGCCTTGCCGTCGACCAGGCCGACGCTGACGGCGGCCACGCTGTCTTTGAGCGGCTGGCGATCGCCGAGCAGCCCTTTCATCGAGTGGATCGCGTCGGCTAGCGCCACGAAGGCGCCGGTGATGCTGGCGGTGCGCGTGCCGCCGTCGGCTTCGAGCACGTCGCAATCGACGGTGATCGCCCGTTCGCCGAGGGCTTCGAGATCGACCACGGCCCGCAGGCTGCGGCCGATCAGCCGCTGGATTTCGGTCGTGCGGCCGTCGACCTTGCCGCCGCGCTCGCGGGGCTTTCGCGGGCTGGTGCTGCCGGGCAGCATGTTGTATTCGGCCGTGACCCAGCCGCGGCCTTGACCTTTCATCCAGGGCGGCGCCTGCTCTTCGACGCTGGCCGTACAGAGCACGGTCGTGCGGCCCGCTGAGATCAGCACGCTGCCCGGCGCCGCCCGCGTATAGCGGCGTTTGATCTTCAGCGGCCGCAGTTCATCCTGCCGGCGTCCATCGTGTCGCATGCGATGCTCTCCTTGTTATGCCAGCACGTCATCAAATCTACTAAACGGCCGGGTGGCTGGCGGCTGAGCCTTGGCGAAGCCCCAGTTTGCCGGGGCATCGCTTCGCTCTGCCGCCAGCCACCCGATCGTCAAAACGACTTCGAAGGAGCGCGAGGCGCTGCCCCCTTTCACCTTCTCAACACTGTGTCTCGCAGCATCCACCAGATCAAACGCGGATTTCGCCGGGCCTGGCCCAGGGCGTAGGGGAGGTAGGCTTTGCCGTAGGGCACATAGAACCGCACCGGCGTCCGGTCTTGCTCCACCTGACGTAGCGAGCGCCGCTCGGGCAGGCCGTAGAGCAGTTCCAGTTCGTTCGAGGTGTTCGCCGCTCGCAGCCGCCGCACCGATTCGGCGGCCAGCGGTGCGTCGTGGCTGGCGACGGCGACGTGCCGAGCGCGGCCGGCGAGGCGATCGATGACGCTCAAAAAACCTTCGCGCATGTCGAGGTCTGGATACTCGGAATCGGGCCATTGGCCTTTGACCACCCGCACCGCCACGCCGTAAGCAATGGCCGCCTCTGCGTCGTCCAAGCTGCGTCGCCAGCGGCCGGGCACGGAGACGCTCAGCGCCAACTCGCGGTCGGCCGAGGCGCGAACGATCGCCTGCCACGCTTCGTCGGCGGTTTCCGGCCCGTGCGAGTCGAAATGGATTTGGATGCGATGTTCTCTCGCGCGAGCCAAGACTTCGTCGACGAGCGTCTGCGAGCCGCGCAAGCCCGGCAGCTTGATCGACAAGTAGGCGTCGAGCCTCGAGGCCTCAATCGCGTCGAGAGCAGCCAAATAATAGTCGGCCACGCCGCGGGGCGTGTCGTCCGGGCCGTCCCAAAAGCCAAGCGTGGCCGTGAAACCGCGCGCGGCGAGTTGTTGCGAGACCCGAAGCGCGTCTTCGAGTTCCGGCCCGGCGATATACGCGCGGGCGGCGCGGGCCGCCAAGGGGCTCAAGTAGTTCGAGGCGGTCCGGCGCAGGTAGCTGGCGAGGCTTTGCATGACGTGCGGTTGCTCCAATTTCGAATCGCCTTGCGAGCGGCGTCGCTCGCCAGCGCGGTCAGGCCGCGGAAGTTCGCCGGGTAGGCGCGCAGCGAAACGCACTTCCGTTCGTGCTCGGTCCAGACCTGAATCCACGGCTCGACCGTGCCCAGCAGTTCGTAGCTGGCCAGTCCTTCGGCGACGGCGTGCTTGATTTGTTCGACCATCAACAAAATGCCGGGGCTGGCCTTTTGAAATTGCGGATCGTAGCCGACTTTGAGCACCCACAGCGATTCGGACGCAACCACGCTGATTTGCATAGCCGCCGCCAGTTCGCCGATCCGCAGAAAGCCGACCCGCAGTTGGCCGCGGCTCGCGGCCTGCCGTGCATAGCGGCAATAAAAGGCGCCGCGCGCGGCATCGCGAGCCAGCGCCGTGCCCTGCTCGCCTTTCCAAGAGCGGCTTTCCACCTCGAAGGCGAGATCGAGCAGCCGATCGACGTCTTCCGCGGCGGGCGAGAGAATCTCCGCCGACGTTTCCCCGAGTTCGGCCGCGTGCCGCTGCGAGCGGCGAAAGTCGGAACGGCGCCGCGAAGAAATTTTGCTTTCGGGCGCCGACCAACTCTCGTCGAGCGGAATGTAGGGCGTGCTGGCCTGCGGCCGACAGACGACCCAGCCGCGGCGGTACGCCCGGCGGATCGCTTCGATCGTCGGCGAAACGGCGGGCAAGCGGCCGAAGCAGAGCGGCAAGCCGCGGCGAGCCAATTCGCCGGCCAGCGCTTCGAGCGCCGCGGCGTCGGCCGCGACCAGATCGGCCGGCTCGTAGAGCTTGGCCAGGTTGAGCAATTCCCACGGGCGAACCCAGCCGCCGGGGAATTGCACCAACGGCGCCACCGCGGTCAAGTGTTCGCCCGCCTGCAGGCCGATCAAACGCAATCTGCCGGCGGCGCCGGTCGTCGCCGCTGCGGCTTCGATCCAAGCGAACGACTGCATCGGACTGGGCGAGGCCGCGGCGAGCAATTCCCAAGCCGCTTCCCAGGCGGCGAATTCGGCGACCGTTGTCCGCGTGACGAAGCGCTCGTTGGGCGAGTGCGGCGCCGACGGCGTGTTTGGCGAGGGAGCAAGTTCAAGAGCGGAAGCCATCAGGCGCCTCGGCAAGGGCGAGTCCGTCGCGACAGAATGATTCAATGAACGTAGCTCCGGGCGCCCCGATGTAGCTCCGGGCGCGACCGATGTAGCACCGGGCGCCCCCGCCCGGAGAATCGTCGCCGCCGGGCGAGGGCGCCCGGCCCTCCCTGCGTCGCCGCCGGGCGAGGGCGCCCGGCCCTCCCTGCTTAGTCCAGCGTCGGCGGCCAGACCAAAGCGGGGCGAAGCGACGCACTCGACCCGATAAGGATAGGTCAAAACGCCCCCACTGTTGGAGCCGCTTCGATTTGAGGCATTTTGAACGGCGCCGCGTTTCGTCTATTTCGCAGAAACGTCACAAAGCGAACGCAGCAGCGGTGAAAAATCTTCGAACGGCGTTCGATCGGGTGGGCCGGCGGCGTATCGATAAACGGCCAGCGCCGGGGCCGCGGCGAGCGACACGAGCGTCGACGAAACGGTTCCCCGATCGGCCGCGCGCAGCACGATCGATGGCCGGCCTGGGCCGGCGCCCGGCAGGTAGTGCCCGCAAACCTGTTGGGCCGCGGCCAGGAATTCCACAGCCGTACCGGACGGGCGGGCAGTGAACAGCTCTCGCGCCAAGTTCAACCGCGAGTCGCCCGGATCGTCGAGGTCGCCGTTGGCGAGCAAGTGCAGGCCCGGTTCGAGCGAGATGCGTTCGATCTGGTCGCCGGCGTGGATCACGTTGCCCGAGGCCGAATCGACGCAGACGTAATTCGCGCCTGCATAGCGGCCGGTCGAAAGTTCGTCGACGGCGCGGCGGCTGGCTTCCTCGGCGCTGCGGCAGGCGAGCAGGTCGAGACACAACTGGCCCCGCGATCGCGGCGCCAGCGGCACGCTCGTCTTGGGTCGATTCGTGACCGCCACGAACAGCCCCCGCTCGTTGACCCCTAGCCAGGTTCCGCCGGCCAAGGCGTCGACGCCGCACAACACGCGCGGCGCGCCGGGAGCGGCCGCTGTAATTAATTGGGGCGGCAGCGAGGCCCGGTTGAAGAATTCTTCCCGGTTGGCGGCCGCTGCCAGCGGCGCCTCGGCAAAGCTACGGAAATGGATGGCCAACAGGCACATGCGACCGTCAAATCTCTCGTTACGTTATCGTCAGTCGGGCCGATTCGTCCGCCCGCGGCCTTGTGATCTCACCGCAAACATCATACGCTTTGGGTTGCAACTGGACGAAGCCTGGCCTCACGCAAAAACTATGGGCATTCAACGTTCACAACCTCCGGTGCGGATTGCCATGATCGGCGCCGGCGCCGTCAGCGATTACCACCACGTACCCGGCATCCGGATCGATCCGCGGGCTGAATTGGTTGCCGTTTGCGACGCCGATCCCAAGCTGCTCGAAAAGCGCCGCAGCGACTGGGGCGTCGACAAAATCACCACCGACGCCGAAGCCCTGTGCGCCGATCCCGACGTCGACGCCGTGATCATCGCCACGCCTAATTTTACGCACAAGCCGATCGCCCTGGCGGCCGCCCGCGGCGGAAAGCACGTGATGTGCGAAAAGCCGCTGGGACTGAACGCCGGCGAGGTTCGCGAAATGTATGAGGCGGCGCGCGACCAGGGCGTCGTGCACATGACGGCCTTTACCTATCGCTTCGCCCCGTCGATGCGTTACATGAAGCGGCTGATCTCGACCGGCGCGCTGGGCGAACCGCGACACTTCCGCTCGCAACGATTTCTGGATTGGCCCGAGACGAGTTGGGGCTGGCGCCAATACCAGCATCTGGCCGGGGCTGGCGACTTGTTCGACATGACCATCCACCGGCTCGATTTCGCCATCGACCTGCTCGGCCCGCTGAAGCAGGTCTGCGGGGCCGTAGCCCGGTTCGCCCCGCGCACCAAAACGGTGGACGGCAAGACGTGCGAAGCGTCGAACGTCGACGATTGGTCGAGCTTGATCGGCGAGTTCGAATGCGGCGCCACCGGCGTCTGGGAAGGGACGACGCTGGCCAAGGGCTATCATCGCGATGGCTTCGGTCACGAGTGGGCGGAGATCAACGGCTCAGAGGGGTCGGCCGTCTATCGGCTGCACGAACCGAATACGATTCTCGTCGGCCGCACCGGTCATGACCTGGCGCCCGAGAACGTGCCCGAGGAATTCCTCAAGCCGGCCGACAGCCCGCGGAATCCCCGCGAAGGCAAGCCCGCGACCGTGTTTCGCTACGACCTGGTTTGGGAGTTCGTTTCGGCCATCGTCGAGGGCCGCGACGCCGTGCCAAGCTTTTATGACGGGCTGAATGCCCAGCAAATCGCCGACGCCGTGCTAGAATCGTATAGTGAGCGGCGCTGGATCGAAACGCCTCCTGCCGCGCGTTGAATAAAAGCGCCGCGGCTGAGTGAATCTGGATGAGCCAAGGCAAACAGAACATCTACAGCACGGCGCCGATGCGGCGTCTGACCGGCGTGCAGATCGTCGCCACGGGCAGTTATGTGCCCGAAGCGGTCGTCACCAACGAAGACTTGCAGGCTCGGCTCGGTTTCGATGCCGGTTGGGTCGTGCAGCGAACGGGCATCCGCGAGCGCCGGCAAGCTCCGCCCGAGATTGCCACGAGCGACCTGGCCGTTCGCGCCGCAAGGAAGGCCATCGAGCGGGCCGGCGTGACGCCCGCGGACGTCGACCTGGTGCTGGTCGGCACCTTCACGCCCGACATGCCGTTTCCGGCCACGGCCTGCCTGGTGCAAGACCAACTCGGCATCCGGGCGCCAGCGGTCGATATGCAGGCGGCCTGCGCGGGGTTCATGTATGCGCTGATCACGGCCGCGCAGTTCGTCTCGACCGGCTGCAGCCAATTGGCGCTCGTCATTGGCGCCGATTGCAACTCGCGGATTTTGAATCCGCAAGATCAGCGCACCTATCCGCTATTCGGCGATGGCGCCGGAGCGGTACTGTTGGCCCGCGGCGAGGCCGAACAGGGACTCGTTTCCTACACGCTCGGCGCCGACGGTTCGGGGGCTCCGTTGCTTTGCCGGCCGATGGGCGGTTCGCGGCAGCCGATCGAAGCCCGCTTGCTCGACAAGGGCCTGCAATATCTGCAGATGGACGGGCAGTTTGTGTTCCGTTGGGCGGTGCGGCTGCTCGACGAATCGATCACCGACGTGCTCGCCGCGGCCGGCATGAAACCGACCGACATCGACTTGGCCGTGTTGCACCAGGCGAACCTGCGCATCATCCACACCGCCACCGACGTGCTGGGCATTCCCCGCAACCGCGTGATGGTCGATCTCGATCGCTACGGCAACACGTCGGCCGGCAGCATCCCTTTGGCGTTGGACCACGCCTTCGACCAAGGCCGCATTCATCCGGGCGACCGGCTGCTGCTCAGCGGCTTCGGCGCCGGCCTTGCCTGGGGCACCGCGGTATGGCGCTGGTGAGGAGGTAGGCGGTAGGAAGTAGACGGTAGGAGGGGGAATGCCTGCCGAGGTTGCAGCCGGGTAGACGGATCGCTACGGTTGCCAGCCGCTTGGCGGAACGCCGGTTCTGCCTTATCCTAAACCCCCTCTCACCTTGGGAGAGGGGATTTTTTCCCAGCCTACCGCCTACTACCTACCGCCTACTACCTACTACCTTCCGTCTACTCCCCAGCCGCCATGCACCTCCCCAAACGCAGTCAAGTCAAAACCGCCGATACCTGGGACCTCGCCAGCCTGTGCGAAAACGACGAGGCCTGGGAGGCCGCGTTCAAGAACTGGGAGAAACGGATCGGCGGCTTCGAGAAATTTCGCGGCAAGCTGGGCGAATCGTCGAAAACGCTGGCCGCGTGTCTGAAATTCGACAACGACTTCGATCGGGCGGGCGAACGCGTCGGAACCTATGCGTTTCTGCGGTCAGCGGAAGATACGAGTAGCGGCGCCGCTCAGCGGATGCTCGGCATGCACCGCAATGCCTCGAGCCGGGCCGCCCAGGCGGCGAGCTTCATCCGGCCCGAGATTCTCGCGATTTCGCCCGCCAAGATGAAGAAATTCATGGCGGCGAAGGAATTGGCGCCGTATCGCCTGTCGCTGGAACGTTTGCTGCGCGACCGGCCGCACACGCTTAGCGAGCGCGAAGAAAAACTGCTGGCGATGCAGAGCGAGGTGGCCGCCTCGGCGGGGCAAATCTTCCGGCAATTGAACAACGCCGATCTGAAGTTCGGCGCGATCGAAGACGATCAGGGGCGGCAGGTCGAACTCAGCCATGCCTCGTTTTCGGCTTTGTTGCACTCGCCCAATCGCAAGGTGCGAAAAACGGCGTTCGAGCAATATTATCGGCAGTTCGCCGCGCACGAAAACACGCTGGCCGCCACGCTCGCCGGCTCGATCCAGCGCGACGTGTTTTACGCCCGGGCCCGCGGCTTCGGCGGCTCGCGAGAGGCGGCGCTGTTCCCCGATCAGGCGCCCGCCTCGGTCTACGACAATCTGATCGGTTCCGTGCATCGTCATCTGCCGGCGCTCTATCGCTACTACGAACTCCGCCGGCGGAAGATGAAGCTCAAGGAGATTCATCACTACGACACCTACGTGCCGATTCTCAGCGAGCTGGAAACCAGGCATTCCTGGAACGAGGCCTGCCAGGTCGTCGTCGACGCGCTGGCGCCGCTGGGCGACGAGTATTGCGGTGCGCTGGCCGCCGGTTTAAAAGGCCGCTGGTGCGACCGCTACGAGAACCAAGGCAAACAGAGCGGCGCCTTCAGTTGCGGCTCGTTCGACGGCGATCCATACATCTTGATGAATTACCAAAGCGCCGTGCTCGATCACGTGTTCACGCTGGCGCACGAAGCCGGCCACTCGATGCACTCGTATTACTCGGCCCGCAACCAGCCGTATCAGTATTACAACTACACCATCTTCGTGGCCGAGGTGGCCAGCACGTTCAACGAGCAACTGCTGAGCAAACGCCTGATGGCGCGGGCCAAGGACAAGCGCGAGCGGGCCTTCCTGATCAATCGCGAGATCGATTCCATTCGGGCCACGATCTTGCGGCAGACGATGTTCGCCGAATTCGAAAAGCTGACGCACGAACTGGCCGAGCGCGACGAACCGCTGACGCTCGATCGCTTCAAGCAGGTTTATCGCGAGTTGCTCGAGCGTTATTTCGGCCCGCACTTCATGCTCGACGAACAGCTCTCCCTGGAATGCTTTCGCATTCCGCATTTCTACCGGGCATTCTACGTCTACAAATACGCCACCGGGCTGTCGGCCGCGATCGCGCTGGCCGAACGGGTCGTCTCGGGCGGAGAGCGCGAATTGAGCGACTACCTGACCTTTCTCAAAGGCGGCTGTTCGAAAGATCCGCTCGATTTGCTGCGCGACGCCGGCGTCGACATGGAGAAACCGGCCGCCGTCGATACCGCGCTGGCTCATTTCGGCCGGCTGGTGGAAGAGCTGGAAAGCCTGTTGTGAGTTTTTAGCGAAGATGCTGGAAATTGTCGTTGCAAACCGTTGGCGCCAATCGCCGATACTAGAATTGGCATCTTCCCAGAAGTTACCCCCGTTTCCCTCCGCGGCCGGCGGTTTTGGCGTCAGCTAAATCGCTTGGCCGAGACACCCCACCGATGGAGGCGCGATTGCGGCCGCCCGTCTAGCCCGGATCGTTCGTCAGGCCGATACCAAACTCGAAGCGTAAGCGAGGTAGGGCAACCTCATTACACCTCGCTAACGCTTCGCCTTAGTGTCGAGCACTCCCTGGGCGAACGAATAATCCAGGTTCGCGGCACGGCTTGCAATGCTGTCAACCTTGAACCAAACTAAGCAAAAAAGACAAACTCGGCAATCTGCGTCAAATGCAGCGAGGTCGGCGAGCGCCCCTATGTCGGAACTTATCGTCAAACCCGTCACTTCCTGGTTTGACCGTCGCAAGTTCATCGATCTGGCGTGGACGCTTTACCGCGACGACCCGAACTGGATGCCGCCGTTGCGGATCAACCAGCGCGAATTGCTCGGCTACACGCGGCATCCGTTTTACGACAACGCCGCAGTGCAGACGTTTCTGGCCTGGTGCAACGGGGAAGTTTGCGGGCGGATTGCGGCGATCGTGAACCGCGAGCACAACCGCGTGTTTCAAGAGCAGCGCGGCTTTTTCGGCTTTTTCGAGGCGGTCAACGATCAGCGCGTGGCCGACGCACTGTTCGATGCGGCGCGCGATTGGCTGGGCCAGCGCGGGATCACGCAAATTCGCGGGCCGGCGAATCCCTCGATGAACTACGAGTGCGGCTTGTTGATCGAAGGCTTCGACAGCCCGCCGACGTTCATGATGACCTACAACCCGCCGTACTACGCCGAATTGTTCGAAAATTACGGCTTTCGCAAGACGCACGACTTGCTGGCCTTCATCGGCTACCGCGCCCAGTTGCCGAAGGTCGAAAGCCAGCTTGGCTCGCTGGCCTCGCAAGCTCAAGAACGCTGCCAGGCCGTCGTCCGTCCGTTGAACCCGCGCCGCTTCAAGCAGGACGTGGAGCTGTTTCTCGATCTTTACAATCGCTCGCTGATCGCCATGTGGGGCTTCGTGCCGCTGCCGGCGGCCGAACTGAAAATGCTGGCCAAGTCGCTCAAGCACCTGCTAGTGCCCGAGTTGACATTGATCGCCGAAGTCGACGGGCAGGGCGTGGGAGCGATCATCGGCTTGCCCGATTACAATCCGCGGATTCGCGACATCAACGGGCGGTTGTTTCCCTTCGGCTTCATTCACTTGCTGAAAAACCGCCAGGGAATGAAGCGGATTCGCGTGCTAAGCATCAATGTCGTGCCCGAGTATCAGCGCTGGGGTTTGGGGCTGGTATTGATGCGCAGCCTGGTGCCCAAGGCGCTCGAAATCGGCATCGAAGAGGCCGAGTTTTCCTGGGTCTCCGAAGACAACACGATGGCCGTGCTGGGCTTGGAAAAGGGGGGCGCCCAGCGATACAAAACCTATCGCATGTACGACTACGACGCCGGCGGCAACGGCGCGAAGTGACGGGCAGGCGAAGTCGATTACCCGCGAGCGCCAACGACACATTAAACAGCTTGTCGCGCGGCCTTCTCTAGGTCGACAATTTGTAAGGCGGCCTGCCAAGCCGTCGATCGCCGATGACGGCCTGGCAGGCCGCCCCACCGCACAGCGGCGCCAAGCGGCGTTTCGCAGCCGGTCTGGTCTTCACTCGCAATTCTTCAAGCGCAATCGCTCTCGAAAGTCCCAGCCGCCTCGGCCGAGAGACTCATGGGCGCCGCGGACGCGACGTGCTTGCCGTTCGCCGGCCGACTCCAGCCCATGTCTCGCAAGATTTGCCAGACATATCCCACGTGAAACGCGATGCCGAAGCGCTTTTGAATCAGATCTCGGACCTGAGGCGAAGTCCATCCCTCGGTCGGATAACCCGCCGTGCGAGGTCCGGCGGCGAGCCAAGCCAGCAATTGCGATTTTTGCTCGGCGGTCATGCGCGGTCGCCGGCCGGGATGTCGCTTGGCGCGCAACGCTTCTCGGCCCCCTTGCGACAGGGCGTCTTTCCAACGCTTCACGGAAGACGCCGAGGCGCCCACGATTTTCGCGACTTCAGCGGGCTTCTTGCCCGTGGACAATAGGTCGATTGCCTCAAGGCGGCGGGCCTCTAAATCGGCAGGTTTTCCTTTAGGTCTCATGGGGATGCTTGCAAAACTCGGTTGAAATCTTCCGGGCCTAACTCGGCCTGACGATAGGCGACGGAAACGCGAGCCATGGACGATTCGCCAAACGTAGGCCCTTCCCGCCATGAAGTTTTCGTGAGGTTTATGCAAGGGGCGTACCACAAGGCGAGGCCTTCATGGAGTTAACGAAAAAGCAAGCTAATCGGCCGCTCACATGCACTTTACGACGCGACGTTTGGAGCAAAGCGGACCGACCGAGACGAGGCGTCGTTGGAGCAAAGCCATGCGCCAACTGAGAGTCGGGGCGCCTGAAGGGCGAAGATGGACCCGGCCCGCTCGCAAGGCCACGACTTGCAGATTGCAGGCAATGGAAGCCCCCTGCATGGCGTTCCAAGCTGTCCGAAATCACCCGATCATGGCCAATCGCTGTCCACCGTGGTAAAGAGCTGTACGCAACATCACAAGTCGGCGGATGACGCGCCTGGGAAAGATCCTGGGCGAAAAGGCGAGAGCGACTCGCTGGAGCTGTTCGATGCCAATGCCGCTATTGTGCTCATTCAACGCACGTATGCTAATCTATGCTGGCTGCGCTGTGCCCGGTTCCTTCTTCGCCGCTTGGACGTACGGAGAAGACTTAGTGTGGCGGCAAAGCAAGCCGCGCGCCCCTGAAGTCCGGCAACACACTCTTAGGCCGCCACTCGCCGCGGCGGCCCCCAGACAACCTTTCCCCGGTTTGCTATAATCGCCCTTTCTCTTTCTGCACCCGCGAGCTTAGGGTTCGGCGACATCGCAGGAAAGGTACTGACGGGCGATCGATGAAGCAGTGGGACACCGTGGCCATTGTCGGCGTGGGCCTGATCGGCGGCTCGATCGGCTTGGCCCTGCGCGATCGCGGCTTGGCCCGAAATGTCGTCGGCATCGGCCGCCGCGCGGGCAGCCTGCGGACGGCGAAGCGAATGGGCGCCGTGACGGCGACTACGCTCGATTTAGCCAAAGGCGCGGCCCATGCGGAATTGGTCGTGGTATGCACGCCCGTCGGCCGGATCGTCGACGACGTATTGGCCGCCGCCAGCGCGGCGCAAGCCGATTGCTTGATTACCGACGCGGGCAGCACGAAAGCCGAGATCATCGCCGCGCTGGACGGCCACCTGAACGGCCAGGCGCATTTCGTCGGCAGCCATCCCCTGGCCGGAAGCGAAAAGAACGGGCCTGGGGCCGCCGTGGCCGATCTGTTTGTCGGCCGGACCGTCGTGATTACGCCCACGAAATCGACTCGGCCTGCCGACCTGGCCGGACTGGCCGACTTTTGGACCAGCTTGGGGGCGAACGTCGTGAGCATGCCGGCCGCCACGCACGACCGGATTCTCGCGGGCGCCAGCCATCTGCCGCACCTGGCCGCTTCGGCCCTGGCGGCCGCGACGCTTGAGGCCGATTTGCCCTGGGTCGCCAGCGGCTGGCTCGACACCACGCGCGTGGCCGCGGGCGACGCCGAACTCTGGCGGCAAATTTTCGAGAGCAACCGCTCGCACGTGCTCAAGGCGCTGGCCCGGTACGAAAAGACTCTCGGCGCCTTGCGCCGTGCGCTGGAGCGCGGCGACGGAAAGAAACTGACCGAGATCCTCTTAGAGGCAAAGCGCAAACGAGATGCTGTGGGAAGTTGACATCTACCCGGCCGCCGGACAGCCTGACCCCGACGCCTTGCGAGTCGCCGCCGATGCCGCCGATTTGGGACTGGCCGCAGGCCTAAAGGTCGCCGTGGCGCGCGGATATTTGATTCAAGGCCGCTTCGATCGCCCGCAGGTCGAACGCCTGGCGCGCGAGCTATTGGCCGACGAGGTGGTCGAGCGGTTCCTCGTGGCGCCGGCCGGCGATGCGGCGCTCGAACAGCCGCCCAGCGGCCAGCCGCGCGTGGTTCACGTCTTGCCCAAGCCCGGCGTGATGGATCCGGTCGCTCAAAGCGCCGTGGCCGCGATCGCCGACTTCGATCTCCAAGCCGAGGCCGTCCGCACGCTGCGAAAATACTGGCTGGGCAATCTGCCGGAAGACAAGCTGCCGGCGCTGTGCAGCAAGGTGCTGGCGAACGACGCCATCGAGCAAGTCGTCGTCGGGCCGCTCAAGCTCGACCGGCTGGAGTTCGGCGCGCCGTACGAGTTCAAGCTGCTCTCGGCGCCGATTCGCGATTTGGACGACGCGGCGCTCGAACGGCTCAGCCGCGAAGGCCAACTCTATCTGAAGCTCGCCGAGATGCGGACTATCCGCGATTACTTTCGCTCGCTCGGCCGCGACCCGACCGACGCCGAACTGGAGACGATCGCACAAACCTGGAGCGAGCATTGCAGCCACAAGACGCTGGCTGGCCGCATTCGCTACCGCGACGAACGCGGCGAGCAGCAATTCAATAACCTGCTCAAGGAAACGATCTTCGCCGCCACGCAGGAAATTCGCCGCCAATTGGGGCCCGACGATTGGTGCGTCAGCGTGTTCGAAGACAACGCCGGGGTGGTCCGCTTCGACGACCAGTTCCACCTGGTGTTCAAAGTCGAGACGCACAACCACCCCTCGGCCTTGGAGCCCTACGGCGGCGCCAACACGGGCATCGGCGGCGTGATTCGCGATCCCTTGGGCACCGGCCTGGGCGCCCGGCCCGTTTGCAATACCGACGTGTTTTGCTTCGCGCCGCCCGACACGCCGGCCGATCGCTTGCCGCCCGGCGTGCTGCACCCGAAGCGCGTGATGAAGGGCGTGGTGTCGGGCGTGCGCGATTACGGCAACCGGATGGGCATTCCGACCGTCAATGGGGCGATTTACTTCGACCCGCGTTATCTCGGCAATCCGCTGGTCTATTGCGGCACGGCCGGCTTGCTGCCGGTCGATCGCGCTCGCAAGGCGCCGCAGGCGGGCGATCACATCGTGGCGGTCGGCGGCCGCACCGGCCGCGACGGCATTCACGGCGCCACGTTCAGCTCGGCTGAACTGACCAGCGAAAGCGAAAAACTTTCCGGCGGCGCGGTGCAAATCGGCAACGCGATCACCGAGAAGATGCTGTTGGACGTGATCCTCGCCGCTCGCGACCGCGGCTTGTATCACGCCATCACCGATTGCGGCGCCGGCGGCTTTTCCAGCGCCGTCGGCGAGATGGGCGAGCACATCGGCGCCGAGGTCTGGCTCGAGCGAATCCCGCTGAAGTACGCAGGCCTCTCGTACACCGAAATGTGGATTTCCGAAGCCCAGGAGCGGATGATCCTTTCCGTGCCGCCCGAAACGTGGCAGGAATTCGAGGCGCTGTGTGCCAGCGAAGGCGTGGAAGCCACGATCATCGGCGGCTTCGCGCCCACCGGCCGCCTGCGGCTGTTGTACGAAGGCCGCGAAGTCGCCGATTTGGCGATGGAATTCCTGCACGGCGGCCGCCCGCCTGTCGTGCGCGAAGCGGTTTACGAGCCTCCGGGTGGCAAACTGCTGGCGGCGCCGGCGCCAGGCCGAGACTACGCCGATACGTTGTTCGGCATCCTACGTTCGCTCAACGTCGCCAGCAAAGAGTGGGTCATCCGCCAATACGATCACGAGGTGCAAGGCGGCAGCGTCGTCAAGCCGCTGGTCGGCGCCGCGAACGACGGACCGAGCGACGCCGCGGTCGTCCGCCCGGTGCTCGGTTCGCGCCGCGGCATCGTGCTGGCCTGCGGCATGAATCCTCGTTATGGCGATTTCGACGTTTACGACATGGCGGCCAGCGCCATCGACGAAGCGGTGCGCAATTGCGTGGCCGTCGGCGCCGATCCGCGACGCATCGCGATCCTCGACAACTTCTGCTGGGGCGACACCGATCGACCGGAAACGCTCGGTTCGCTGGTGCGGGCGGCGTTGGCTTGCCGCGACGTGGCGGTCGCCCTGGGCACGCCTTTCATCAGCGGCAAGGACAGTCTGAACAACGAATTTCGCTATGCCGACGAGCAGGGCCAAAAGCAAACGATCGCCATTCCGCCTTCGCTGTTGATTAGCGCCATCGGCCAGGTCGCCGACGTGCGGCGCTCGGTCACGATGGACCTGAAAGAGCCGGGCAATCTGCTCTATCAAGTCGGCGCCACGCACGACGAACTCGGCGGCTCGCACTTCGCGCTGGTCGAAGGCCTCGAAGGCGGGCAGGCGCCGCGAGTCGACGCCGCGCAGGCCAATCGCACGTTTGCGGCTTTGCACTCGGCGATCGACGCCGGATTGGTGCGGGCCTGCCACGACCTGAGCGAAGGCGGACTGGCCGTTGCGGCCGCAGAAATGGCCTTCGCCGGCGGGCTGGGCGCGAGGATCGAACTCGAACGAGTCGTATGCGGCGACGGGGCGCAACATCCCGCCGCGCTGCTGTTCAGCGAATCGAACACGCGTTTCCTGTGCGAAGTTTCGCCGGAGCACGCCGCCGATTTCGAAGCGAAACTCGGCGGCGAGGCGCCGTGGGCCCGCATCGGCCAGGTTGTCGACCACGGCAAGCTGGAAACGCTGTACGGCGGACAGCCTTTGATCTCCGCCGATATCGCCGCCCTGAAGTCCGCCTGGCAGGCTCCGCTGAAATGGTAATCGCTCGCTCGTCCTTTTTATCCCACATCCTTTATCTCTCGTTTTTCTCATGCCTCCTCGCGCCCTGATCCTGCGAGCCCCTGGAACGAACTGCGACGTCGAAAGCGCCTTTGCGTTCCAGTGCGCCGGCGCCCTCGCTGAGCGGCTGCACATCAATCGCCTGCTGGAAAACTCCGGCCTGCTCCGCGAGTTCCAGATTCTCTGCCTGCCCGGCGGCTTCAGCTACGGCGACGATCTGGGCGCCGGCCGGATCCTGGGCAACCAGATTCGCCACCATCTGTTCGACTGGCTGCACGAGTTCAAGGCGGCCGGCAAGCTGGTGCTGGGCATCTGCAACGGTTTTCAGATCCTGACCAAATCGGGCATTTTGCTGGAGACGGCGGCCGATCTCGGGCGACCTTCCACGCCCCCGCAAGACTTGAGCCCTCCGGCCACGCTTACCGGCAACGCTTCGGGCAAGTTCGAAGATCGCTGGGTTCGCTTGCGCGTGTCGAGCGACAAGTGCGTATTCTTCGCGGGCATCGAATCGATGTATCTGCCGGTCGCTCACGCCGAAGGCCGGTTCGTCGCCCGCGACCAGCGGGTGTTGGCCGAGTTAGAGGCCGCCGGCCAGCTCGCGCTGAAGTACGCGCCGCTCGACGGCGGCCATTCGCAGGGCGGCGTGCCGTATCCCGACAACCCCAACGGCGCGATGGCCGACGTGGCGGGCGTGTGCGATGCGACCGGTCGCGTCTGCGGGCTGATGCCGCACCCCGAGCGGCATATCGATCCCACGCAGCATCCTCGCTGGACGCGCGGGCCGCTTGCCGAAGAGGGAGACGGCTTGCGAGTTTTTCGCAATGCCGTGCGATATTTCTCCTGAGCCGTCGCGTTTTACGCGATTCTCGCCAAGTTTTTGCTTGCCTGCCTGCACGGTCCGGCCTATAAGAGTAGGGTTTGATTCTGCAATCTGAGTCACCTCCGCCAGCGTCGCTGGCCTGCCGAGCCCCTGACGTTGTGCGAAGAGCGGTCTGGATTTGGCCGCGTGCAATTCGAAATTCGCCGCTTGTTGTCGAGACTCCCAGCCATGAAGTATTTCGCCGGTTCCTTGGTCTTGCTCGTTGCGGCGTGTGCTGCGCCGGCATCCGCACAGTGGTATGGCGGTTATTTCGCCAGTACGCCCGCGGAAGGCTACGCGATGGGCATGGCCGCCGTCATCTATTCGGCGGGCGCCGCCAACTGGATGAATTCGGCCGCGGCCATCAATTTGGAGCAAGCGCGTTCCGCGTATCTCGACAACCAGATCAAGTTGACCGAGACGTATTACGCCAAAAAGCGAATGCACCAGTCTTACGTCGATTCCACTCGCAAACCGGGCCTCAGCAGCCAGCGATTGGCGTCGTTGGCCAAGAGCGCACCGCCGGTTCCCTTGAGCGACGAGGAGCTCGATCCGGTCACCGGGCAGGTCGCCTGGCCGAGCGTGCTGCGCCAAGAGGATTACGAGCCCTTGCGCCAGAAGCTCGACGCGTTGTTCGCCGAGCGCGCCGAGGAAGGCGGAAACATCTCGATCCAGCAGGCCAACGCCATCGCCGATTCGTCGAAACAACTCGCCGCCGAACTGAAGAAACGGCTGAGGGAATACCCGTCGGGCGATTACATGACGGCCCGGCGATTCGTCGAGCGATTGTCGCGCGAAGGCGCTTCGCTTTAGGGACGGAAATGTTCTCGACGGTTTTCTTGGCGCGCCTTCTTCCAACTGAATTCAATCTGCCAAAGCTTTAAGGATGAGTCCATGAGTCGTAGCGCCAGGTTGCTGATGCCGTTGCTCTTGGCCATCGCCGCCAACGCCGCGGTCGCCGCCGATCGCAGCGTCGAATCGCTGCTGCGTTCGCTTTCCAGCGACGACGCCCAGGCTCGGATCGAGGCGGCTCGCGGAATCTCCCGGCTCGAAGGCGAGAAAATCGCGATTGCGACCGCGGAGCTTACCAAAGCCCTCGGCGATCGCGATCCCTTCGTGCGGTCGTACGCCGCTTTGGCTTTGGGCAAGCTGGAAAAGGTCGACGCCGAGACCGTGGGCGCCTTGGCGAAGTTGCTGACCGACTCCGAGGCGCGCGTCCGCGGCATGGCCGTTCGATCGTTGCGGCGGTTGAAGCCGGGCGCAGAAGTCATGCTGCCGATCATGGTCAAGATTCTGGAACAGGCCGATCCGCAGGGAGCGATGCTGGTGATCGATACGATCGCCGAACTGGGCGGCGATAAGGCGATCGCGGGCCTGACCAATGCTCTGAAAAACGAGCGCGCCTGCTATTGGGCCTGTCTGGCGCTGGGCGAGGCCGGTGCTAAAGCCAAAAGCGCCGTGCCGGCGCTGGTCAAAGTCTTGTCGGACGACCGCACCGAAATCCAGGTGCAGGCGCTAATCACGCTGGGCAAGATCGGCCCCGACGCGGCTCCGGCGGTCGCCGAGATCACGCCGTTCCTCAAAGTCGAGCAACCGGCCGTGCAATACGCGGCCGCCTACGCCTTGGGAGACATTGCTTCGCCCGCCGGCGCCGAGGCGCTCAAACAGGCCCGCCGCAGCGACGATCCGATGCTCAAGACGATCGCCGTTTGGGGCCTAGCCAAGATTTCGCCCGACAGCAAAGTGCTGATGCGAGAAGCCGCCGAGCAATTGGTCGCGTCGCTCAAATCGGACGACAAGTACGTGCGCCAGGCCGCCGCCCGCGCCCTGGTCGAACTCAGGCCCGATCCGGAGCTCGTGCGGCCGGCGCTTCTCGCCGCGCTGGCCGACGACGATCCGGCGGTGCGAGGGAACATCGTCGAAGCGGTCGCGGCGCTGGGCGCAAGCGCGACGCCGGATCTCGTGAAGGGCTTGAAGAATCCCAATTTCCGCGACGCCAGCGCGGCGATCCTGGCGCGGATCGGACCGCCGGCCAAGGCGGCGCTGCCCGCCTTGTTGGCGGCGCTCGACGACGCGACTTCGACCGAACGTTCGAGCGCCGACGACTTTCACGCCGAAGCGCTCGTGGCGATCGCTCTCATCGGCCCGCAAGACCCGGCCGTCGTCAAAAAGTGCACGGCGATGCTCAATAGCGAAAACGACCGCGTGCGCCGCACGGCGACCTACGCCCTGGGCAAGGCCGGCGCGGCGGCCAAGGGAGCCATGAGTGCGCTGCGGGGGCAGTTGAATGGCGACGACGAAACGTTGCGCATGGTCACGCTCTGGGCGCTGTTGCAAATCACGCCCGGCGACCAGCAAATCGTGAAGGCGGCCGTCCCCGGACTGACGAAGGCGCTCGAAGATTCGCGACCGCTGGTCCGGCTCGAAGCGGTCTTGGCCCTGGGCAAGCTCGGCTCTCAGGCGGCTTCAGCGAAAGCAGCGCTGGAGCAACTCGCCGATGATCCCGACGAGGCCGTGCGTCGCGCCGCCGCCGAGGCCGTCGAACAAGTCGGCCGCTAAAATCGGTCGCCCGTTACCAAATCCCCGCGCCGAAGCCGCCGCTGTGCTCCGGCGGAGTATGGCTGGCCGGTTGCGAAGCCGGGGCTTTATGCGGCGCGCGCGGCTCGCTTTCGGCGGGCTGCACCTTGGTCTTTTCGAGCCGTTCGCCGCTCTTTTCAGGCCCGCTTTTCTCAAGCACGCTTTTTTCGGCGCCCGGCTGGCGAGCGGCCGCCGGTTTCGGCTCGCACGGCCTGCGATTCGGCGCTCGCTCGGGAGATCGCGAAGGGGCCGCCTCCTCGTCGAAGTCGTCGTAGCTGGAAATGTAGCCCGGCAGCTTGGCGCGCTCCTGCTCTTCGCGAAAAGCCAGGATGACTCGCTCCTGGATCATCTCGCGGCAGGCGGAATTGATCGGATGGGCGATGTCGGCGTACAGCTTGGCGCGGCCGTCGTCGTCCTTGCCGGCGCGGTCTTCCTTCAGCCGGCCGCCGCACTGGTTGCAATAAGCCGCTCGGAGGTGGTTTTTGCAGCCGCACTGCGGGCAATGCGCCGTGAGCTTGCGACTGGGCATGGCCACGAACGGCCCGCTGGCCCCGCCGATGATTTTCAGGTCGCGAACTACGAAGCAGTCGTCGAAGGTGATCGAGCAGAACCCTTGCAACCGCTCTCCGGCATCCTCCATCAATTTAATGCGCACCTCGGTGATTTCCACAGCCGTTCTCCTTCGCTGCTGGATCAACACGTACCTCGAACGACGTAGACGCGCCCCAAGCCCCTGGTTTGCAGACAGGCGGCCAAGCGCCGCGCGTGCCGGAAGTGCCGCGCCAGGCCGAAATAACTCGTGCCGCTGCCGCTCATGCGATGCCCTAGAAAATCGAGCCGCGTAAACTCGTGCGCCAGCCGCGCGATCCACGGCGAGAGTTGTTCGGCGGCGGCTTGCAAAGCGTTGTGGAACCAACCGACGGCCTCGTGCAAGCGACCCGCGCGAAGCGCCGCGACCAGCGGCGCCGCCGACTTCGCTCGCTCCGGCGGCCGGCAAGCCCGATAGACCGCCGCCGTCGACAGGCCCGCGGGCGGCTTGACGACGACGAACGATAGCGAGCCCAGGCCCGCCACGCGCTCGATCCGTTCGCCCCGGCCGCGGCAGATCGCGGCGCCGGGTTCCAAAAAGAATGGCACGTCGCTGCCCAGTTCCGCCGCCAGCGGCGCCAGCTCGCTGGCCGGAAGGTTCAGCCCCCAAACGCGATTGGCGGCGACCAGTGCGGCCGCGGCGTCGCTCGACCCGCCCGCCAAACCCGCCGCCATCGGAATCCGCTTCACGAGACGCACCTGGGCGCCCGAGGCGATCTGGCAGCGACGGCGGATTAAGTCGATCGCGCGGAACACGATGTTTTGCGGTCCTTCGGGCAGTATCGTTTCAGGCAGTATCGTTTCAGGCAGTGGCTCGCCGAGATCGGCCGAGCGCTGCGGGTCGACCGACTCGCAGGCGAGTTGAATCCTTCCGGAAGGATCGTTCTGGAAATAAAGCGTGTCGTACAAGCCGATCGGCGCCATGAGAGTTTCGATCTCATGAAAGCCGTCGTCGCGCTTGCCGAGCACCTCTAAAAACAAATTGAGTTTTGCCGGAGCCAGGACTTCGAGTCCTGTCGCGGTCGAGCGAACGTGCATCCTACGCGCTGCTGCTCTTTCCCCGCCTTGGGAGCGGGCCGTTATCTGCCCGCCAAACTGAACGTATATGGGTTGTCGGAACCGACGAACTTCGAATGATGCCGCGAACCCAACAGAATGAAACACCCTGATGGTTCATCGGGGATTCTATCGTTTCCCAAAAAAACGGTCAACCTGATTGTCGCCGAGCGCGAGCGAGCCAGCGAACACGCGCGAGAGAGAAAAAACGCTCGAAGTGCGGAGATTATCGCAGCGGCGAAATCTTCCAGCTCGCCAGATGCGTCTTCATCTGGGGAAATTTCTGAGGCTGGATTTAATCGGCCGCGAACAGCGTCCACCCCGCCGGCCGCACGTTCAGGCAGCAGGTACATCTCGTGAACGCCCTGACCCTCGGCCAGCACGTGGCGCTCAAGCGTTCAAGGGCCCTCTGTTCCGCCGCCAGGCGCACCAGAGGCGAAAGCGGTCGAGATACAAGTAGACGACCGGCGTGGTGTACAACGTCAGCATCTGGCTGAAGATCAAGCCGCCGACGATGGCAATGCCCAGCGGCCGGCGCAATTCCGATCCGGCGCCCGTGCCCAAGGCCAGCGGCAGCCCGCCCAACAGCGCGGCCATGGTGGTCATCGTGATCGGGCGGAAACGCAGCAGGCAGGCTTCGAAGATCGCCTCTTCGGGCGACTTGCCCTGCTTGCGCTCGGCTTCCAGGGCGAAGTCGATCATCATGATCGCGTTTTTCTTGACGATGCCGATCAACAAGATGATGCCGATCAGGCCCATCACGTTCAACTCGGCGCCGCAGAGCATCAAGGCCACCAGCGCGCCGACGCCGGCGGAAGGGAGCGTGGAAAGGATCGTGATCGGGTGAATGTAGCTTTCGTACAGCGCGCCCAGCACGATGTACACGCTGATCAGCGCCGCCAGAATCAGTAGCGGCTGGTTCCGCAGCGAATCTTGAAACGCCTGGGCCGTGCCTTGAAAGCTGCCCTGGATCGTTTCGGGCAGCCCCAACTTGAGCGCCGCGTCTTCGATCTTCGGCACGACGTCGGATAGCGACGTGCCCGGTTCGAGATTGAACGAGATCGTCACCGAGGGGAATTGCCCCGAGTGGTTCACCGACAGCGGGGTCGTTTCCGAAGAATAGTGGTAGAGCGCGCTCAAGGGAATCTGCGCCTCGGTCGGCCCTCGCACGTAGATGTGTCGCAAGGCGTCGGGATTCTGCCAGAAGGCCGGTTCGACTTCCATCACCACGCGGTACTGATTGAGCGGCTTGTAGATGGTCGATACCTGCCGCTGGCCGAAAGCGTCGTAGAGCGTGTTATCGATGTCTGCCAGCGTGACGCCCAGCCTGGCCGCGGCTAGGCGGTCGATCGTCAAGCGGGCCTCCAGCCCCTTGTTCTGCTGGTCGCTGTTGACGTCGACCATGCCCGGAATGCCGCGCATGGCGCCGAGCAGCTTGGGGCTCCATTCGTTCAGCTCGCCGAGCGTGTCTCCGCGGAGCGTGTATTGATATTGCGCGCTGCTCAACCGCCCTCCGACGCGCAAGTCTTGCGTGGGCTGCAAGTACAAATTGGCGCCTGCGATGTGCGAAAGATTGCCGCGGATGCGGGCGATCACCTCGTCGGCGCTCAGACCTCGTTCTTCGACCGGCTGCAAACTGGCAAACATCCGGGCCACGTTCGCCGCCCCGCTATAACCGCCGGAATAGGCCGTCACTCCGGTAACCGCCGGGTCGGCGCTGACGGCTGCGGCGAAACGCTGGATGATCGACTGCATAGCCTGGAACGAGGTGTCCTGATCGGCCACGATATTGCCCACCAGCCGGCTGGCGTCTTGCTGCGGGAAGAAGCCCTTGGGCACGATCACGTACAGATAAACCGTAAAGCCGATCGTGGCCAGCGTCACCAGCATCGTCAGCGCCTGGCGCCGCAGCACCCAGCCGAGCGTCGTTTCGTAAACGGCCAGCATGAGGTCGAACACGCGCTCGCCGAAGCCGAACAGCCGGCCGTGCCGCGTCTGGCCCTTCGACTTGAGCATCAACGCGCACATCATCGGCGTGGTCGTCAGCGAGACGACCAGCGACACGCCGACGGCCACCGAAAGCGTCACGGCGAACTCGCGAAACAGCCGCCCGATGATGCCGTCCATCAACAACAGCGGAATGAACACGGCCACCAGCGAGATGCTGATCGAGACGACCGTGAAGCCGATCTCCTTGGCGCCCGCAATCGATGCGGCCAGCGGCGATTCGCCCGCTTCCAAGTGTCGCGAGATGTTCTCGATGACCACGATCGCGTCGTCGACGACAAAGCCCGTGGCCACGGTCAAGGCCATCAGCGAGAGGTTGTCGATGCTGTAACCGGCCAGGTACATCACGCCGAACGTGCCCACCAGCGAGACCGGCACAGCGATGCTGGGGATCAGCGTGGCCCGCCAATCGCGCAAAAACAGGAACACCACCAGAATCACCAGCCCGACCGAGATCATCAGCGTGAATTGCACTTCTTCCACCGAGGCCCGGATCGTGGCCGAGCGGTCGAGCGCGATCGCAAGCTCCATGTGGGCGGGGATTTGGGCGTCGAGCTGCGGCAACAAGGCCCGGATGCGGTCGACCGCGTCGATGATGTTGGCGCCTGGCTGGCGGTAGATGATGATCGTGATCGCCGGCTTGCCGTCGTATTGGCCGAAGGCCCGCAGGTCTTCCACCGAATCGTCGATCGCCGCCACGTCGGCCAGCCGCACCGGGGCGCCGTTGCGATAGGCCACTACCAGCGGCCGGTACTCTTTAGCCGTGAGCAACTGATCGGTCGTGCTGATCGACCAGGCCCGCGTGTCGTCGGCGATTTGCCCCTTGGGCCGATTGGCGTTGGCGGCCGCGAGCATGTTGCGGACGTCTTCCAGGCCGATCCCCATGTTATGCAAGATCGTCGGATTGAGATCGACGCGCACGGCCGGCGCCGCGCCGCCGCCGATTCGCACCTGTCCTACGCCGGGAATTTGCGACAACTTTTGTTGCAAAATCGTCGCCGCCGCGTCGTACATCCGGGCCTTGGGGTGGCTGTCGCTGGTCAGCGTCAAAAGCATGATCGCCACGTCGGCCGGGTTCATCTTGCGATAGGTCGGATTGCTCGGCAGGTTCGGCGGCAAGCGCCCGCGGGCGGCGTTGATCGCGGCCTGCACGTCGCGAGCGGCGGCGTCGATGTCGCGATCCAACTCGAACTGAATCGTGATCTGCGACATGCCCAGGTAGCTGGTCGAGGTCATCTCCGTAATGCCAGCAATCCGCCCGAACTGCCGTTCCAGCGGCGTGGCCACCGCCGAAGCCATTGTCTCGGGGTTGGCGCCGGGCAGCATGGCCGTGACTTCGATCGTGGGAAAATCGACCTGTGGCAGCGGCGACACCGGCAGCAGAAAGTAGGCGATCGCGCCGGCCAGCATGATCGCCGCCGTCAACAGCGTCGTGCCCACCGGGCGATGGATGAACGGCTCGGAGAGGGTCATATCGGGCCGTCGCGATGAATCGTAGCAGGCACACTCCGTGTGCCGTCGCCGGCCTTGCGCTGCAGTTCAATCGCAGGGTTGGCTACGGCACACGGAGTGTGCCTGCTACCTTGGCCAAATCGTTTTCCCAGCCGATCGAACCACAGGTAAATCACCGGCGTGGTGTACAGCGTCAGCATCTGGCTGAAGATCAAGCCGCCGATGATCGTGACGCCCAGCGGCTTGCGCAGTTCCGAGCCGACGCCGCCGCCAAACGCGAGCGGCACGCCGCCCAACAGCGCGGCCAGCGTGGTCATCATGATCGGGCGGAAGCGCAGCAGGCAGGCTTCGTAAATCGCGTCGGTCGGGCTCTTGCCTTCAGTGCGCTGCGCTTCGAGCGCGAAGTCGATCATCATGATCGCGTTTTTCTTGACGATGCCGATCAGCAGAATGATGCCGATCAGCGCGATCACGTCCAAGTCGCTCTTGTACCACAGCAAGGCCGCCAACGCCCCGACGCCGGCCGAAGGCAGCGTGGAAAGAATCGTGATTGGGTGAATGTAGCTTTCGTACAATACGCCCAGCACGATATACACGGTGACCAATGCGGCTAGAATCAACAGCGGCGTATTCTTGAGCGACCCTTGAAACGCTTCGGCGGCGCCTTGAAAACCGGCCTGGATGCTCGGCGGCATGTCGAGTTCGCGCTTGGCGGCCGAGATCGCTTCGACCGCCTCGCCCAGCGAAACGCCCGGCGCCAGATTGAACGACACCGTGACCACCGGAAACTGTCCCTGCCGGTTCACCGCCAAGGGCGCCGTGGTTTGCTCGATGCGGGCCAGCGCGGCCAGCGGCGTTTTGCCGCCGCCGGGCGGGCGAATATAAATCTGGCTCAGGTCGCGAGGCTCGTTCTTGAAGTCGGGCTTGACCTCCAGCACCACGCGGTACTGATTGACCTGCGTGAACAGGATCGAAATCTGCCGCTGCCCGAAGGCATCGTACAACGCGTCGTCGATCATCTGCGGCGTGACGCCCAGTCGGCTGGCCGTGTCGCGATCGATCACGACGCGCGTTTCCAGGCCCGAAGTCTGCTGGTCGCTGGCGACGTCGCGAAGCTGGGGCAGCGACGCGAGCTTGTTCACGAACTTCGGCGCCCACTCGCCCAACTCGTCGGCGTCGGGGTCTTCCAAGCTGTATTGATACTGCGTGCGGCTGACGCGCGTCTCGACCGTCAGGTCCTGCACTGGCTGCATGTAGAGCGTGATGCCCGGCACGTCCGCCAGCTTGGGCTGCAAGCGGCGGATGACTTCGCTGGCCGTGATCCGGCGTTCTTCCAGCGGTTTGAGATTGATCTGAATCCGCCCGCTGTTGGCCGTGACGTTCGTGCCGTCGATGCCGATGAAGCTCGACAGGCTTTCGACCGCGGGATCGGTCAGGATCGCCCGATTCAAGGCCCGCTGACGCCGGGTCATGGCCGCGAACGAAACGCTCTGCGGCGCCTCGGAGATGCCCATGATGACGCCCGTGTCCTGCACCGGAAAGAAGCCCTTGGGCGCGACGAAGTACAGGTAGACGGTGGCGGCCAGCGTGGCCAGGGCAACCAAGAGCGTCAGCGTCTGAAACCGCAGCACCCAGCCCAGCGTCTTGCCGTAGAGCCAGATCACCGCCTCGAAAGCCCACTCCGAGCCGCGATAAAGCCAGCCGTGCCCCGCGGCAGGGTCGTGGTGCAACAGCTTGGCGCACATCATGGGCGTCAAGGTCAGCGAGACGATGGCCGATACCAGGATCGTCACGCTCAAGGTCACTGCGAATTCGCGGAACAGCCGCCCGACGACGTCGCCCATGAATAACAGCGGGATCAGCACCGCGATCAGCGAGACGCTGAGCGAAACGATCGTGAAGCCGATCTGGGCCGAGCCCTTCAGCGCGGCTTCCAAGGGCGGCTCGCCTTCTTCGACGTAGCGCATGATGTTTTCGATCATCACGATCGCATCGTCGACGACGAAGCCCGTGGAGATGGTCAGCGCCATCAGCGTCAGGTTGTTCAAACTGTAGTCGAGCAGATACATCACGCCGAACGTGCCCACCAGCGACAGCGGCACGGCCACGCTGGGGATGAAGGTGGCCGCCACGTTGCGCAGAAACAAGAACATCACCAGCACGACCAGGCCGATGGTGAGCAGCAACTCGAACTGCACGTCTTCGACCGAAGCGCGAATCGTTACGGTACGGTCGGTCAAGATCTCGACGGAAATCGCCGGCGGCAACGAAGCCCGCAGTTGCGGCAACAGCGACTTGATACGATCGACGACCTCGATGATGTTGGCGCCCGGCTGCCGCTGAATGTTGAGAATCACCGCCGGCGAATCGTTCATCCAGGCGGCCTGCCGCTCGTTCTCGGCGCCGTCGATCACGTCGGCCACGTCCGAGAGCTTGATCGGGGCGTCGTTGCGGTAGCCCACGATCAATTGCCGATACTGCTCGCTGGTGAGCACCTGGTCGTTGGCGCCGATGGTGAAGGCCTGGCGGTCGCCGTCGAAGCTGCCCTTGGCCTGGTTCACGCTGGCCTGCGTGAGCGCCATCCGCAGATCTTCCAGGTTCATGCCCAATGCCGACAGCGAGGTGGGATTGGCCTGGATGCGAATCGCCGGCTTTTGCCCGCCGCTGAGACTGACCATGCCCACGCCCGAAAGCTGCGAGATTTTTTGCGCCAGCCGCGTGTCGGCCAGGTCTTGCACTTTCGAGAGCGGCAGCGTTTCGCTCGACAGGGCCAGCGTCAGAATCGGCGAGTCGGCCGGGTTCGTTTTGCTGTAGATCGGCGGGTTGGGTAGATCGGGCGGCAGAAACGTACCCGCCGCGTTGATCGCCGCCTGCACCTGCTGCTCGGCGACGTCGATGTCGAGTTCGAGCGCAAAGCGGAGCGTGATGACCGAGCAGCCTTCGGAACTGCTGGAGGTCATCTGCGTGAGGCCGGGGACCTGGCCGAATTGCCGTTCCAGCGGCGCCGTGACCGACGAGGCCATCACCTCGGGACTGGCGCCCGGATAGAACGTGACGACCTGGATCGTGGGGTAATCGACCTGGGGCAAGGCAGAAACGGGCAGTTGCCGGTAGGCCACGGCCCCGGCCAACAGAATGGCGACCATTATCAGCACCGTCGCGACCGGCCGCAGAATGAAAGGCCGGGAGGGACTCATGGTCGCGAATTCGCCTGTGCGGTCGTTGTTTTGGCGCCATCGCCGCGCACGGCGGTTCGGTCAGACGGCGATTCGGTTTCGGCGGGAGACGCTGATTCCGAGATCGAGGCCGTGGCGGCGCCATCGGCGTTTCGCTCGCGCAAGGCGACTTTGGCGCCCGGCTGCAGCTTGTCGACGCCGTCGGTGACGACGACTTCGCCGGGCGTCAGGCCGCTTTCGATGGCCACTTCGGCGCCTTCCACCGGGCCGATTTCGACCTTGCGCAACTCGACCGTCTCGTCGTCCTTGACGACGTAGACGAAGTTCGAGTCGGGGCCGCGCTGCACGGCGGCGCCGGGCACGAGCGTGGCGTCGCGCTTGACGTCGACCAACAGCCGCGCGTTGACGAACTGATTGGGAAACAGCAGCTCGTCCTGGTTGTCGAACACGGCCTTGAGCCGCAACGTGCCGGTCGTGGTGTCGACCTGGTTATCGATGGCGTGCAGCTTGCCCGTGGCCAGCCGGATCTTGAAGTTGCGGTCGTACGTCTCGACCGACAAGGTGCGGCCTGCGTGCAGCTTCCCCTGCACGCGCGAGATTTCGTCCTGCGGAATGGTGAACACCACGGCGATCGGCTGCACTTGCGTGATCACGGCGATGCCGCCCGGCTCGTTGGCCCGCACGATATTGCCCGGATCGACCAGCCCCAAGCCGATCCGCCCGCTCACCGGCGCGACGATTTTGCAGTAAGTGAGCTGCAGCTTGACATGGTCGATTTGCGCCTGGTCGATCTGGATGGCGCCCTCGCTCTGGTCGACCAAGGCCGTTTGCTCGTCGATCTGCTGGGGCGTCACCGAACGCGTGGTCAGCAATTCATTGTAGCGCGCGAGATTGAGTTGGGCCACTTCGGAGGCGGCTTTGTCCTTCATCAGTTGGCCTTGGGCCTGCGACAATTGCACTTCGAACGGCCGGGGATCGATCTCGGCCAGCAAGTCTCCCTGTTTGACCATCTGCCCTTCGGTGAAGGCTACGCGAATGAGTTCGCCTTCGACGCGGCTGCGGATCGTGACCGTATTGAAAGCCGTCACCGTGCCCAGGCCGTTGAGATACAAATCCATGTCGGCGCGGCGCGCGGCGGCGGCCACCACTGGCACGACGCGCTCGCGCGGCTTGGCGACTTTGTCTCCGGCGCGGCCGGCGCCGCTGAGCGCGATCAGCTTGGGCAGCCACGGCAACGAAAAGTAAACGGCCGCGCTCAAACAGCTCAGCATGAGCAGCGTCGGCCACCAGCGGCCTTTGGCGGGCGGGGCGGCGTGCGGCCGCGCGCCCGGCTTTCGCGGGGACGACTCCGTCGGCGTCGCGGCCGTCGAAGATGCTTGGAGCGTCGTTTCCTCGGGCGCCGCCGGGAGAGCCGCGTCCGCCGTTTTGCGATTCACCATGCACGCGTCTCTGCAAGCCGAACAAAGGGCATGTCGTGCTAACTCTAAGGCGGGAAAGTCGAGGTAGGAACCGTAGCAGCCAGCGAGCGACGGAAATCGCCGCTGTCGCCCGAGGGTGTATTGTACCAGCCGAAACGAAGACTGCACGCGGCGCGCCGTTTCAATTCGGCATCAGACGACACTAACCCGAAGGGGCGTAGGTAGACGTTCGCGACAAAGCCTGTAGGGCACGCCCTCCGTGGCATGCCGTACACCCGGGAATCGCGCCGATTCGCGCTTCCCGGAACGCCGCGGAGGGCGTTCCCTACAGAATCAACCGCACGAACCCCTACTTACGCCTAACCCGAAGCGTCAGCGAGGCTGTGGCGCCGTTCCGCCTCGCTGACGCTTCGGGTTAGTGAATCGAGCGGCGGCTGATGTTACTTTGCCGGCGATGCCGAAAATCCGGCTGACCAGCAACCCCACGCAGAGTGCGCCTGCGACTTTGGCTTACTTCTGCAGAATCAGCTTGCCGCTGCGAGTCAGCCGCAGGCGATACGTTTCGCCGCCATGCGCGATCAGCACCTCGACCTGTCCCTGAAGCAAGTCTTGCGACTGCACGGTTCGCAGCGGCGGTCCGCCAGGATCGGTCGCGCGCGAGTCGTTCGGTTGGGCGGGGGATGGTGCAGCGGGTGAGTTCACGAGCTTGATTGAATGTGGTGCGGCGAAAAAGGGAAACGATTTGCCTTCTGAGAAAATAAAGATATTGAGACTCAATGTCAATAATTTTGCGAAAGTCTCTTGACGCGGGAAAATTGCGGTGACAGAATGACAAGTATTGTTGATACGGCGTCTCATTAACGACGCTATAGCGAGCCCGCCAGCCTGCCCGGAAAGGGCCTCTCCGCCAGCCACGCTCGAAGACCCGTGGCCCCTTTTTCAGGAGAACTCTCGATGTCTCGACGCGCCTTTACCCTCGTCGAATTGCTGGTGGTGATTGCGATCATCGGCCTGCTGGTGGCCTTGCTGCTGCCGGCCGTCCAGGCGGCCCGCGAGTCGGCCCGCCGCAGCCAATGCTCGAACAACCTCAAACAGATCGCGCTGGCCGCGCAGAATTACCACGACGCGATGCGCTCGTTTCCGCCGGGCTATTGCGCTTCGGTTGCGTATGTCGACGGCGCCACCGACACCACGATGGGCTGGGGCTGGGCGGCATTCATCCTGCCCTACATGGAGCAAGGGGCGGTCTATGAAGGGGTCAATTTCGGCCTGCCCATCGAGCATCCCTTGAACGCCCGCGCAATTCAAACCCCGATTTCGGCCTATGTCTGCCCCTCGGATATCGCCCCGCAAACTCCCTATGCCGTGCCCGACGCGTCCGGCAATGTCATTGCCCTTTCCGGGGTCACGAGCTATGTCGGGTGCATCGGCAGCGACGAATCCGCCGTCTCCGACAAAACGGGAACGGGCGTCTTCTATCGCAACAGTGCGACGCGGATGGCCGATATCGTCGACGGCACGTCGACCACCATCCTGGTCGGGGAAAAGGCCTGGGCCAACGCGCAGGGAATCTGGCCCGGCGCGATCAACCGCGGGGTGCTCGTGCGAGGCGCTCTCAACCCATGCCAGCCGCTCGTCGCAGGCATGTTTTACCCTGCCTCGGCGCTCGTGGTGTCGCACGCTCATTTGAACAACGCCCTGATCGACGGTGACGGAAGCGCGGGGATGGACGATTTCTCCAGCATGCACGTCTACGGTTCGTACTTCGCGTTCGCCGACGGCTCGGTGCGGTTCTACCCCAGCATTGCGAATGACCAGGCCAACGGAGACTACTATGCCGACAGCTTGATCTTCCAGGCGCTCGGCACCCGCGCCGGGCATGAGGTCATTCCGGGCGACTGGGCCAAGTAAAGTGCAATCAGCGGCCGCGGCACGTGGGTCAGGCTTTCCAGCCTGACACGTTTCAGGCAACCCGCGTTGCATATCGTCGCGGATCTAGGCATGGGGGGCGCGTTGGCGCCCCATTGCGGTTTGGATGGTGCGTCCGATCCGGTTTCTGTCAGGCTGGAAAGCCTGACCTACGTCCCGCTCGTTTGCGCCGCCAAGCCAGCCGCAAGGTCGTCGGCGAAACGATTGAGATCGCCCGTGTCGAAAAGACAGAACGTCTCGTATCGCAGATGCAGATACAGGCCGCCGTGCGTTTCGGCAAGAGCAAGTTCGATCGGCACATTTTCGCCATTCGGGGCCAGAGTCGTCCAGGGGTTCTCGGTCCCAGCGCTCTTGAACACCGCGTGATGCGGATTCGAAGTGTGGATCCGAAATCCCTGCGCCAACAGCGCCTCTTTCGCCCGGTTAAAAGAAAGGCTGGGCTCGATCAGCCGCTCGACGCTTTTCCAACCCCACATGGCTTTACTCCTCTCGACTGGGGCCTGCTTTGATCTGAATGACCCCCTTTGCGATCGGTCGCCAAGGTATTCGCAACGGCGCGCGAAATCTTGGCGTTTGTCGATAGTTTCTGCGGATATCTACTGGTTGTCGCGCGGTCAACGTTTCGCCGCCGCCGTCATTTTTCGAATCTCAGCCGAAAGCTTTTCGGCTTGGACTTCGGCCTCGGCCACCGGCAAGCCCTGGGCCACGCCGGGCCGCTTGTGTCCGGCCGCGGCGACGTAGGCGTCTCGCAACACATTCACGCGCTGCCTTACGGTTTTAAGCAAATCTTCGGGCAGTCCGCGCGCGGCGAGCATCGCCTCGGGCGTCGCCGCCTCGGCCGCCTCCTTGTCTCCGAAGAAGCGAATCAGTTGCTGGGCAATGAACCAATGGCCGGCGTCGTTGGGGTGAACGCCGTCGGGCTGAAAGGTGAACTCGGGATCGGCCGTGCGGCGCCGTTCGACTTCGCGCGTCATCGGGCCGTGCAGATCGATCATCTGCCAGCCCGCCTTGCGCTGGTCGAGCAGCCAGTCGCTATAGCGATCGAGCACGGCGTTGTACGAGAATGGCCGCGGCGCGCGCTGGTCGTCGTAATAAGGCGGCGTCACCAGAACCAAGCGGGCGCCGGACGCTTCGACGCGCTGTTTCAGCTTGAGGATGCCCTGCTGGTAACGCTCGAACCGCTTTTCGTCGAACGGCTCGTAGATGCCGCAGTTGATGCCATAGCAGGCGATGACCAGGTCGGGCTTGGTCAGCTTCAGCACGCGATCGAGCCGTTCGTGCAAATCGGGCCGCGGAAAGGCCCCGCCGGCGTGCCCTTCCTCGCTGAGGCCCGATACGGTTTCGCTGGGCAGTCCGCAGTCGATGACTTCCGGCGCGCTTGCCGGCTTCCGAGAAACCAGCCAGGCGTCGAAATTGGCCACGTACGCGCCGGCCGCCGTGATGCTGTCGCCCAGAAAGGCCAGCCGCTTCGACTCGGCGAGCCACTTGTTCGCCTCCGCTTCGGCGGCGTGCGCGAGCTGCGGCAGAGCGAGGAGGGCGACAAATACGGCGATCAACAAACGAGTCAGCATGATGTCGTTTCCCAGAGTTGCGTCAATGCTTGGTTCTAAAGTACGCCGAGGCATGAATCGCGAAAGCACGAAAGAGCGAAAACGCGAAAGGAGCAAGTGTGAGTCGAAAGCATGGGAAGGATGCTTGCTCATTTTTCGTTTCCGGACTTCTCTTTCGTGCTTTCGGTGCTTTCGTACTTTCGCGTTTTCGTGATCTTCCGACGTCATGCATGGAGCGCCGTCATTTTACTTCGAACGGAACCCGCACGAATTCCGGCGTCACTTCGAGCGTGACGGGTTTCAACTCGTCGATCTCGAACGGCCGCGCGAGACTGTTGCCGGCCAGATCCTCAAGCTCCTTGCCGGCGACGAGATCGTAACTGCCCGGCCGCCAGGCGTCGCGCGGCGTGAACCGCCAGCGCGTTTCCTGCTGGTCGATGGCGATCTCGCCGGCAACCGGCTCGCCGCCGCGCTCGACGTACAGCAGACGACCGAGCAGGGCGTGATCGAGCGGCTCGGGAAACTCGACCACGAGCGGCTCGCGGCCGCCAGCCGGCGCGTCGAGCTTCCAATTTGCGGCGTCGAGCGGAGTATCGTCGGGCGGACCGACTGCGAACGTCTTGCGGACTTCGGCCGCCAAGGGCCGGCCCGCGGCGTCGCGCCAGCCGGCGTCAATTACCAGCGTGTAGCTCTTGCCTTCTTCGATCGCCGGGCCGACTTCTTCGCGCGGCTTCAAACCGCGTTTGATCCGCCCCGGGTCGAAAAACAGCGTGAATCGCTTGGCTTCGCGATCCCACAACTCTTCGCCCAACTCCAAAAACGGCAGCTCGATCGGCCGGCCTTGGGCGTCGAGCAATTGCACGTGCTCGTAAGCCTCGCCGCGAGACATGGGGGCGGAAAAATGCAGGTAAAATTTCAATTGGTTTTCGGGCAGCCGATCGCGCGAGGGATAGATGGCCGCGAGTTTTGTCGGCCTCGCGGCGCGCGGCGCGGGAATTTCGAAATCGGCGGTGATCGGGGCAGCTTCCCGTTCGGCCGGGCGATAGACGGCCCGGTAGATCACGCCCGGATCGAGCCGGTATCGGGGCGCAAATCGCAAACGCCCTTCGTCGAGCGCGTAACTGCCGACCATCGCCGGGCGTCCTTCGACGCCGGCCTTCCGATCGGCCAGCGCATAGACCGCGAAGCGCGCTTGCCAAGCAGCGTCGTCCTGGGGGAAGTCGGCTAGCGCCGTTCGCTCCTCGCTCGAAAGCCCTGTGACGTCGAAGACTCGCTGGCCCTCGCCCAAAGTCGATAAACGGATCACCGCCGGCTGCGCTTGGTCTGCCGCGGTTGCTCCGCAAGCGTCCGCGATGCAGCCGATCGCGAGCAGCACAACGCGCCAATCGTTCGCCAAGTTCATCGCCCAACCTTCCCAGTAGGGCAGGCATTCCTGCCTGCCCAGTCGCGAAAACGTTTGCCGCCTCGGAACCGCCAACGGTTGGCATCGCGCCCCGCGGGCCAAAGGGCAGACAAGAATGCCTGCCCTACTGTTTGCTCGGCAAGGGCAGACAAGAATGTCTGCCCTACTGTTAAACGGCGGTTTGCGATGACGAACGCCTACGGCAGCTCGACCGTTTGCAGGTTGAGCTGGCCGGCGTCGTTGCGCACCAAGAGCAAAGCGCGATCCTTGTCGTACTTGTCCAGATGCTGCACGCCCTTCAAGCTCTCGATCGTCTGGTAGCCGATGCCGGCGGTGCCCTTGATCGGCTTGGAAATGCCTTGAGCCTTCTCGAAACCTTCCGTCGGAATCTTCATCACGCCGCGGCTGCTGTTGGCCATCAGCAGCCAATCGGCGCCGTCTTTCCGATAGACGACCATGTCGAGCGGCCGGTTGCGGTTGCCCAACTCGGCGATCGTCGTGCCCTTGATCTTCTCGCCGGGCTTCAACGCGGAAACCGGAATCTTCACCAACGGCGTGCAGGTGTAAGCCGCCAGCAGATAGTCCTGGCCGCCGATGTCGTAGGTGGCGAAGGTCCGCACGGGCGACTGTGTTTCGAACTTGCCGTGGGCGCCGTGATAGATTTCGACGCTCGCGCCTTGGTCGGTTTCGGTGAACGGATAGGGGATCGAACGCAGGTTCGAGGCGAATTCTTCGTTCGACAAACCGGCCACCAGCACGCGGCCGTCGATGTAGGCCAAATCGGTGATCGATTCCTGCCGCTGGCTGGCGCCGCGGCGGTCCTTGGCGTTGGCGTTGGGCGCGTTGGGCAGCGGGGCCTGGGCGTATTTCACCCTGTCGAGCGACAGCTCCGAAAGCTTGCCGGTCGTGTCGACCCGCAACAGCACAGGCGTGGCATCGGGCCCTTTGCCGCGCGAGATCGAGAGATACGCGACGCCCGAAGCCGGGTTGACCGCCAGGTCGTTGATGAGCAGGTTGTCGGCCTTCGTGCCTAACAGAGCCGCCGCCTGCTCGTCGATCTTCTGCACGTTGAGCGGCCCGCGAGACGATTTCTCGCTACGGTCGCCGGTGTCGATGGCGAAGATCGACGCTCCTTGCGGATCGCCGACGAACAACACGCCGTCGGGGCCGAAGGCCAGCGGCCCGGCCGATTTCAGATCGGGCTTGCCTTGCTTGTCGAGACCCTCGATCAGGCTGGCCGCCTGAGCCAGCGAGGCCGCCGTCAGCACGACGGCGAGGGCGGCGCAGAGACTACGCAGCGAGTGCGACATGATTGCGTCCTTTCGGAGAAGAATTGGGTTCGTCTGACGCGGCATCACCGTGACCGCTCGGTTCCCGGCGCGATACAGTATAAGTGTTGTTCGGTGCGCAGGAAGAGTCGGCGGCCGGAAATCGCCGGCGACGCCAGCATGTATTCATTCAGGGGGTTGGCGGCCAGCAGTTTGAATTCGGCGCCTGCCGTCACGACGTAAGTCGTGCCTTCCTCGTTCGTGAAATACAGCTTTCCGGCGCCGGCCACAGCCGAAGCGGTGAACTTGCCCGGCAATCGCTGGCGGTAGATCTGCCGCCCATCGGCCGCGTGATAGCAGGTCAACACGCCAGCTTCGCCGTGGACATACAGATAATCGCCATAGACAATCGGCGAACAGACGTAAGGCCCTGCGGCATCGAGCTTCCAGGCGATCTCGGCCGCAGCGTCATCCCCGGCGGCGGGGCGGATGGCCACGACGGGACCATTCTTGCCCGAGACGGCGAAGATCGTGCCGGCAGCGTAGACCGGGCTCGGCGTGACCCAACCGGTCGTGCAGGGGAGTTGCCAGAGCTGCTTGCCCGACAGCGGGTCGTAAGCCCGCAGTTCATCCTGGGCGCTGACGATGAGCATCTTCTGCCCGGCGGAGTTCGCCACGATCGGCGTGCTCCACGAGCGATACAAGCCGCGGCGCTCAGCTTTCCAATGCGTGTTGCCGTCGGTCAGCTTGACCGCCAGCAGGTAAGAATCGAACGACGTGAAGCGGTCGCCGTCGTGATCGCAAACCATAAACACGCGGTCGCCGTCGATGATTGGAGAACTGGCCAGGCCAAGTTCCGACTCGAACTGGCCCAGCGCCACGCGCCACAGTTGCCGCCCTTCGTAGTCGTAGCAGACCAATCCGGCCCGGCCAAAGGCGCAGACGACGCGCCGGCCGTCGGCGGCCGGAGTGGCGGCGGCGTGGCCGGTCATTGACGAGGCGACTTCCGGGTCGTCGTCTTCGATCTCGCGGGTCCAGCGTTTTTCGCCGCTCGCGCGGTCGAAGCAATGCGTCAAGCGGCGAAAGCCGTGCTCCAGGCTCGACGTGACGATGACCGAGTCGCCCGAAACGATCGGCGACGAAGAACCTTCACCAAGGATCTCGGCTTTCCAGGCGACATTTCGCGTCGCGCTCCATTCAATCGGCAGATCATTCTCGGAGGAAACCGCGTTGCCCTCAGGCCCGCGCCACCGCGGCCAATCGTCGGCCGCGTAGCCACGATCGCGCCCGCCGGCTTCCACGATCAAAAGCTCGGGTTCGGCTGCGAGCCATCGGAATGTTGCGGGGCCTACGGCTGAACCGACCGCCGCCGCGGCCGTGAGCCAAAACAGCGTTCGCAGGCGAAATTGGCGTCGGTTGAGCATCGCGCTATTGTAGCCGCTCTGCGCGGCGGGCGAGAAACCGTCCGAAAAGCTGTATCTTTCGCTTGCGGGCGGTACACTAAGCGGCAGGCTCGCCCGATGGCGGCGGAGCATATCGAAGCTTTCCTCGGAGGCTTGAGGCCATGAACAGCGACAAACGAGTGATCTGCCCGGATTGCGACGGCACGTGGACGCGGCGCGACTTCGTCAAAGCCGTCGGCGGCGCGGCCCTGGCGGCGGGGGTGGCGCCTTGGGCGGCGCACGCGGCGCCCAAGTCTTCCTCTGGCGCCGAGACGGCGGCCAAGCGGCTTTACGAATCGCTGACCGACGAACAACGCAAAACGATCTGCTTCCCGTTCGATCACGAGTTGCGATCGACGATCAACGCCAACTGGGCGATCACCAAGCCGAAGATCGCCGAGTTGTTCACCACGGAGCAGCAAGCCACGATCGACGAGATCTTTCGTGGCGTCACCAGCCCCGACGGCTACGAGCGGTTCTTGAAGCAGATGGAGGACGACGCCGGCGGCCTGGATCAGTATCACGTCGCGCTGTTCGGCACGCCCGACAGCGGCAAGTTCGAATTCGAAATGACCGGCCGGCACATGACGATCCGCGCCGACGGCGACAGCGTCGAGAACGCGGCTTTTGGCGGGCCGATCATCTACGGGCACGGCGCTGGCGATGGCGACGCCGGGCTGCCCGGCAACGTGTTCTACTACCAGACCAAGAAGGCCAACGAGGTGTTCGCCGCGCTCGACGGCAAGCAGCGCGAAAAGGCCCTGCTCGCCAAGGCGCCGTTCGAGAACCAGGTGCCGGTGCAAGGCGGCGGCGCGTCGTTTGCCGGCATCGCCGTCGGCGAACTTTCGAGCGATCAGAAGCAACTTGTCGAAGACGTGATGAAGGTCATCCTGGCGCCCTACCGGCAGGACGACGTCGACGAAGCGATCGCAATTCTCAAGGCCGAAGGCGGCCTCGACAAGCTGCACGCCGCCTTCTACCAGAGCGGCGACCTGGGCAACGACAAGGAGTGGGACATCTGGCGCCTCGAAGGCCCCGGGTTCGTCTGGCACTTCCGCGGCTCGCCGCACGTGCATGCGTACGTGAACATCGCCAAGCCGAAATCGGCGTAAAGGCGGCGGCGAACTCGGCAGGGCGGCGCCGGACTTCAATCTTGATCGAGTTGTTTCTCCCGTCTGCCGCCCGCTTTAGCTGGTGGTTGGAGAGCGCAGTTGATTTGTTTTTCCAGCCGGCTTCAGCCGGGCTTCGCGATTGCCTGGCGCCAGAATGACCCAAAGTTGAGAAGGCCGGCTGAAGCCGGCGGGAGAAGACAAGGTTTTCGGGATGCCTGCCTACCACCAGCTAAAGCTGGCGGCAGACAAGGGACCAGCGGACGAGAAAAAGGAACGCAGTTCGAATTGAGGCAACGGCGGCAAAGGGGAACTCCACGATGATGCGCCGCCTCTTCGCCGCCTTCTCGCGATATCGACCGCGAGTGTTGACGCTCGTCGTGCTGGCGGCGACCGGGGCGCTGCTCGTACTGGCGAATTTGAGCGAGGAGTGCCGCCCGCGAAAAGTTATTCGAGCGCCCCCGCCCGCCTACATCAATTTGGATTTTGACCTTCGCGAACCTCGGCGAAGTTGGATAACGACCCCTTTCCACTGGAACATGTCGTATGGCTGGCCGCTCCTTTGGCGCCAGTACATCGTTGCTTTGAGCCCTTACGGCACAGGCGTCGCTGGCTCGAACTATAACGCCGGCCGGCTGGCGGGCAATGCGGCGATTTGGCTGGTCATGCTCGCTGCGCCGGCAGGCGTTTGCGAATGGCTGCTGCGCCGCTACCGGCCGCGTTTGCGATTCAGCCTGCGCACCTTGTTGGCCGCAACGGGCTTGGCGGCTGCGCTGTGCGGTTGGTTCGTTGCCGCCCGCAACCGGGCGAACGTGCAAGATCCGCTTATCGCCGCCGTCGAAGCCCACAGCGGACGCGTCGGCTTCGAGCGTTCGGGGCCAAGCTGGCTCGAAATCGTTGGCGCCGACCGCTTCTGCCGCCGGATCGTCGGCGCGGAACTGAGCGTGAGCGCCGACGAAGAGAAGGATCGACGGCTGCTCGACGAGCTAAGGCGATTGCCCGACTTGCGATATCTTGCGTTGACGGCGGATCGCCTCAGCCCCGAAATGGCCGAAACGCTGAACGCATTGCACGGGCTGGAAACGCTGCGGATCGACGTTAGTGAATTGACTGGCGACTCGGGCAAGGCGCTGGGCGGCATGCCACGACTGCGAGCATTGAGCGTCGGTCCGGGGAGTTACGGCCCGATTGCTGGAGACGGGACTTCCAACGAGTGGCTGGCGGCTGTTGCTGCATTGCCTCATCTCGGCCATCTCCGCGTGGAAGTGTGGTTGATCGCCAGCCAAGATTTAGCCCTGCTGAACGGCGCCCATTTGAAATCGCTCGCTCTCCACTCAATTCTCCGCTCGTCGGAACCCGCCCTGCTCTCGGAACTGCCGGCGCTCGAGCATCTGGAATCGCTCGATTTGCAATCTTCAGAAGTCTTCGATGAAGACCTGCGTTATCTTGTTGTTCTGCCGCGGCTGAAAGCGCTCAGTCTCATGGACGCCAACGTCAACGAAACAGGGCTGGCGGAATTGGCGCCGTTGGAAACTCTGGAAGAACTGGTCATCGACGGCGAAGGTGTTTCGCTGGCGGGATTCGAAGCGTTGCTCAAGCTCAAACGCTTGAAAAAGTTGCACATCCAAGGCTTTGACGAGGCCTGGCTTGAATCGCCCGACGAGTTGCGAACAGCGCTCTCGGAAACCTGGGGCGTACCGCACGACGAGACCGACGGCTGTCTGCGGGCGATTGCCGAGTTGCGACGCTCGAAGCCGGAGCTCATGATCGACGGCGACGTGTATGCGCTCGATTGGCCGGCGGAGCGGATGCCCCCGCAAGGAGAGGCCGTGTCCGATGATTGGATTCGCAAGTCTTGCCGCCAGACGTTGCAAACCTGGAAGCAACAACAAGCGGCAAAGCCCGCGAACCCCGGCGTCGTGAATCCGCCGACTGCCAACTAACGTCTCTGTCGCCACGCCAAGCGGCGGCTCGCGGGCGATCATGCAGGCAAACGTACTTTGCCCCAAAATTTGCACCGCAGCATCGGCAGCGGCCGACTATTGGCCTGACGAAAAATCAAGCTTTCCGCATTAACGAACCCCGCTTGGCCGCGTGAAGGAGCTGCTGGCATCACAAACCGGCGGCGGGAGAAAGCTGTAGGGCGAGGCGGAATCACTCTTCCTCTGCCGACGGGCCTTGCGGCTTGTCGGGCGGCTGTATCCATTCGAGATGCGCTTCGCGCTCGATGCCTTTGATCCAAGCGTCGTAGGCGCCGCGCTGGTCGTCGAACGAAGCGGACTCGTACTGGCTGTAAGGGTCGCTGATAAACAGGTTGCGCAGCACCTCGCGAGACGGCTCCAGGCTGACGACGCGAACGACATAGCAGAGCGTCTGCGGTTCGTTCATCGCCTCGCCGACGTCGCCGACGCCCAGGCTGAAGACTTCCCGCATGAATTCGGAACCTGCGTTTCGAACGCCTTCCACCTCGCTCAGTTTGGGCGGCGTTTGCGTGTCGAACATGCCCGCCGCGGCGCCGCGCGTGAGCCAGGAGAAGGCCGGCGTCGTCGTCACGCTCACGCCGTCGGCGACGCCGAGGGTTTCGGACAGCGGCTTTTTCGATCCACTCGCCTTGTCGACCAGCGCCTTGGCCCGTTTGCGCGCCAAGTCGCGGGCTTGAATCTGTTTCCAGCTTGCGACGACCTCGTCGCGGACGTTTTCCAACTCCGGTACGTAGGCGTCCTTATCCTTGATCTTCCAGACCAGGTAGCGGTTGCCGGCCAGGTCCTTGACCACGACGCTTCGCAGCGGCGCCATCGCGCCGTAGCCGATGTCGATCAATGGTTGCGGCCGCTCCGTCAGACTTTGCTGGTCGGGCGTGGCGTCGGCCAGGGCCGGATATTTGTCTTTAAAGGCCAGCGCGGGCTGCAAATCGGTCGTGTGCTCGATCAACTGCTGGGCCTCGGCCGCGCCGCTCAAGTCGGGCAGCTTGGGGTTGGTTTCATCGGGATCGAGGTCGCGGTTGAAGCGGCTCATCTTCGCCTGAATGACGCTGAACGCCTGGTTCATGCGCTCGACGGCCTTTTGGCCCGCCAACTCCTTGCGGATCGAAGCTTCCACCTTCCACAACGGGGCGTACTTCGGCTTCTCGCCGGAGCGAATATCGCGATTCAGCAGCAAGTCGTCGGAGATCAGCGGCGGCGGGCCGGCCGGCGCCTTTTTCGTCGCGGCGGCGGGCTTTTTCTTGACGTCTTCCGCGGGCTGGTCGCCGGGCTTTTCGCCGTCATCTGTTTTGTCGGCTTGTTCCGCGTCCGTCTTGTCTTTGGGCGATTCCTTCGCATCCTGCGCAGCGTTCGGCAGCTCTTCGGCGTCGGGCGTTTTTGCGCCGACGTCCGACTCGTCGGCCAGCAGCAGCGATTCGAGCAAGCCGGCGATTCGAAGCGACGGGCGACCGCTCAACGCCGCTACGGCGAGGTCCGAGGCGGCGGAAAGCGAGGACGACTGGTCGCCCTCTTCCGGTTCGTTGGCTTTCTTTTCTTCGGCCGGCGTTTTTTCGTCGGAAGCCGGCGTTTTTTCGTCCGCAGCCGGTTTTCCTTCAGCAGCTGGTTTTTCTTCAGACGACGGGGCTGGCTCTTTTGCCGCCTCGGGCTTCTTTTCGGGCGGCTGGGCGCCGTCGTTCGCCTCGGGGGCGGATTGCTTCCCGTCCTGCTTTTTTTCCGCCGGCGATGCTTCCGTTTCGGGCTGCTTCGGCTCGGGCGGATTCGTTTCGGGGAAATCGAACGCCGAATACAGGTACTTTTGGTCCTTGTTCTCTTCGTAGTATTTTTCGATCTCTTGCGGCGTCACGGCCGCTTCGTCGAAGAACTTGTCGTACTCGGCGACGAAGTATTGAAACGCCGCTTGCTTGGGAATCTTGAAGCCCGGCGTCGGCGACAGCGGCTGCGGCTCTTGCTCCTTGTGAGCGTCGAAGAACTTGCCCAATTCTTCCGCGGAAGGATCGGCGACCTCGTCGGCGAACTCGGCGACGGGCACGGCCGCCACTTCGGCCACGGCCCGTTGTTTCAGCCGGCGGTAATAGTCCCAGCGTTGGGCGGGAGTCGCTGGAGAACTGGGCAGCGACATTTCGCGGAGGCGCTGCGCGGCCAATTCGGTCCGCAGTGCGCTGAAAATCTGGGCCTGGGTCGCGTTCAGTTCGCTGACCAGCGACTTGAAGCCCTCGCGCGGCACTTTGTCTTGCGTCAGCGATCTCAGGAATTCATTGACCGCGTCGTCGCTGACGATCATGCCCAGTTCCTGGGCGCGTTCGGCCAGCAAACGCGTTTGCACGATGCTCTCGTCGGTGGTCGGACCGAAGTATTGCTCCAGGCGGTCGCCGTACTGGAAGCGCAAATAGAAGAATTGCTCTTTCAGGGCCAACTGCAGGCAGCCCAGCACGAAACGGTTGGCCAGATAACGGGCCTGCCGCATGTGGCCCATATCGGATTGGCGGATTTTTTCGCCATGAGCGACCGCAACGACCGGGTCTTGCGCCGCCCGGCTCATATCGAGCCAGTCGAGCGTCGACGGCCCGACGGTAAAACCGACCATGCACAAAATGCCGATCACGGCCAGCATGGCTTTTTGATGTTTTCGAAAATGCTTAAATGGTGATGCCATCGTATTCTATCTCGGTCGGAGGCTGACTCGCAGCGGGCAACAAGCCTTGACAGCCTGATATAACAAATACTAATGAGAAAGCCAGCAGCTTTGCAAGGAGCCGTAAACGGCGATGAATTGTAAGTGCGATCGACGTAAATGCAATCCCAAACAGGAAGTATGCTTCCCTAAACCACTCCTTTCGGCAACCAAGTAGCATGGCTAAACGAGCAGCAAACGCGACGGGCAAATCATTGGTGATCGTCGAATCGCCCGCCAAGGCCCGCACTATCGGCGGATTTCTCGGCCGCGATTTCGTGATCGAGGCCAGCATCGGCCACGTCCGCGACTTGCCGCAGGGCGCCAAGCAAATCCCGGCCGAATTCAAAAAGGAAGAATGGGCCTATCTGGGGGTCAATGTCAACGACAACTTCAACCCCGTCTACATCGTCCCCCCCGGCAAGACGGAGCAGGTTCGCAAGCTTCGCGGGCTGGTGAAGGACGCCAAAGAACTCTATCTGGCGACGGACGAAGACCGCGAAGGCGAAGCCATCAGTTGGCACCTGCGCGAGCTGCTGCGGCCCAAGGTGCCCGTCCGCCGGCTGGTGTTCCACGAGATCACCAAAGAGGCCATTCAAGAAGCGCTTGCGCACCCGCGCGAGATCGACGATGACCTGGTGCGAGCCCAGGAGACGCGGCGAATCCTTGACCGCCTTTACGGTTACGAAGTCTCTCCCTTGTTGTGGCGGAAAGTTCGCCCCAAGCTGTCGGCGGGCCGCGTGCAAAGCGTGGCGGTGCGGCTGGTCGTCGATCGCGAGCGCGAGCGGATGGCCTTTGTTTCGGCCACGTTCTGGGACTTGCTCGGCACGTTCGCCAAACAAGCCGGCGAGGGCTTCGAGGCCGGCCTGGTCAGCTACCAGGGCCGTTCGATTCCGGCTACCAAGGACTTCGACTCGACGACTGGCAAACTGAAAGATCCGACCTTGCTGTTGCTCAACGGACAGCAAGCGGAGGAATTGGCCGCCAAATTGCGGCAGGCCGAGTTTCGCGTGGCCTCGTTGGAGGACAAGCCCTACACGTCGAAGCCCTACCCGCCGTTCACGACCAGCACGCTGCAACAAGAGGCCAACCGCAAACTGGGCTTTACGGCCCGCCGCACGATGCAGGCGGCGCAGAGCCTGTATGAAAACGGGCACATCACCTACATGCGAACCGATTCGACGAACCTGGCCACCGTGGCCATCGATGCGGCGCGCGATCTGGTCGCCTCGCAATATGGCCGCGAATACCTGCCGCCCGAGCCGCGAATCTATCGCACGAAGGTTAAAAACGCCCAAGAGGCCCACGAAGCGATCCGCCCGGCCGGCCACCCGTTCGCCTTCCCCGAGTCGTTGCGATCCGGGCTATCGGCCGACGAGTTCAAGCTTTACGACATGATCTGGAAGCGGACCGTCGCCAGCCAGATGGCTGACTCGCGCGGTCGGCGGATTTCGATCGTCATCGAAGGCGGCGAAGCCGCGTTTCAGGTCGGCGGCAAAACGATCGACTTTCCCGGCTATTTGCGGGCCTATGTCGAAGGTTCCGACGATCCGCAGGCCGAACTGGCCGAACGCGAGACGGTGCTGCCCGACGTCAAAGTCGGCGAAGCGCTCGATTGCCGGGCGATGGACGCCAAGAGCCACTCGACGCAGCCGCCCAGCCGTTACAACGAAGCCACGTTGACTCGGGCGCTCGAAGAATTGGGCATCGGCCGGCCGAGCACGTACGCCGCCATTATCGACACGATCCTGGCTCGCGATTACGTCTTCAAGCGCGGCAACGCCCTGGTGCCGACGTGGACCGCCTTCGCCGTGGCCAAGCTGCTGCAAGTTCACCTGCCGAAGTTGGTCGACTATAGCTTCACGGCCCAGATGGAAGACGATCTGGACGCGATCAGCCGCGGCGAGGCCAAGTGGGTCGATTACTTGCGGAACTTTTATTTCGGCAACGGTCAAGCCGGGCTCAAGGAGCAGCTCAAGCACAAGGTCGACGAAATCGACGCCCGCGACGTGAGCCGCATCTCGTTGGGCGCGCCCTCGGCGAACGGACAACCGGGCGAGGAGATCTTCGTCCGCGTCGGGCGATTCGGGCCCTTCTTGCAGCAAGGCGAACGCCGGGCCAGCATTCCCGACGGCTTCCCGCCCGACGAACTGACGATCGCCAAGGCGCTCGAAATGCTCGAACAGGCCTCGCAAGGCGACGAGCCGCTGGGCATCTGCCCCGACACGCAGAAGCCCGTTTATCTGAAGGTCGGCCGCTTCGGTCCCTACGTGCAGCGCGGCACGCCCGAGGACGAAGAAAAGCCGCAAAACGCTTCGCTGCTCAAGGGCATGCAGCCCGAAGAGATCACGCTCGAAGTCGCCTTGAAGCTGCTGACGCTGCCGCGCGAGTTGGGACCGCACCCGGACGCGAACCCAGCGTTGGCCGGGCAGCCGATCACGGCTTACAACGGCCGCTTCGGGCCCTACGTCAAATGCGGCGCCGAGACGCGCTCGCTGCCCAGCGATTTGTCGCCGCTCGACGTCACGCTGGCTCAAGCCGTCGAGTTATTGGCCCAGCCGAAGAAGATGCGCCGCGGCTTCGGGGCGCCCAAGGAGCCGCTCAAGACGTTCGGCGAATCGCCCGTCACCAAGCAAACGGTGCAACTGCTCGAAGGCCGCTACGGGGCCTACGTGACCGACGGCGAGACCAACGCCACGGCGCCCAAGGGAACTTCCATCGACGAGTTGACGCCCGAATTGGTCCTTCGCCTCTTAGCCGACCGCGCCGCGATGGGCCCCTCGAAAAAGGCCCGCCGCAAGAAAGCCGCTCCCAAAAAAGCCGCCGCGCCGAAGAAGGCCGCCAAGAAAAAGGCGGCGAAGAAGAAGGGCTAACGCCTGAAGCGTCGATATGGCTCCGCCGCATTGAAATCACTAATTGCGGGTCTGCCAGTCGCACGCGCCTGGTTCCTGCGCGGGTCGATGCCAGTTCCGCGCAGGCGGGCAAGCACAGAGGCGGTCAATTAATACGCGTCGGGCGGAACAAAGGGCGACTCAACGCACGCCAGCGGAATGGCGACTACCGCCAGTACGCGACCCTCTCGTCTCCAATCGCCGTGCACGGCTTCCTGCGTCCCCCTGGACCGCGGAAGAGACGTTTTCGCCTGGCTCGGACAACGGATCGAGCTTGAAATTGCTAAATAGCACTTTCCCCGGGCTGAAGCCATCGCCCGCCGAAAGCCCTAGCACGACTGCTCCCGTTTTCTTACGCCGGCAGTGAGCAACCGGTTTGCCATTGACCATGAATTCGACGTCCTGGCCCGCAAAGCGGCAAGCGATTTTCAACGCGGCGCGGTTCGCGTAAGCACGTGATTTGCCGACGCCGTCCTGTTGTCCATCGCCGTAGACGAATAACGTACGCTCGAATCCCTCGTTGCCGAACCAAAATGCTTGTTCGTCGAAATAGATGCGCGGGCGCATCCCTTCGAGCACGTTCATTCGGAACGTAAGCAGAAATTCGGCCGGACACTCCTCGTTGAATTTTACAACCGAATCGCCTTGCCCGTGAATGCCGCCGGTGCGCTTCGACCATTGCCCCCTTAGAACCGTCCAGGAGGCCAAGTCATTCAGTTTTCGCGTAAGATCGGGAAATTCCTGTTGCTTTGCGGAGTCACGGGCCTCGGTTTGAAGTGGTGTATCGGAGGGATCGGACTCGCCGTCCGTGCCTTCAGTCGGGCGGACGTTTGGCGCATCCGCGGCAGGCGCCGAGCTTGGCAAGTCCGCCGTAGGCTCGGGGCTCGGCGAACTGGCGGCAGGCTCCGGGCTCGGCGAACTGGCGGCAGGCTCCGGGCTTGGCGAACTCGCGACAGGCTTCGGGTTTGGCAATTCCACCGTAGGCTCGGGGCCCGGCGAACTGGAGGTAAGCTCTGGGCTTGGCGAGTTCGCGACAGGGTTCGAGTTTGACAACTTCACCGTAGACTCTGGGCTTGGTGAGTTCGCGATAGACCCAAAATCTGATTGCGGCGGCGACGAGGCCTCGGCAATGGCTCGCGGCTCAGTCGGCGAGGTGTCAGTAACTGAAACACCACCGCGGCCCCGGACGGAATACCCGACAAACAGCGCGGCAATGCATGCGGCGGCGACGGCCGCAGGGCCGACCCAGGAAACGGACCTCTTTGGTTTCGACAATGTTCGCAGGCGCGGCGCCGAAGCGCGGCCTCTTGCGACAGGTGCTGCAAAGTTTCCGGCAACGGCGTCAAGATCGAGGCCTAACCCGACGGAATGCGCCACCGGCGGCGCCTGCCTTGTCGATTTTGCGCCTGCTTCCCGCACGAGCCGAGCGTCGTACTCGGCGCGACTCGACGGATCGAGCAAGCAGAGCTTGGCCGACTGAATTTCGCCCAAGATGCGAGCTGCGTCAGAGCCATGTTTGCCGACTTGGAAGTTCCGCACGTAGACGCTCTGCCGCGTCACCGCTGCGTTGATCACGGCGCGGTCTTGTTCCTCCGGCGAGATCGCCAGCAACTGATAATGGGTGGGCGGCCGAACGCCGGGAGGAATTCCAAGCCACCTGTGGTAGGGATCGAACGCGTCAGCCATGCATCAGTTTACTATGCCGTTTACCATACAGTGCGGGGACAGACATAAGTGCAATTATCGACGTCGATGCAAAAAAGGCAACTGAAAACCGGTGCTCGGTTTACCGCGCCAGACCGGCGCAATAGAATTGGGCGCGTAGATGTCTTGCAGTTCGGCTGCGGATCGGAATGGCATGACCGTCGAACTTCGCCTTCTGCTGGAGAAATACGGCCCGGGTTTTCTACGCGCGCCTTTGTCGCTCGTCGTCGGGCAGCCGAGCGAGGCGGTGCGCGACGCGACTCGATTCAATGCGGAGGTTGCCTCTGCCGCCTGGAGGGGGGCGCCCATGCAGTTTCGCATGTTGTCGCCCGAGGCCTTGCGCTGGGACGAGTTTTTCCTCGTGCTGCGAGAACGCGTGTTTGATACGTCCGGCGGCATGGCAGTGCTCAAGTCCAACTGGGTTGCCGAGGCGCTCGCCGTGGCTCGCGAGTTGGCCGCCGCCAAGATCGACGCGGCACATCCGCCGCCCGCGGGGGGCGAATCCCCCCCTTTGTCACCGTCGCCAACGCGCGAGAAATCCGCTGAGATCGCAGTCGGAATCGATCTGGGCACGACCTATTCGGTGGTCGCCTACCTTGACCCGCAGGGCCGGCCGACGAGCATTCCAAACGCCGACGGCGACTTGCTGACGCCAAGCGTCGTGCTCTTCGATGATGGCGGTACAGTCGTGGGCAAGGAAGCGATGTTGGCCGCCTCGCTTGAGCCCGATAAAGTGGCCGACTGCGTCAAACGCGACATGGGCGAAAAGTATTATCACAAAAAGATCAACGGCGAGCTGCTGCCGCCCGAGGTGATTTCCAGTTATGTCCTCCGCCGCTTGAAGAGCGATGCCGAACGCAAGCTCGCCGCTGTCCGTAGGGCGGTGATCACAGTGCCGGCCTACTTCGACGAAACTCGGCGCCGGGCCACCATGGACGCGGGGCGACTGGCGGGTCTGGAAGTCCTCGACATTCTTAACGAACCGACTGCGGCGGCTATCGCCTATGGCTATCAGGAAGGCTTTCTCGATCGGGCCGGCAAAATCAAAGGCGACAAACCAATCCGCGTGCTGGTCTACGATCTGGGGGGCGGAACGTTCGACGTCACCGTAGTGGAAATGAGCAACCAGTCGTTCAAGGCGCTGGCCACTGACGGCGACGTGCGGCTGGGCGGTAAGGACTGGGACGAGAAACTCGTGGAGATTGCCGCATCGCGACTGGCAGCAGAGTCTGGCGAAGATCCTCGGCAGTGCCCCGAAACCTTGCAAGAGTTGTGGCTAGCCGCCGAGTCGGCTAAGAAGACCCTTTCCGAACGACCGAAGGCGACGATGTTCGTGTTGCATGCTGGCCGGCGTGCAAAAGTGGAGGTCACGCGCCAAGAGTTCGAAGCAGCGACGGCTCCATTGGTGCACCGAACGAGCACCACGGCCGACATCGTGGTGATGCAGGCAGGCTTGAACTGGCATGACATCGACCGCGTGCTCGTCGTTGGCGGCTCAACACGCATGCCGATGATCCACCGCATGCTCGAAGAATTGGCGGGCCGTGCAGTCGATCATTCGATTTCCGTCGACGAAGCCGTGGCCCATGGCGCCGCGCTATATGCCGACGTGATGTTGCAAAAGCAAGGCGCAGGCGGCGGCCACGCGCAGTTTGCGGTGACGAACGTCAACTCGCACAGCCTAGGCGTGGTCGGCATTGACCCGTCCAGCGGAGACCGTGTGAACCGGATCATCATCGCCAAGAACACGCCCTTGCCTCACACCGCAGCACGGCGCTTCGCAACCGCCAAAGAAGGTCAGCTAAATGTCAAGGTGACGGTGTTGGAAGGCGAGAGTGAACTCCCCGATGCTTGCATCGAGGTGGGCACGTGCGTGATTCGCAATCTACCGCCGAATCTGCCGGCTGGCTGGCCGATTGAGGTGCGATACAGCTATCAGGAAAATGGCCGTCTGCAGGTGGCGGCAAAACTAGGTGGTCAAAAGGCTCGGGTGGCGACCGAGTTCATCCGCGACAATAGCCTTTCTGACGACGACCTCATGTTGTGGGGAGAATGCCTGGCGGCCGCCGCACAGCGCGAACTGGCGTAGCGGACTGCAATCAATTCACGACGACTGGTTTGGCAACGATGATGGGAAAGAAAAAAGAAGGCGACTTGCGACTGCTCAAGGACGGCGTGGTGTTCGGGCCGACCGATCGTCAGGGGCTTGAAAACTTGCTGGCCGCGGGGCGGGTTGGGCCGGAAGATCATGTTTCAGTGTGCAACGCGGATTGGATGACAATCAGCGATTTTCTCGCAGTGTCTGCGCCGACGTCGGCGGTTGGCCAACCTGCCCCGACAACCCAATCGGCTCGTACGGTGCGGGCTAAACGAGGCGACCTCCGAATCGTCAACGCCAGCCGCGTCGTCTCTTCGTTAACGCAGGACGACGTCGAGGGACTGCTCCGTGCGCGTCGGATTGGCAACGATGACTTGATCAGCGCTGAGCAGGGGCCGTGGATGCGAGTGGGCGATTTCTTGACGGCTCGCCCTGTCCGCCGCGCAGCGTCGTCGGCCAGCGTACCGACCTCGACTGCCGCGCCGATCCAGCCTGCAGCGCCGCTTCCGACTGCCGTGCCATTGCCTGTCGCAACGCCGGTCGATTTTCAGCCTCTGCCAGTGCCGCGTGCCTCGCCGGTCCCGCCGCCGGCCGTCGCCCCTTATCCGATTTCCGCCACTCCGCTATTAGGCGCACTTGATCCCAGGATTCGAGCGGGCGACGATTGGTTCGTGCGCGTCCGAGGCGTGCATTCGGCTCCGCTCAAGGTGCACCACGTAAAGGCACTATATCAAGCGAAGGAAGTAACTCTGGACGACAATGCGCGCCATCCGAGTTGGGCCGACAATGATTGGCGGCCAATGCACTCGATTCCCGAACTGGCCGATATCGTACGCCCTTAGGTTAAATCATGCATGCCCGCGCCAGTGACCGCCGAATCAAGTAATCCGTTGCGCGCACAAGTCCGGCGCACCCGCGTAGGATCAAGGAGAAGGCGGCTGTGCTTTCCAGCAGTTGGCGGCGGACATGGTTCTCGCTTGGTTCAGCTCTTAATAGCTCGTCTTAAGAGCTCGCTTTCGAGTTCGATTGATTCCAAAAGAGAGAAAAAGGAGACGACTCAGCCGGTTCCCCCGGTTCATTTGGGGCGTCACTCCGCTCTGCCGCCGGCCTCGCTTGCCAGCGGAAGTTTTCGCCCTTTTTCTCCGCGGCTCCGCGGCTCCGCGTGCGCCACTCCCCTCGGGAAACCTTGCGGCTGCCGCCTTACAACGCTTCCTTCTCGTCGGGCTGCGGTGGTGACGTATAAACGGGACAGGTCTAATATCGAAGGTGCGCACCGTGTTTCGAATCCGAGCCGAGTCCCGTAGTTACTCGCAGTTGTGAGGAAATCCCAGACATCATCGTTCGCATTCCCGCTCCGCGAGGCTTCGCAGAGGCGGATGGCCGCGCCGCTCGCCGCGAGCGAGCAATTCGAGCCCGATCGCTTCTGGGCAACAATCTGGGCGTCTGGGTTCTCGGGTATGAGCTGATGAATCATCCGCGCTAAGGCGAGACTCGTCGATAAGGCTCCGCCGCGTTGAACTCGCCGGTCGCGGGTCTGCCAGTCGCACGCGTCTGGTTCCTGCGCGGGGCGATGCCACCCAACGCCGATATTCGATGCTCTCGTCAGGCGGCTTTAAGTAGTTGATCGCGTAAGGCCTTTTGTTCATCCGTGAGGGTGTGGAGTTGAGGCGGTCCCGGCGGCTTGTGAGGCTTGCGACGCGGCCAGTCGCGGAT
>DATKRK010000358.1:0-6457 GCA_035532215.1 Pirellulales bacterium | reverse complement strand
TCAAGGAAAAAGGGCGAATTGGAAGGACGAGCTTGGCCCCATCCGTGTTTGCCACCAGCTTTAGCTGGTGGGGACCGGCAACCATTCTCTCTCTTTGGGAGCCGGCTTTAGCCGGCTTTTTCAGCCCTCGGGAAGCCGGCTGAGAAAGAAGGTTGATGTTGTTTCGCTACCACCAGCTAAAGCTGGTGGCAGACAGAGCGATAAGTTTTTCTTGAAACCAGTTCAAATGGTATCACGCCCCGCAAGCCGGAAGGCGGCAGGCGCGCCCGCTCCCCAACGCGGCCTTCGGCCGCAACCAAAGTAGCAGGCACATTCCATGTGCCGTCCGCGGCAGCGGGGTTACGTTCCGTCGCAGGGCTGGCGACGGCACACAGGAGTGTGCCTGCTACTTTGGCGCGAGCGTCGGGAATGACCCCGTGGTCTGGCGCCCGCGCCTAAACGCCGTGCGTCACGACGACGATATCGCCGCAGCACACGGGTAGGTCGCCACGTCGCGGCCCAAAAAGCCCCGATGGCAGCGGATCGAAAAGTCGAAAGGCATTGCAAGGCGACGAGTTAGCAGCCGCAAGCCGAGTGGGCGCCGCGGTCCGATCCGCGTTCGCAAACCAAAGAGCGACATGCGTTTGCATCCTCTGTGGGGCTGACCTAAAGTTCCAATGGCGGTCGAACGGCGGTCCGGGGCTCGCTTTCGCTGCCTGCTCGCTTTTTGATTCAGCGGCCAGTCGCGCTGGCATCCCGCGGACGCTGCGCGGGCGGCCCGCGGGGAATCACTCCAGAGCCGCGGGCATTTGGCCGAGACGTGCAGCGAAGATCCTCAGCGATTCCACTTCAACACTGTGTCTTCCGATCTCTTCTCACCCAACGCCGGCTGGCAAGACGTCGAATCGACGCTTGCGAAGGTTCGCGCCTGCGGCGACGGCTTTGCGGAATTCGTCGTCGACCAATTGGAGGAATTGGAGCGGCTGAGTTCTCTGCTGGGACAACGGCAGCGAGAGCACGATGCGGAACGCCGCGAGCTCGACGCCGGCCGTGCAGAGTTGGACGCGGAGCGCGAGAGCCTGGCCGAGCAGCGGCGCTGCCTCGAACGCGACGCCGAGCAAATCGAGGCGAATTCCCAGCGTCTGGAGAAGTCGCAGGCCGATCTCGAAGAAGCCCGTGCGGAATTCGCCAAGCTCCGCGAAGCGAGCGCCGGCGAAACGGGAACCGCGACGACGGCCTTGCTCAGCCAACTGGAGAACGTCGAACGGGAACGCGACGAGCTCGCCCAGCTCGAACAACAACGCTCGGCGATGGAGCAGGAATTGGCCGAAGCCCGGCAGCAGATCAGCCGTCTGGCCGACGCGAACGCCGAATTGGCCAAAGTTCGCGGCGAGTTGGAAGAAGCCCGCCTCGAATTGTTGCGCAAGCCGGAGCGATCGAGCGCCGAGGCCGACAGCGCGGCGGAAGAAATGTGCCATCGCCTGGCCGAGCTTGAGCAGCAGCGGTCGGCGCTGGAACAGGAATTGTCGTCGTCGCGCAGCCAGATCAGCCGCCTGGTCGATGCCACGGCGGAGCTGGCCGCCGTGCGCGGAGAACTGGCCGCGGCGCGAGCCGAGCTGCTCCAGCGCTCGGACCGCTCGCCCGGCGCCAGCGAAGGCGACCCAGTCTGGCGCGAGCGAGTTCGCGAGATGCAGCACGAACGCAACTTGCTGGAAGCCGAATTGGAAACGGTCCGGCGGCGCGTTGTCGAAATGGCCGAAACCGCCGCCAGCGAAAAGCAGCGCAACATGGAAGAGCGCAGCGAGTGGTCGAAAGAGTTCAAGCAACTGCGAAAACTGCTGGAGGTGCAGACCAGGTCGCCGGCGCCGAAAGCCGCCGCGCCCCTCGAGGCCCCGGCGCCAGTCGCCGCGCCGGTTGCACAGGCCGCTCCGGCGGGCGGCGATCCCATTCTGGAATCGGTGATGGCGCAATTCGACATGCTGCAGAAAGACATCGCGCGTCGGCGTTCGACCACGAAGTCGACGAAAAAATAGCCGGCCAAGGTGCAAGCAAGGCAAGTAGGAACGAGAAACATGCCCACGATACGAAACCCATGGCGCCTGTGCTTCGCCGGTTTGGCCAGCGGCTGCGCTTTGGCAGGAAGCGTTTGGGGGAATGCGCCCTTTTGGGGCGGCGCCGCCGCGGTCGGACTCTGCTGGGTTGCGCTCGAATCGTATCGGCGACTTCCGCGGCCACAACCGGCCGACGCGGACGCCGGCGCTGCCGCCGAAGAACTTGCCGAGAGCGAGCCGTTAGCGCCGATCGACCCGAACGATTTGAATTCTCTGGTCGAGGGCATGCTCGCCCGCGATCGCTACGCGCTGTTGTTGCGCCGGCAACTGGTTTCGAATCTTTCGCCCGAGCAATTCCAGCAGGCCCGGGAAGCCCTGGAAAACCAAATGGCGCTGGCGCCCTCGGGCGAAGTCTCGCTGGCGGCGCCCGGCGACGACGATTCGGGAGACGACGACTCGCCGTCGGAAAGCGTGCGGCGCGTCGAGGCGATGTTCCTCGATCGCTACCCGGTGACGAATCGCCAATACCTGCAATTCGTCGAGGCCGGCGGCTACGAGCAGATGTCGATCTGGGACCCGCAAGTCTGGACCGCGGTCTTCGATTTCGTCGATGCCACCGGGACGCCGGGGCCGCGGTTCTGGAAACACGGGCGTTATCCGCGCGGCGAAGACGATCTGCCGGTCGTGGGCGTCAGTTGGTACGAAGCCGCCGCTTACGCCCGCTGGGTGGGCAAGCGCTTGCCGACCGAGGCCGAATGGGTCAAGGCGGGCAGTTGGCCGGTGCCGCTGTCGGACAAGAAACAATGGCAGCGAAAGTTTCCCTGGGGCGACACGATGGACCGCGAACGCTGCAACCTCTGGGGCTCCGGCCCCGACAAGGTCGTGGCCGTCGGAGAATTCTCTTCCGGCGTCAGCGTGGGCGGAGTGTATCAACTGATCGGCAACGTCTGGGAGTGGACCAGCGGCAACTTCGGCGCAGCCGAAAGCGCCTCGCAAGATCTCCTCTTGCCGGTTCCCATGAAGAGCATTCGCGGCGGGGCCTTCGACACGTATTTCGAGAACCAGGCCACTTGTCAATTTCAGAGCGGCGACAACCCCTTGTCGCGCAAGCACAACATCGGCTTTCGCTGCGCGCTGGGCATGTGCGACGTCGCCGCGCCGGAGCCCGGCGCAGGGCGGCACGAAGAATTCCAGGAAGCCGAACCGGAACAGGCCGAGGAGACCCACGCATGATCAAAGAAGGCGCCATGCCTATGGACTCGTACCGGCTGGCCCAGTACGCGGTCCAAGTCCCCTGTTATATCTGCGGCGTCGACAACACGTTCGACGCCGAATTGTGCCGGCAATGCTTCGCGCCGATGGCCTTGGCCCACCAGGCGACGACCCAGAAAATCAACCCGCGCATGGTCGCGGCGATCGGCGCCAGCAGCGCCGGCAAGACGGTCTACCTGGGCATGCTGATGGACATGCTTTCGCGGCAGCCCGATCGCTTGCAAATGATGGCGCGCGGCGCCTTTTCGATCAACCTGCAGCAGTCCACCGCTTCGGCCCTGGCGCGCGGAGAGTTCCCCCGCAAGACGCCGACCGAGCCCGACCGCTGGAACTGGGTTCACGCCCAGTTGCGGATGGCGGGCAAGAAGCAGCCGCTCGAACTGATCATGCCCGACATGGCCGGCGAAGCCTTGCTCGAGGAAGTCGACCACCCGCACACGTACGACGTGATCCATCCGCTGTTGTCGAAGTGCTTCGGCGCGCTGATCCTGATCGACACGGTGAAGCTGCAAAGCGGCTCGCTCGATCAGGACTATTTCACGATGAAGCTGCTCAGTTATCTGGCCGAACTGGATGAAGATCCGAAACGCGGCTGGTCGAAGCGACCCGTCGGCTTCGTGTTGACCAAGGCCGATGAGTGCGAGGAGTGCTTCGTCGATCCGTCCGGCTTCGCCCAAGCCCGAGCGCCCGGGCTGTGGCGACAGTGCCAGGAGCGGTTCAGAAATCATCGCTTTTTTGCGGTCGGCGTGGCCGGCGGTTGCGCCTATCGCAATCGCCGCGAGGGCAAGCTGCGCGTGCCGTTGCGCGTCGAGCCGCGAGGGTTGATCGAACCGTTCGAATGGCTGGTAAAGCAGGCCTAAGCGGACCAAGTTTTTCCGGACGCAAACGCCTGCGAGATTCAAGATCCCCAAAGGCTTTCACGGTGCTCATCGAACAAGCGATTTTCACTTCGACGCAGACCAACCGCTTGGACGGCTATCAATTGGCCGTGTACAGCCCGGAAATTTGCGCCGAGGACTTGCGCGAATTGGCGGTCTGGGGACCGTCTCACGACTCGCTGCTGGAAAGCGGCGAAGACGCGGTCAGCATCAACTTTCACCGCTTGCCAAGCGGCGCCTATTGCGTTTCGAAGACCACTCCGGCGGGCAGCGAATACAGCGGTCGCACGGGGCCCAAAATCTACACGCAATGTCTGATCGTCGACGCCGAAACGCTGGCGCGCTTTGCCAACAACCCGTTCGCGCTGCTGACGGCGGCCTTCGCCCAAGGCTCGCTAAAGGTCCACGATCCGCTGCCCGAGTCGCTCGAAGCGTTTCGGCTGGCGGGCAAGGCGGCCGTGGTCGACCAGGCGCTGTTGGCGCAATTGCTCTCCGAACCGGGCGCCACCTGGCTCGGCGCGCTGGTCGAAGCCGCCTTGCGCAGCCCTTCGTTGGCGCTGATCGCCGCCGGCAACGGCATCCGGCTGATCCACGGCCTCATCAACTGCCTGCCGCTTGAGTGCCGCACCGAATTTTCCTTCTGCACCGGGCTCAAGCATTCGCCGCGCCGACCCTTTCGCATCTTTTGCCTGGGCGACGACCCGACCGATCAACGACGCATCTTGCGGCAGCAGGAGACGACGGTGCTCGAATTGTCGGGCAAGCCGCCCAAACAATTCACGGCCACCACCGGTTGGAGCGGCTTCGTGGCGCTGGTCATCGCCTCGGGCAAAACGTCGTTTCTGGCTCAGCAGCTTGCGAAACCGCGACCGGGCCTCTCGATCGGCGATCTGACGGCGCTGGGCAACGAGCTGCTGGAAGTGCTGGCGGAATCCGCTCCGGCGGCCGCCGGCGCCGCCGCACATTTCGGCGAGCCGGAGTCGGCGCATCTCGGCGAGCCCGAGGCGTTAGCCTCCGGGTCGTTGCCGGAGGGAGGGCCGGGCGCCCCCGCCCGGCCAAACAAACCAGAGGGAGGGCCGGGCGCCCCCGCCCGGCCAAACGACGCGGCCGAAACCGCTCCGGCCGGGCGAGGGCGCCCGGCCCTCCACGACTCGCCTAACTCCGGCTCGCCAAACGTCGCCTCCGGCGCGGTTCCGCCCGCGGACGAGCAACACCGGGCCGACGCGGCCCATCGCCGTTTTCTGCGGGCCGTGCAGAGCGCTATCCGCAAGGCGCCGGGCGGCATCGAACTCGATCCGGCCCAGGTCCTGGGCACGCATTGCCCGGCTGCACTGGAGCAGCTCGAACGGCTCGACGACGCCGTGTTCGAAGCCATCGCCGGCAAGCCCGGCGCCCTCGACGAACTGCGCAAGCTCTGGCCCGAGGTGCTGTCGCAGCTTGGTCCAGAGCTGGTGGAAGAATCTCGCGAGCAATACGTGCGGCACGCGCTGCGCGTGTGGCGAGATTGCGTCGAAGGGGACCAAATCCGCAATCCCACGTTGGCCGTCGCCGCGATGGACGTCGTCTGCTTGCTGTTCGGCGAGTAGGCGCTCGACTGGCTCCGTCAAGCGGTAACACGTGCCGGACGGCGCCGGTCTCGAATTGCGCCCCGGCAAGAGGATTGCGCCGCGCGGTTTTTGCGATGCTTTGAATCGGCGGGCGGCAAAGAGGTTCGACGACCGCGAGCGGAATTGCACCGGCAACGCCTGCCACCAGCTTTAGCTGGTGGTAGGAAAGCCAACCATGAAACGTCGTCTAGCCGGCTTTAGCCGGCTTCCTCTTGAATTGGCTTTGATGAGGATGGCAGGCCACTGACGAGCGTCTGAAGACCTGCACAAGCCGGCTCAAAGACAACTGGCGCTTTTGCTCGAATACCACCAGCTAAAGCTGGTGGCAGACAGCAAAGAAGATCAGCAGCAATTTCCGAATTCTTTTGAAGAAGCGCGCGGTGAGTAAAGTTGCAAAGCGGCGAGTTGTAATAATTTAGCCCGCTTGGCTCAAGGCGGGTTCACTGCGCTTTTGGAATGTCTCCGCTCCGTGCATCGCGTCTTCCGCCGCCAAGGCGGTTCGGCGCGGTTGGCCATCTTGGCATCTGGAAGTTTCCGCTTGCGACGCGGCGACGCGGCCATGGTCGCTTTTCGCTCCGCGAAAAGACGTGCTTTCGCGGAGCGAAAGACGTCGATCCGCTCCTGGCGAGCCGGAGGCGTGAGCCTCCGTGTCGTCGAGCGTGGTGGCGGC
>DATKRK010000357.1:0-26481 GCA_035532215.1 Pirellulales bacterium | reverse complement strand
TCATCAACCTGAGTGCGACCCACGTTCGTTTCGTCCAATCCACAGGAACCTCCTAACCGGAGAGCCGTATGCGGGAAAACCGCCCGTACGGTTCGGAGGGAGGGGGAGCCGAACTCAATCGGCTCTCCCTACCCCTATCGGGCCTTTTAAGCGTCGTCCGATTTGGGGGGGCGGCGGCGGGCGGCGATTGCGATCGGCATGAGGCCGCCCGTCGCGTCCGTGCCTCGAAGTTCGGGGTGGCGGCGGACAAACCCTGCTTTTGCGTTTGTCCAGCCAAGCGTGCCAAAGCGGCTCTTGTTCGGGCGTCAGCACGGCGGCAATGCGGCCGTCGAGCTGTTTGACGAGCGTTTGCATTTTCGGGCCGACTTCTTCCGACCAGATTTTTTTCACCGCTTCGTCGTGTTTTTTCAGGATCTGCGAGACTTCGGCCGTTTGCGAATCGGACAGGTCGAGCTCGCGATTGAGCGCCTCCAACATGCGCTTTTGGCCGTTCCAAGGGCGCCGCCAGCGTTCTTGGTAGATGCTCTCGATGGATATCGTGGTCAGCCCGCTGCCGATTGCGGCGCCCGAGCAGAAGACCACCACCATGATCAGCAGCGAAAGCCAGCGGCGCTGCCAAAATCTCGTGGCGGGGGCAGGCTCAATCGCCCAATTCTCCGCATGATCGCTCGTTTCAACGCTGCCGCTCATATCAGCACGCCCTTATTTCAACGCGCAATTCATTCCAACACCAAGCTCAACGGCTTGAACAACGCAACCAACGGATCGTGAACGGCATCCCAGGCGGGAAAGGCCCAGATGGCCACCAACGCGGCGGCGGCCAGCGCCGCCCCCGCAAACACCAGCACGGGCGAGTCGACCCGGACGACAGGGTAACCCGAGCGGCGGATCGTCGCCAGCACCTGCTTCGTGACGTTCACCTGCGGAACGCGCTGGCTCCGCGCGGCTAGCGCCAACCGTTCGAAGTTGGGTAGGCTCGTCATGGGTTGGCCTCATCCAGAAGCTTTTTGAGTTTCTTCCGCGCGCGATGCGCTTGCACTTTAACCATGGTTTGGCTCCATCCCGACAACTCGGCGGCTTCGGCGATGGAGCAACCTTCCAAATACATCAACGTCAAAACAAGCCGATCTCTGGGCGGCAACCGAGACAGAAGCGAATGAACCAGCGAGGCCGCCTCCTCGGCGGTCTGCTCGCTCGGCGCCGCCGCAGTGGCCCTGTGCCAGTCCTGCAAAGGGACGCTCGACCGTTGCCGCTGCTTGGCTTGCTGTTTCCAGTAGCGGTAGCCGACGCGAGTCGCGATCTTGCGCAACCAGTGCAAGAACGGCGCGCGGCCCTGATATTTTTTCAAACTTACGTAGGCTTCCACGAAAACGTCTTGAACCAGTTGCTCGCAGTCGGCCTGCTGCCGGCTGAGTCGCCACATTTGCGCCGCAATCTGGTCTTGATAACGATTCACCAAGCGGGCAAACGCCTGACCGTCTCCGTTCAAAGAGCCTTGGATGTCATTCCAATCGATCGAATAGACGAGCGGCTCATCGGCCTTCTCTTCGGAACACGCGCGTTCGCTCCGACGGTCCGTCGCCAACGGATACCCGATCGACAGCGCCAGTTGCCGCCCCCACATCGGGCGCTCCCGCAACTGGCCCCGCCAACCGAATACCTGCCAACCGAATATCCCCTGCCACCCGAATGTGCAAGACAAGTCGCTTGCGGCTAGTTCATAGGCCGAAGTCACGGCAGCAACCCCCAAGGCATTTCGAAAGACTTGTCGCGCGAACCGACTCTCGCCACGCTGGGGAGCATGCACAAAGCCGATTTGGACGCGCGTTCTCAGGACTTTAGTGTAGCGGGCGCCTTAAACAGTTACAGCCATGAAATATAGAGATGCTTCCTGGCGGCCGGCGGGCTACCGGGAATAGTCAGCCGGACACGCCAGGAAGCAGGACTCTTTAAGCTTGCTTCGTTAGTGGGTGCAAGAACGCGTCGGTTACAGACGCCGCCATTGACAGCGCCTCAGCCGGCGATACTGAACGCCGAAAGCAGGCGGGACTTGGAGCATTTTCAAACTGAGGACGCTTCTCAGCCGCAATTCCCGCCGAACGAACCAGTTGGCGACAAAATGCGGAAAATGCGCGTATTTGCAGCAGCCTTCTGGGACTGGTTCTGGGCTGCCAACCGGCGGAATCGCTAAAGCCGGTACATTTTGACAGCCGACGACATCTTCAGCGGTCCGATGCGCCCGGGAAATGCGCAATGCAGACCGCCAGGGTGGGGGGGCGTATTCTCATCTACGGCACGAGCGAACATCACATGAAAGTTCCGCAGGGAGGCAACCCGGTGTCTAAAACGTCGCCGACGGGATTGATCGGTCTCATGCTTGGGCTCTGCCTGGCGGGCTCTGCCGGGTGTACCCGCACCTTTTGGCGGGGCCGCGCCGACCGCGAAGTGGCGTATCTGGTCGCCGAAAAGTCCAATAACCCGCGCTGGGCTCTGCCGCCGGGTTTCAACCTGAACATCGATCCGCGGAGCCGCTACTACGACCCGACGAATCCCGATCGGCCGCCGCTGCCGCCCGACGATCCGTATTCGCACGTTTACATGCACCATGTCGACGGCAAGCGGGCTGCGCCTTGGTGGCACCGCAACGGCGAGCTGCCGGCATTGCCCAATCCCGGTTGGCGTCAGCGGCTGGCCGATTACTGCGAAATGACGCCCGAGGGCGCCGTCAAGCTCGACCTGCCTGGGGCCGTTGCGCTGTCCTACATCCATTCGCCCACGCACCGCACGCAGTTGGAAACGCTCTATCTCTCGGCGATCGACGTCAGCACCGAGCGTTTCCGCTTCAATACGCAGTTGTTCGCCGGCAGCGGCGCCACCTGGCTGCGGGCGGGCGCCGCCAGCTCCAACGCGCGGATCGTCGGCGGCACGCCGCAGAGCCGCAGCCAGTTGACCGTCAACAACAACGGCACGACGAACAACACCGTTCTCTCTCGACAGTTCGCCACGGGGGGCGACTTGCTGGTCGGTTTCGCCAACTCGTTCGTTTGGCAATTGGCCGGCCCGCAAGCGAACAACGCAAATTCGATCATCAATTTCAGCCTGATCCAGCCGCTGTTGCGCGCCGGCGGCCGAATCGTGACGCTCGAACAGCTCACGATCGTCGAGCGCACGCTGTTGGCCAATCTCCGTGCTTACGAGCGCTGGCGCCACGGCTGGTTCTCTTACGTGGCCACTGGTTCGATGCAGAACGCGGCGGTGCTTTCCCGCCGCGGCGGCGGCTTCGGCGGCACCGGTCTGACCGGCTTCAGCGGCCAGGGCGTCGGCGGCCTCGGCGGCGTTGCGTCGGCGACCAACTTCGGCGGAACGGGGGGTATCGGCGGCGGCGGCGCCGTCGGCGGCGCGGCCGGCGGCGCCGTGGCGGGGCAGGCGGGCGGCTTTGCTGGCCAAGTCGGCGGGTTCATCGGCCTGTTGCAGCAGCGACAGCAGATCGTCAACCAGGAATACACGCTCAACTTGCAGTCGCGAACGCTCGAGCTGCTGGAAGCCAATCTGGAGGCAGGCACGATCGACATCGCGCAAGTCGATACGTTCCGACAAAGCGTCTGGACAACGCGCGCCACCTTGCTCAACGCCAAGATCGGCTTTGCGAACTCCCTCGACCAGTTCAAGATCGTTCAACTGGGTTTGCCGCCCGATCTGCCGATCGATTTGGACGCCACGATGATCCGACCCTTCCAACTGGTCGATCCCGCGCTCATTGACTTACAACAGCGGTTCTCCCGGTTGATCGACCGGATCAGCGGCAGCGAGGAAGCTCCGCCCGTGGAAACGTTGTCGCAAGCGGGACAAGGGTTGGCGGCGCTGCGAGCGGAAATCCCCGCCGCGCTGGCGTCGGCGCGGCAAGATCTCGCGACACTCGACCAGCGGACGGAAATCCGCATGCGCCGGATGACGCCGCCGGATAGGACCGAGTTTCTTTCCGAAAAGCAGCGCCTGGCGGAAGCCGTGGACGAGTTCGAAACGCGTTACGGCGGAAGCGAACCCGTCTTGGAAGGCATCCGCGCCCGCCTGGCGCCCGACACGCGCGGAGAAACGGCCGACGCGCTGGTAGCGATGGCCACGACCCTCGCCGAGTTCACTCAAGAAATCTCGCTGGTCAAGGCGCAGGCGCGGTTGGAGTCGGTGACGCTGGAACCGATGGAGCTGTCCACCGTCGATGCCTTGCAGATCGCCCGCGTCCATCGGCTCGACTGGATGAACGCCCGAGCGTCGCTGGTCGACCAGTGGCGGTTGATCGCCTTCAATGCCAACGCCTTGCGATCGAACATGACCGTCACCATCAACGGCAACATGGGTACGCTGGGCAATAATCCCTTGCGGTTCGAGTCGGCGACCGGCAACTTCACCGCCGGCTTGCGGTTCGACGCGCCGATCACCCGGTTGACCGAACGCAACAACTATCGCCAGGCGTTGATTCAGTATCAGCAACAGCGACGCGCGTTGATCCAATTCGAAGACTCGATAAACATCGGGCTGCGTCAAGATTTGCGCATTCTCGCGCAGTTGGAGCTCAACCTGGAGATCCAGCGCAGCGCGGTGGCCATCGCCATCCGCCGGGTCGATAACACCCGCGAAGTGTTGAATCAACCGCCTGCCATCGTTCCGGCCGGGCAGGCGGCGGCCTCGACGTTTGCCCCCACGTCCGCCATCAACATGGTTTCCGCCTTGACGGCGCTGAGCGACTCGCAGAACAATTTCATGAGCGCGTGGCTGCAATACTACAGCAACCGCCTGGAAACTTACGTCGACTTGGGCATCATGCGGTTGGACGACCGCGGCGTATGGATCGACGAGCCGCTCGACAGGAATCTGGCGGCGCTTGAGGAAATGTACCCGCTGCCTCCGGAACTGCCGGTAGATTGGATCCGCGAAGGGGGCATGGATCCCAACGCGCCGCCGACCGCCTTGCCCAACGAGGGCGTGCCGACGCTAGAGCAGCAGGAATTCGAAGAGACGCCCCTCGAAAGGGTCGAGCCGAAAATGGAGTTTCCAACCAATGCAGCCCCTGAGCTGCCCGAACCTTCGCCGGCGCCAAGCCCAGAAGCCAAGGCCCCGGCCAAACGGACGTTAAGGGAGTTCCTGTTCGGCAAGGCCCAGCCGGCCAGCCACGTCAAACAAGTCAAAGCAACCGCCCGCCGCGACGCCGCCCGCTAGTGCCTCTTCGAAGCCATTTGACGTCGGGTGGCTGGCGGCTGAGCCCAGGCGAAGCCCCAGTTCGCTGGGGCATCGCTGCGCTCAGCCGCCAGCCACCCTCACCTATCAATTCAGACTTGAAGAGGCACTAGCTTGCAGGCGGTGGAATATTGATAATATTCCATCGGGCTTAGTTGATTCGAAGCTCGCTGCCGGAGTAGACTGAAGTGCTGTGGTGGGCGGCTCTTCGATCAATTTCCACGGAGCGATTGGCTGGCGAAGCTGGCAGAGGAGTTGCAATGGGCGAGAATTTGGCTGCCGACGGCGGTTCGGGTTTGGACATTCGCCCGTTGGCGACCCCGGCTTTGCCCGAGAAGCCGGCTAGCGTCAAAAAGAGCGGACAAACCGAAAACTCACAGTCGGCGCGCTCGAAAGCGGCGCCGCCCAGCGAGCGCGGCGATGCTTCTGGCCGGTCGCGGACGCCGCGAGCCAAACCGCTTGACGATGAAAGCGCCGCTTCGGCGAGCGAAAGCGCCGCTTCGGCGAGCGATACCGGCGAAAAGCCCTCTTCGAAACCCGCCTCGGCAAAGTCCAAGGCTGAGTCCAAGCCTGCAGCGGCCGAAGACGAAGCCTCCTCGCAAGACGGCTCGCGAAAGCCGGCCGTGGTGCCCAAGAGCTTGTTGCGAACTTCGATGGCGCTCAGCTTTTCGACGCTGGTGCATCTGATTCTCGTAATTGCCCTGGGGATGTGGTTCTTGCCCGCGATCATCAAGGATCAGGCGGGCGACCTCGAAGCCTTCGTCGAAACCACGCCCGAAGAATTGCTCAACCAGGTCCTCGAAACCAAGGTCGATCCGTCGAAGACCCTGTCGTTGACCAGCGCGGCGCCCGCCGGCGGCGCGGCCGGCGCGGGCGGCGGCGGCATGGCGGGGCTTTCGCAGCCCACGTTCGACCGCAGCGTCGCCGAGTCGGGCGAGATCGCGGCCATGAGCGTTGGCTCGCTGAGCGATTTTTCCACGCCTGGCAACCATTTTTCGATGGACCTGCCGGAAGGCGCGCTGGGCGAGCCGCAAGCGGTGGTCGACAGCTACTCGGAAGCCATGGACCGCATTACCCAGGAACTCCTGCAAATGCTGGCCAAGGGCAAGGTGCTGGTCATCTGGTGCTTCGACGAATCGGAAAGCATGAAGGACGACCAGAAGGAGATTCGCGACCGGATCGAGCGCGTCTATGAAGAATTGGGGCTGGCCGAGTCGGCTCAGGGCGATGCGCTGTGGTCGGCGGTGGCCAGCTACGGCGAAGGCTTTCACCTGCACACGCGAAAGCCGACGGCGAATCTCGACGAGATTCGCTCGGCGATCGGCGAAGTGCCGATCGACCATACGGGCAAAGAGATGATGTGCTCGGCGGTCGGGCAGTCGATCAAGACCTTCCATAAGTTCGCCACCTCGGGCCATCGCCAGATGGCGCTGATTTTGGTCACCGACGAGAGCGGCGACGAGCAAGACAATTTCCAGAATCTCGAAGCCGCGCTGAAAGAAGCCCGCGATACGCGCTGCAAAATCTTCTCGCTGGGGCGCGAGGCGGTGTTCGGCTATCCCTACGTCCACATGCACTGGGTCGATCCGGCGACGAAAATCGACTTCTGGCTGCGGATTGACCGGGGGCCCGAAACGCCTTTCCCCGAGCAGTTGCAAATCGACGGCTTCACCCGCCGCTGGGACGCTCACCCCAGCGGGTTTGGTCCTTATGAACAAGTCCGGCTGGCGCAGCAGACCGGCGGCGTGTTTTTCATGCTGCCCAGCCCCGAAGTCAACCTGGTGGCCCGCGACGACCGCAAGTACGAGTTGGAGGCGATGCGGCCCTACCTGCCCACTCTTACCGAGCGAATGGCCTACGCCAAAGAGCGCGACAAGAGCGAGTTCCGCCGAATGCTGTGGGAGGTGATCGTCACCTTGAACCCGTACAACAAGGAATCGGAAAAGTACTGCACGGTGCAGGCCACCCATTTCCCGATCAATCGCGATGAATTCGCCAAGGCCGCGATAATGAACCAGCAGAAGGCGATCGGGCTGCTGCGTTATTTCACGGACTGCGAAAAGCGGCTCGATAAGATCCGTCCGCTCCGGGCCAAAGAGCAAAGCCCTCGCTGGCGCGCGAACTACGATCTCATGGATGCTCAGATTCTGGCCTATAAGGTGCGCATCCAGGAGTACGGCGTTTATCTGGGCGAGTTCATGAAGCAGCCCAAGCTCATCAAGAACCCGCTCGGTCCAACCAAAAAAACGACGCACTGGGACATAAACACCCGCAAGGAAACGCTGACCGGCGACAAGACCAAGGACGATATCGCGCGCGCCACGGTGTTGCTGCAGCAGATCGTCAAGGAACACGCGGGCACTCCCTGGGCCGCTCGCGCCCAATGGGAATTGAACCGCGGCTTCGGCGTCGATTTGCACGAGGCCTTCTACGATCCGCGGCGCGGCTCGATCAAACCGCCGAACCTGTAATCGGCCAGCGACTTTCCAATGGAGGGACGGGCGCCCTCGCCCGTCAAACCGAAGAGGGCGCCGGGCGCCCTCGCCCGTCAAACCGAAGAGGGCGCCGGGCGCCATCGCCCGCCAAGCGTCGACTTTTCCCCGAGACCGCACCATGATCTTGCCGCCCTCGAACCAACCTCATAACTCTCTCTCTCGCCGTGAAGTCTTGCGAACCGCCGCCGGCTCGTTGGCGGCGGCCGCGATCGGCGTCGAGCGCGCCAACTCCCAACAGCCGATGGAGGGGCGGGCGCCCTCGCCCGCCAGCGTCGCCCCGCAAACAGCCGGCAAGGCGAACCTGGCCGACCCCAAAACCGGCGCCATCGACGCGCACGTCCACGTTTGGACTCCCGACGCCGAGCGCTATCCCTTGGCGCCGGGCTTTCGCCGCGATGAGATGAAGCCGCCGAGCTTTACGCCCGAACAGCTTTTCGAGCATGCCCGGCCGTGCGGCGTGGCCCGGATCGTGCTGATTCAAATGAGCTTTTACGGCTTCAATAACAGTTACATGCTCGACTCGATGCGGCGCTTTCCGGGCGTGTTCTCCGGCGTCGCCGTGATCAACGACAGCGCCGAGGCGCCGCAGAACGAAATGCGCCGCCTGGCGAAACTGGGAGTGCGCGGCTTTCGGATTTATCCGCGCAACAAGCCCGTCGATCGCTGGCTCGACGGGCCGGGGATGCAGGCCCTGTGGAAATGCGGCGGCGAAGAGGGCTTGGCCATGTGCAACTTGGTCAATCCCGAGGCCTTGCCAGCCATCGCCCGGATGGGCGAAAAATTTCCCGACACGCCGATCGTGATCGATCATTTCGCTCGCATCGGCGTCGGCGGCGCCGGTCTGGGAGAAAAGAATTGGCGCGAGGCGGAGTTGGAGCAACTCTGCCGCCTGGCCAAAAATCCTCGGGCGCACGTGAAGCTCTCGGCCTTCTACGCCCTGGGCAAAAAGCAGGCGCCGTACCTCGATCTGGTCCCCATGATTCGTCGCCTGTTGGACGCCTACGGACCCCAGCGGCTGATGTGGGCCACCGATTGCCCCTATCAAGTGCAAGCAGGGCACAATTACGCCGACTCGATCGCACTGGTTCGCGACCGCCTCGATTTTCTCTCCGCTGCCGACCGCGACTGGCTGCTGCGCCGGACCGCCGAGAAGGTATTCTTCTCCTGACGTTTTTCTCGCCTTGGGTTGTTTCTGCTTGCCTTGCCGCGGCCAATCGCGTGTAATAATAGGGTCCGATCCTTACACGGCGAAGCGCACCGAGCATGCCCCCCACGCCGCCCGAAATGTCGCCCGAGTTCGTCGAAACCGCCGGCGCCGCCTTCGGCCGGTGGGCCATTTATCGTTATCCGCTGGTCCGTGCGTTGGCCTGCTCGCTCGCCGGCCATGCAATTGGCATGGTCGTGCTGGCGATGACGCTGATTGCGGTCGACCGCGGGCCCAAGGGCGCGCCCAGCCTGGTGGCGGGCGTTTCGGACCAGTCGGCGACCGAGTGCGAACAGCTCGATGCTCAAGCGGTCGAAGCCGACGACGTGCCGCTGGGCGCCGCGCCCGATTTCGAAGTCGTGGGGGGCGTTTCCGAACCCGTGCTGGCGGCGAGCGGCGAAACGCGAGCGGCGAACGCCGACGACGTGCTGGGCGACGGCGGCCTGCTCGGATCGCTGACCGACGAGATCGCAACCGCGTCGCAGGCGACCCAGCGGCAACTGGGCGACTCGGCGAATTTTTACGGCATCGACGCCGACGGCATCGACTTCGTGTTCGTCGTCGACATGTCGGGCAGCATGGAAGGCAGCCGCTTTCGCCGCGCCAAGAACGAGCTGCGCCGTTCGATCCAGGCCCTCTCGCCGACGCAGCGATTTTTCATCATCTTCTTCAGCGACGACGCCTGGCCGATGCCCGCCGAAGGCATGATCGAAGCCAGCGAGAAAAACCTGGCCGCCACGCGGCGTTGGCTGAAGTACGCCGCCTGCCAGGGCGGAACGAACCCGTTGCCCGCCCTGATCGATGCAATCCACCTGGAACCCGACGCCATCTTTTTGCTCTCCGACGGCAAGTTCGACCCCGAGACGGCCGCACAGGTGGATCTCTCCCAGCCATCACCTCCCGTCCCGATCCACACCGTCGGCTTCGCCAGCCGCGAAGGCGAGCCGATGCTGAAGGCGATCTCGCAGATCAGCGGCGGGAAATATCGCTACGTGCGCTAACGGTTCGTCGCGGCTATTCTGTAGGGAACGCCCTCCGCGGCGTTCCGCCGAAGCGCGTTGGATACTCGATTGCCAGTTCACGGCACGCCAGAGAGGGCGTGCCCTACAGGATCTCGTTGCCGACGCCGTCTTGCGTGGCAATGCGCTGCGAGCGCGAGGGCGAACCTTGCCGCCTCGCCGGGCGACTGCTAATTTAGCGGTTTGCTTTCCGTCAGCCGATCGATCCCGTTAAAGCTAGCGACCATGAGCGATCCCTATTTTCAGGCCCTGTTTGCCGAACGCATCGGCGGCGCCAATTATGGCAAGGGCAGCGAAATCTATAAGTTCGAGAAGATCAAGCGGGCCAAGCGCAAGGCCCTGGCCGAACATCCCGAGCGAAAGCTGATCGACTTCGGCATCGGCGAAAACGACGAACCGGCCGACGAATCGGTGCGGGCCGTGATGGCCGCCGAAATCCACAAGCCCGAGAACCGCGGCTACGCCGACAACGGCATCGCGGCCTTCAAGGAGGCCGCCGCACGGTTCATGGAGCGGCAGTTCGGCGTCAAGCTCGATCCGGTCAAGGAGGTGAACCACTCGATCGGCTCGAAGCCGGCGCTGGCCATGCTGCCGGCGGCGTTCATCAATCCGGGCGACGTGACGCTGATGACCGTGCCCGGCTATCCGGTCGCCGGCACGCACACCAAGTATTACGGCGGCGAGGTGTACCGGTTGCCGCTGTTTGCCGAGAACGACTTTTTCCCCGATCTCGATCGTATCCCCGCCGACATCCGCCGCCGGGCCAAGCTGCTGGTGATCAACTATCCGAACAGCCCCACCGGCCGCGTGGCTACTCGCGATTTCTACCAGCGCGTGATCGACTTCGCCAAGCAAAACAACATCGTCGTCGTGCAGGATGCCGCCCATATCCTGCTCTCGTACGACGACAAGCCGCTCAGCTTCCTCTCCGTGCCGGGCGCCAAGGACGTCGGCGTCGAAGTCCATTCGCTCTCGAAGGGTTTTCATATGATCGGCTGGCGGATGGGCTTCGTCTGCGGTCACGAGCGGATCGTGCAGGCCTTCGCCGACATCAAGGACAACAGCGACTCGGGCCAATTCATCGCCATCCAAAAGGCCGCCGCCGCCGCGCTCGACAACGATTCGATCCCGCTCCGCGTGCGCGAAAAGTATCGCCGCCGCCTGAAGAAGCTGGTCGACGTGCTCACGCGCTGCGGCTTCGATTGCCGCATGCCCGGCGGCACGTATTTCCTCTACACGCCGAGCCCCAAGGGGCTGGCCGGCGGGCTGAAGTTCGACACGGCCGAGGCTGCCAGCCAATATCTGATCACCGAGCACTCGATCTGCACCGTGCCCTGGGACGACGCCGGCGCCTTTTTGCGGTTCAGCGTGACCTACGAGGCGCCGGATGAAGCGGCTGAAGACGCGTTGATGGCCGAGACCGAACAGCGGCTGAAGCAGATCAGGCCGGTGTTTTGATTGCACGGGCGCCGGCAAGGAATTCTTTTACGTAGCATTCATGCTCATGCGATAAATCGCTCCGCCGTTCAGAATTCCTCGTCGATCTCTTCGCAGCCGTCTTTCGTGCAGATCGCCCTCAGCAGTTTGACCGAGATGCTTTGCGGGATCGTCTGCGTGTGCCCGTCGGCGAACAGCCCGATGGCGGCGTGGGGATGATGACTCGATATGCCTGGGCCTTGCTTGGGGTTGATGCCGTTGGCGACCGCCGCAAACGGCAAATCGCGGGGTTCCATCCAGTGTACGCCCAGGCCCGCGGCCTCCACGACGGCAATCGTGTTCGACGATCCGTCCGTGATTTCCTGGAACGTCACGCTCCGATCGGGCTGCCAGATCGTCTCCGGCCCGACAACGGCCACGTAATCGGTCAACGTGCCTGGGTTCGCCTGATCCGCCGGACAACGGAAGATCGGAGGCATTTCCTTGGCCAGCAATGAGTTGTGCGGGCCGTCCCAAGGCTCGTTGAAATCGTAGCGGTCGTAGATCGCCTGCTGCTCGATGAACGGCAGGATCAACACCCGCCAACTGTGCATCGGCTTGCCGTTTGCGTCGGTCACGTAGGCCGGGGGAAAGCAGCGGTAAACGTCGGCGTAGTTCTGCAGCCCGAGCCCGATTTGCTTGAGGTTGTTCGTGCATTGACTACGAATTGGCGAACCTCCCGATCCCACGGCGGGCAAAAGCAGAAAACCCATTAACGGCAAACCGAACAAAAAGAGAGCAAGCCACAGAACGTAAACGTCGAAGTCTCGCGAACTCTTCAAGATTACCGCCAAGCACGCCAGCCAAACAAAGCCGACGTATCCCCAAGGGCCAAACCACGAACCTGCCGTGAAAAACAACGCGACCGCCGCCGTGATCGCCAGGATCGTCTTCAGCCTAAATTGAACAGGGGGCTGCTCGGTCATGGCGTCAATACTCCTCGCCGATCTTTTCGCCGCCGGCTTTGGTGAAGAGGGCCTTGAGCGTTTCGAGCGCGGTGCTTTGCTGGATCGTCTGCGTGTGCCCGTCGGCGAAGACGGCGAGGGCGGCGCGGGGATGCATGCTTGACACGCCGGGGCCTTGTTTCGGGTTGATGCCTTTGGCTAGGGCCGCGAATGGCAAATCGCGAGGCTCCATCCAGTTGACGCCGGCGCCCGCCGCCTCGATGACGGCGATCGTGTTCGACGATCCGTCTTTGATTTCGGCAAACGTCGTCCCCTGATCGGGCTGCCAGATCGTCTCCGGCCCGACAACGGCCACGTAATCTGTGTTGGTCCCAGGATTCGCAGTGTCGCGAGGGCAGCGGAAGCACGCCGGCATTTCCTTGGCCAGCAACGAATTGTGCGGGCCGTCCCACGGTTCGTTGAAGTCGTAACGCTTGTAGAGAGCCTGTTGCTCGATAAACGGCAGAATCAATACCCGCCAACTGTGCATCGGCTTGCCATTCTCGTCGGTTGTGTAGACCGGCGGGAAACACTTATAGACGTCATTGTAGTTCTGCAGCCCAAGGCCGATCTGCTTGAGATTGTTCACACACTGGATATGACGCCAGGGCGTTCTTTCGTCATGGAACGCCGGCAACAAGCAAGCCATGACGAGCAGAAACAAAAAGTAGAGTACAAAACTCTCCACGTTCCGCAATCGCGGGATCGCGATGATCGCCAGCAGCGCGGCCAGCAGGAAAAAGCCCGCGTACCCCGCCACGCCAAACCACCAGCCCGACGCGAACAACAGCGCGAACCCTGCGGTGATCGCCAGGATCGTCTTCAGCCCGAATTGCAGCCGCGGCGGGGGCTGGGGCGTTGGGATTTCGAGTTGTTCCATGACGGCGGTTCTCTCATGTAGACGCGGCATCCCTGCCGCGTTCGCAAAGTGCATGCGGCATCCCTGCCGCGTTTGCAAAAGCGGCAAGGATGCCGCTTCTACTTTGCAAGGCGGCAGAATCCCGCTCTTACGGCCGGCAACGAACGAGCGACATGATCGCGAACGCCGTGCCGTACTGCTGATGGTAATTGTAGAGCGGATAGTCCCACCAGGAACCGTCTTTTTCCTGCAATCGCAACAGCAAGTCGGCCAGCGGTTAGACCGACGCGAGCCGAAAACCATTGCCTGTCTCGGGCCTGGCGCGATACGATCGAGCGATCGAAATGACGGGGACGCGCGAGATTTGTGCTTTGCGAAAGGTCGAGTCGATGACGACGATTCCCGCCTTGCCGTGCCGCAGTTTAAATCGCCGGGCGATGCTCCAGGCCGGGTCGGTTGGCTTTTTCGGCCTGTCGATGGCCGACGCGGCGGCCTGGCGTCTGGCCGCCGCCGAATCGGCCGCCAAGCCGAAAGCCGTGATCTTCATCTTCCTGACTGGCGGTCCGTCGCAGCACGACACTTTCGACATGAAGCCCGACGGCCCGGCCGACTTCAAAGGCGAATTCAACCCGATCGCCACCGAGACGCCGGGCATTCAGATCTGCGAGCATTTGCCGCTGTTGGCCCAGCGCAGCAACCGCTGGGCCCTCGTGCGCTCGCTGACGCACAAGCGCAACGACCACCAGGAAGGCACCTACGTGATGCTCACCGGGCGTTCGGAGCTGCCGACGAACTTTCGGCACAGCTTGCCGCAATCGACCGATTGGCCCTCGATCGTGGCCATCGCCGGCGCCTCGACCGCGCGCCGCGGCATCTGGCCGGGCAGCGCCGTGTTGCCCGAGAAGATCGTGCATTCCAACGCCGGCGTCTTTCCCGGCCAATTCGCCGGGTTGTTGGGCGCCACCCGCGAACCTTGGTTTCTCGAAGCCACCGACAAGCCGCACGCCTATCATTCGTATTCCGGCGCGTTTCCCAAGTATCTCTTCAATTTGCACAAGGGCGAAAAGGCCGACAAGGACGACTGGCGATTCGAGGCGCCTAACCTGACCTTGCCCGAAGGAATAATGGAAGCCCGTTCGCGCGGCCGCTTGCAGCTTTTGAACCTGGTGGAGCGACAGCAGCACGAACTGGAGGAAACGGCGGCGGTGGCCAACTACGACCGCATCCGCCGCTCGGCCGTGTCTCTGTTGACCGATCCGAGCGTGCGGCACGCCTTCGACGTGCGCCGCGCTGACCCGAAGACGCTCGAGCGCTACGGCGACAATTCGTTCGGCTGGTCGCTGCTGATGGCGCGGCGGCTGGTCGAGGCGGGCGTGAACATGGTGCAGGTCAACCTGGGCAACTTCGGCAGTTGGGATCTGCACGGCAACAACTTTCCGCTGTTGAAGAACTTTTTGTTCCCGCCGACCGATCGGGCCGTGTCGGGCCTGCTCGACGATTTGCACGAAAGCGGCCTGTTGGAGAGCACGTTGGTGGTCATGGCGGGCGAGTTCGGCCGCACGCCGAAAATCTCGCACATTGCCCGCGAAATCTACAAGTATCCCGGCCGCGACCACTGGGCGCCTTGCCAAAGCGTGCTGTTCGCCGGCGGCGGCGTACGCGGCGGAACGGTGGTCGGCGCTTCGGACAAGAATGGCGCGTATCCGACCAGCGACCCGCAAACGCCCGAGAACTTCGCATCCACGATCTATCAGGCCCTGGGCATTCCGCACGACGCCCTCTGGCACGATCTTACCGGCCGGCCGAATCATGTGCACCTGGCCGAACCGATCCGCGGGCTGATGGGGTAAGCACGCGCGTGAAGCTGCCATTCGAACTCAACGATCTCGATCTTCGCATTTGGCGGGAAGAACTCGACGAATTCGTGCCGTCGCGCATCTTCGACGCCCACACGCACATTTATCATTGGGACTGCTACCGGAACCCGGAGAAAGAGCAGTCGGCCTACCAGTTCGTCGGCCGCGATTATCCCGAGGCGAGCCGGGCGATGCTCGACGCCTGCGATGCAGTGTTGTTTCCCGGCCGCACGGTCGATCGACTGGCTTTCCCGTTCCCCTTCGCCACGCACACCGATTTCGCGGGCTCGAACGCCTACCTGGCCGGGCAACTGCGCGAGGCGCCGCGCTCGGCCGGGCTGTTGCTCGTTCACCCGGAGATGTCGGCCGAGGATGCCGAGCGCGATCTCGACCGCCATGGCTTTCTCGGCTTCAAGCCGTATCGCTTTTTCGCTACAAGCGGCGACCCGGTGAATTGCCGCCTGACCGAGTTCATGCCGGAGCATCTGATCGCGCTGGCCGATCGCCGCGGGTTGTTGATCATGCTGCACCTGGCCAAGCAGGATGCCATCGCCGACGCCGAGAACCTGGCCGATTTGCAAGATCTGGCCGAGCGTTACCCGCGCGTGCGCTGGATTTTGGCCCATTGCGCGCGGAGCTATTCGAGTTGGGCGATCGAGCGGGCAGCGCCCGTCTTGCGGCGGCTGACCAACTGCTGGTTCGATACGTCGAGCGTTTGCGAATCGGACGCGTTTGACGCCCTCTATTCGGCCGTCGGCGTCGAGCGCGTGATGTACGGCAGCGACGACGTGCCGGTGGGCGTGATGCGGGGCAAGTACATCGCCTTCGGCTATGCCTGGGCCTATCTTTCGCCCGAGAACCAATCGCTCGGCCTTTCCCATTGCGACGGCCGGATGACGTTTACGCGTTACGAGCAGCTTCGGGCCATGCGCCGAGCCAGCCAGCGATTGGGCATCACCGCCGAGCAAAACCGGGCGCTGTTTTGCGATACGGCGACGAATTTGATTCAAGCGGTGCGGGCCGAACCGCCCGGCGAGGCAGAGGGGCGGAGCTGACCATTTGGTCCGCGTCAGCTATTCCTGCCGCGATCCGATCGATTCCCGCTTCGATTGCCAGATCGCCCAGGTCAATCCAATCACGGCCACGACCAACACGCCCCAAAACAGCCGGTCGTGGGCCTGCGCCCCGAGCGGGAAGTGCTTTTCTCGCCACTCTCCGGTCATCCGCGCGATCAGCTCCGAGTCGTAGGGCAGAATCAGCCCGATGATCAACAGGCTGACCATGTTCATGACCTTGATCAAGGGGTTGATGGCCGGGCCGGCGGTGTCTTTGAGCGGATCGCCAACCGTGTCGCCGGTGATCGAGGCTTTGTGCTTCTCGCTCCCCTTGCCGGTGTTGGCGGCGGCGTCGCGCGGTTCGTCTTCGACCATTTTTTTGGCGTTGTCCCAGGCGCCGCCGGCGTTGGCCATGAACACGGCCAGCAATTGGCCGGTGACGATCATCCCGGCCAAAAAGCCCGCCAGCGCGATCGTGCCCAGGGCAAAGCCGACCAGCATCGGCGTAAGAATGGCCAACAGCGCGGGGCCGACCAATTCTTTTTGGGCGGAGCCGGTGCAAATGTCGACCACGCGACCGTAATCGGGCTTTTTGGTTCCTTCCCAGATTTCTTTGTCGCGGAACTGGAGCCGGCATTCCTTGACGATCAGAAACGCCGCGCGGCCGACCGCACGAATCGTCATCGAACTGAACAGAAACGGCACGGCCCCGCCGATCAGCATGCCGACGAACAAATGCGGATCGGAAATGGTGAGCAAACTGGCAACCGCGCCTTTGACGCTTTCGCTGACTTCGGCCGACTCGCCTTCGCCGCCCGAACCCACGGAGACGATGTAGCTATTGAACAGCGACACCGCCGCGATCACGGCCGAGCCGATGGCGATGCCCTTGGTGATGGCTTTGGTCGTGTTGCCGACGGCGTCGAGATCGGCCAGGATTTGCCGCGATTCCTTGTATTGCGCTTCGCCCATCGCCTGTTCGTCGTAACCCATTTCGCCGATGCCGTTGGCGTTGTCGGCCACCGGTCCGAAGACGTCCATCGAGATCGTGTTGCCGGTGAGCGTGAGCATGCCGATGCCGCACATCGCCACGCCGAAGGCCACGAAGGTGGCGTTGGTGCCGGCGTAGATCAGCACGCTGGCCAGAATGGCGGCGGCGATGATGCACACGGCGGCTACGGTGCTCTCGTAGCCCACCGCAAAGCCCTGGATGATGTTCGTGGCGTGGCCCGTCTCGCAACTTTTCACCAGGCTTCGCACCGGGGCGAACTCGGTGCCGGTGTAATACTCGGTACACTTGTTGAGCGCCACGGCCAACAGAATGCCGATCAGGCAGGTCCAGGCCGGCCGCATGTCGAGGCCCCGGATATTGAACGTCGCCCAAACGGGCAAGCCGGCCGTGACGTTTTCGGGCGTGCGGCCAGGAAAGCCATCCACGGCCTGCGGGTAATGAGTCAGGTACTCGCCGTCGAAGTTCAAGTAAGCCAGGCCCAGCACCACGAAACCGGCCACACTGATCAGCGACCCGAAGACGAAGCCGCGGTTGACGCTTTTCATGGCCTGGGCCACGTCGCCCTTGTCGCCGGCGCGGACGGTGGAGGTGCTGATGATGCTGGCGATGACGCCGATCGAGCGGACCAACAGCGGAAAGATCACGCCTTTGTGCCCGAAGCTGGCGATGCCGAGAATCATGGCCGCGACGATCGTGACTTCGTAGCTTTCGAAGATATCGGCCGCCATGCCGGCGCAGTCGCCGACGTTGTCGCCCACGTTGTCGGCGATGGTGGCCGCGTTTCGCGGGTCGTCTTCGGGGATGCCGGCTTCGAGCTTGCCCACCAGATCGGCGCCGACGTCGGCCGCCTTGGTATAGATGCCGCCGCCGACCCGCATGAACAGGGCCAACAGCGTGCCGCCGAAGCCGAAACCGATCAGCGCTTCGTAGGCCTCCTCGCCAAAGATCAGAAAGATGATCGACCCGCCCAACAACCCCAAGCCGTCGGTGAGCATGCCCGTGATCGTGCCTGTGCGATAGCCCAACTGTAGCGCCCGGCCGAAGCTGTGTTGGGCGGCGGCCGCCACGCGCAAATTGCCAACCGTGGCCAATCGCATGCCGACGAAGCCGACGGTGGCCGAGAAGATCGAGCCGGCCAAAAATGACAGGGCCCGGCCCCAGGCGAATTCGGAGGCCAGGTGAGATTTGATGGCCGCAAAATAGAGCAGGACCGTAATCACGACGATCAGCACGCCCACCACGCGAAACTGGCGGAACAAATAGGCGTCGGCCCCTTCGCGGACCGCGTGCGCGATTTCCTGCATCCGCGGCGTTCCCTGGTCGGCGCTTTTGACGTACTTGACCAGGCTCAAGGCGTAAACCAGCCCGGCGATCGCCACCAGCACGTTGGCGCACAGCGCGATTCTCTCATACGTCGCGTACTTGGCGCTGCGCAGCGGCTCGAAAAGCTCGAACCCGGCTTCCGTCTGGCCGGCCGCCAGTGCCGCCAGCGTTTCATGGCCGCCCATTTGCAGCCAGCCCGCGCCGCCCGCCAGCATCAAAGCCAATGCCGCTAACAAGATGACGCCGCCGCGCCGGGAGCCGTGTTTCGCCATGTCCGCCACTCGCTTTTTTTGACTTCTATAAACCGAACCGAACGAGACGCCGCTCAACGAAAACTGGCCGCCTACGGCAAACCTAGTGCCTCTTCAAAGCCATTTTGACAGTCGGGTGGCTGGCGGCTGAGCCTAGGCGAAGCCCCAGTTCGCTGTGGGGCATCGCTTCGCTCTGCCGCCAGCCACCCTCCCTCACCTATCAACTCAGACTTGAAGAGGCGCCAGCCCTAGCAAGCCTGATTGTTTCGCTCGCCTCCGTCCATACGGCCGCCTCAGGCCGTGACGGAAGCAGAACGATCGAGTAAGCGGTTCACCAGGACTTCTCGACGCTCCGCCCCGTCGCAATAACTCTCGCTACGATCACAATGGCTCTCAGGCGTCGGCCGCTGTTGCTGGCATCGCAACAGTTGGACAACGAGCGGCTCCTGGTTGGCCGGCAATTTGTTGGCCGGCAATTGCGGCTGATCGGTCATCGCGAACCTCCTGGCGAAAAAGAGCGGCAGAATGCAGCCCGGCGGGTCGAGTTCTCCAAACGCAAGATGAATTCCTCCCGCCCTCGCTCCGCGGGGCGAAAAGAAGGGCGATTATTTCGCGAATTCTACCCTCAGACGCGGGACGCACAAGCAGCCCGCGCCGTTTTGCGAACGATCGGACGGGCGAAGAGCGGTTGGCGCCCGCGCATAAAAAAACGGGCGCCTTGAAACAGGCGCCCGCCGGAGGAAGTGTTTACGTTGAGTCGCTTGGGAAGAAAGTTACTTCTTCTTGGCGACTTCGAAGCCCTTCTTGAAGGCCTCGTCGCTGAACACGAGATTCAGTTGCTCGTCGCCCTCGGCCTTGGAGACCTTGCCCTTGCACTTGTTGCAGCAGAAGCAGACCTTAACGCCGCCCACGTCAATCGCGGTCTCGGGATTCAGGTCTTGACCCGACAGCGGGCATTTCACTTCTTTGTACTGCTTGGTGGCGACCAACTGCTTGTTCGCACTGGTTGCGAACTTGGCCGTGTCCTTGGCGAACGCCTTGGGGCAGTTCTGGCAGCAGAAATAGACCTTGCCTTCCTTGTAGTCGACGCTGTTGGCCGCCTTGGCCGGCTTTTTGCCCGCCACGACGCAATTGATGCCTTTCAGGTCAACGGCGTCCGCCGCATACAACCCGCTTGCCAACACCGCCACCGCGACCAATGCCGCTACTGAACGACGCTTCATGAGAATCTCCTTCGAATAGAGTGCCGCATAACCGTTGTAATCATTCCAATCGCGCACTTAGGGTAACTATTATCGGACCGATTGTCACGCATCAATAGAAGTTTTTTTGTAGTAAATTTGGGGGGCCTCCACATACCCCTTTGATGCCTTTGCCTGGAGGCCCTGGAAACTGCGCCGTTTGCGAGCTTCGATCACCGACCCCACGACCGCCCCGCCCGCCGCGCCGAGGAAAAATCCGAAAAACGCGAGGAACCCCGCGACCCAAGCGAATTCCAGCAAGCGTCCGCCCAAGGAGCTTAAAAAGCTGAACACGTTCGCCGGCGACCAAAACTTTTGCAAGAACGCAAGCTGCTCGAATACGGCCTCGCGACTGAGCAATTGGGCGAGGATCGCCGGGCCGATGGCCAGGCTCAGGAATAAGGCGCCGTAAAGGCCGCCTTTGCGCGCCGCAGGCATGACCGAGCGGCCGGGCGGTTTATCCGATCTCCCCAATCTGCGGATTTCGGCCCGGGCGGCGAAGATGCCGCCGTAGATCGCCGCGCAAGCCAAGGCGTTGAAGAACATCGTGGCATTTGGGGACTGAAACGAAGTCCCTTCGCGCAGGAACAACAGCGCGAGAAACAGCGGCGAAATGCGCAGCGAAAAGAAAAACAACGACCGCAGCGTGAACTGCCCTCTTGAAGGCGTGGTCGTTGCGCCGGATGATTCGCCGAGCGGTAAGTTTTCTGCCGCCATCGACAACGCTCCGAAGCAAGGGCTGCGTGAATCGCATCGGGGTGCGATTCACCTTACAGCTTGGACGGCATCCAAACCAGAAGAATAGAGAAGGCGCGGCAGAGCTCCGCGTTGCGGTGGCATCCTAGACCGAACTCGAGTTCGCTGGGGCAGCGCTGCGCTCTGCCGCCAGCCACCCCCGTCACGCGGCGATGTGCCGCGGTGATAAATCTACCCGAGCGCTCCGGCCTTGGCGTCGATCAACGCGTCGAGTTCCTGCTTCAGTTTGGGCAGGATCGCATCGTAGGGATAAGCGCCGAGTTCTTCCGAACCTCGCTTGAGGTTGACGAAATTCGGGCCGCACCACATGCCCAAGTCGGCGTCGTCGGTTTCGCCGGGGCCGTTCACGCGGCAGCCCATCACGGCGATGGTGATGGCGTGGTCTTTGGCGTAAGCCGTCATTTCCTTGACGTGCTGGGCCAATTCGATGAAGGCTTCGTTCTCGACGCGCGAGCAACTCGGGCAACTGATGATGTTCAGCGTCGAAAGCCCGTAGTCGACGACGCTGCGGACGCGGCCGGCGGAGATGTCGGCCAGGATTTGCCGTCCGGCGGCGATTTCCTCCGGCTTGCGCGAGTTCGGCACCGTCAGCGAGACGCGGATCGTGTCGCCGATGCCGCGGCTGATGAGCTGCTCGAAGGCGATCCGCGTTTTGATGATCCCGTCGGGCGGCATGCCCGCTTCGGTCACGCCCAGGTGCAGCGGCACGTCGGGCCGCGCTTCGGCGAAACGGCGATTGACCTCGATGACCTTCCTTGGGTCGGAATCCTTGAGCGACACGCAGTACCGCGTGAAGCCGATCGAATCGAGCAGTTCGCAATGTTCCAAAGCGCTTTCGATCATCGGGGTGATCGAGTCCTCGGCGTCGTACTTGCCGAGCTTGGCCGGATCGACCGAGCCGCAGTTGACGCCCACGCGCATCGCGCAATCGTTTTCGCCCGCCACGCCGGCCAGGAACTTGACCTTGTCCTGCCAGGGCTTTTCGCGCTCGTGATGGTAGAGGTGCCCTGGATTGTAGCGCACCTTGTCGACGTGCGGCGCCACCTGCGTGGCCAGCCGGTAATTCTCTTGCAAGTCGACCGACAGGTTGGCCCGCGTGCGGCGGCGGATTTCGGCCAGGGCCTCGGCGTCGCGCGTGTTGTCGACGGCGATCCGCACGACGCCGGCCCCCGCTTCGGCCAGGGCGTTCACCTGGGCCGTGGTGGCTTCGACATCCTGCGTGTGCGTGGCGCACATGCTCTGCACGGCCACCGGGTGGTCGTCGCCAATCGTCACCGAGCCGATGCTTACCGCGCGAGTCGGGTTGCGAGGAAGATCCACGGGAGAAGCTCCTGAGACGAATGCGGAATTCGGAACAGACTGCGGCCGGCGCCCGTTGGTTGATTCTATCGCAGCCGGCTATGGAATTCCTAGGTCATAAACTGCGCTGCGACAACCTGCATAACCGGCTTTCTCGGGCAGCTCGCCGGGTTTTGCCCCTTAAGCAGCGAGACCGGGGGCCAAGCCGGCGCCGCCAACGAGGCGAGCCGGAGGCGTCAGCCTCCGCGTCAGACCGGCGCGCACCCGGAGGCTGACGCCTCCGGCTCGCCAATCTTGCACAGCGCCTCGACGAAGAAAAACTCGCCCCACATCACCGATTCGTCGACGCCCAGATTTTTCTTCGTGTGATAAACGCCATGCTTCAAAATGCCCTCCCAGCCGGGCGTGCCTTCGGCCAGGTAGTCGGGGCCGGCCAGCGCGTCGAGCATGGCCAGCGCCGTGTCGCGATAAGCGGTCGCCTTTTCCGCCGACCGGGTTTGTTCGGCCAGGTCCAACAGGCCGCTGGCGGCGATCGCGCCGGCCGAGCTGTCTTTCTGCGGGCCCCAGGGCAAGGGCTGGCTCAAGTCGGCGCGGAAGTCCCAATCAGGGACCTTGTCGGCCGGCAAGTTCGCCAGCCAGAAGGCGGCGTTGCGCTCGGCGACTTCCAGGAATTCTTCGCTGCCGGTCAGACCATAGCACTGGCTGTAGCCGTACAGCGACCAGGCCAGCCCGCGGGCCCACGCGCTGTCGCCGCGCCAGCCTTGGTGCGTATCTTCGCGCAAAAACTCGCCGGTCGTCGTGTCGAAGATGCCTTCGTGGGCGGTCGAGCCGTCGGGCCGCACGAGCTTGTCGCGCGTGGTGCGACAGTGGGCGGTCGCAATTCGCAACAGGTCCTCGTCGCCTGTTTCGCGCGCGGCGTAGAAGATCAAAGGCACGTTCATCATGATGTCGATGAACAGCGACTCCGGCGCCACGAACGACCGCAGATACTGCCCCTTTTCCATGAACCGCATCGCCAAAGTGCGGCCCGCTTGGATCAGCACGGCGTTCAGGGCCGCCTCGCCGGTCAGCCTATACCAAGGTCGATAGGTATTGAGAAAAATAAAGCCCAGGTCGTGTACGTTGCGGTCGTGCTGGCGATGTTCGAGCAGCCGCGAATAATGCTCGGCCCTTTGGCGCCAGGTTTCGTCGCCGGCTTGCTCGAAGAATCTCCACATCATGCCCGCGAAGAAACCGCCGGTCCAATCGGTCCACAGCTCCCCTTCGTGCCGCCAGCGGCCGCCCGAGGTATAGATCGGGAAGTAATCGGGCGAGCGCTCGATCGTCGCCGCCACCTGAAGCTGGGCGAATTCGAGGGCCTGGCGGTAACGGGCGGTGCGTGCGTCGGTCGTCAGGTTCATACAGGTCTGACTGCGGGCGACAAACGTAGGTCAGGCGTTTCAGCCTGACGAACCTCGGGCTCGAAAGCCCGGCATGCGTTTCGTTTCATAAGGTTTTAGGCTTTGGCTCTGCCGCCAAGGCGCTGCGGCCGGTCTCGGCTCGTTCCTATATGTCAGGCTGGAAAGCCTGACCTACTACCAACGCGGCTCGGCGGGCTTTGCGGTCCGACGCACGTCAGGCTGGAAAGCATGACCTACCGCGAATGCGGCCTGGTCGCCTGCGCGTTGAGCTTGCCCTTGAACACCTTCTTGACCTTGGCCAACTTGGGCCGGATCACGGCCGAGCAGTAGGCGTCGCGGCGGTGCGTGTTGTAGTAGTTCTGGTGATAGTCTTCCGCCGGGTAGAATTCTTCGAATTTCGCGATCTGGGTCACGATCGGCTTGCGGAAGGCGTGCTCCTTATCGAGTTGCTGCTTGTAGTGCTCGGTCAGCTTCTTCTGCTCGTCGTCGTGATAGAAAATCACCGAGCGGTACTGCGTGCCGATATCGGCGCCCTGCTGATTGAGCGTGGTCGGGTCGTGCGTTTGCCAGAACACTTCGAGCAGCTCGTCGTAGGAAATCGCGTCGGGATCGAACGTGATCTGGACCACTTCGGCGTGGCCCGTCAATCCCGTGGAGACAAAGTCGTAGTTGGGGTTCTTCGTGAGGCCGCCGCTATAGCCCGAGATGACCGATTTTACCCCCTTGAGCTGCTGAAAGACGGCCTCCGAGCACCAGAAGCAGCCGGCGCCGAAGGTGGCTGTTTGGTAGTCGGCCGGGTCGGAGGGTGTTGCTTCTGACTCGCTCGAATGCTTCGCTTTGTCGCGGGGCGGCGCGGCTAGGCTGTGCTCGCCGATGGCCAGTGCGAGAATCGGCAGAACGAAGACCATGAAGCCGATCGGCTTCGAGAATATCGCGAACATCGCTCGCCATCCTCCTTGCCAAAACAGTCTCATCTCTCCCAGAGGGAGAGGGATTTGCGGCAACCGGACTGCGATAGTCAGTTACCGCGGAAACTGGTCCTTGGTCGGGGCGTTGATGTGCTGCCAGCCTTCGCCGCTCAGCGCCTTCATAAACGCGACCAGGTCCGCTTTGTCTTGCTTCGTAAGCTTGAGCGGCTTCATCCGCTCGTCGAGATACTCGTTCTTGATGCCGCCCTGGTCGTAGTGCTCGACCACTTCTTCCAGCGTCTTGAAGCGACCGTCGTGCATGTAGGGCCCAGTGTGCTCGATCTCGCGCAAGGTCGGCGTCTTGAAGGCGCCCCGATCTTCGTCGCGGCGCGTCACCAGAAAGCGGCCCAGATCGGGGTCCTTCTTGTCCATGCCGATGCCGATATTCTCGTACGAGCCGTCGGTGAAGTTGAAGCCCAGATGGCAACTGTCGCAGGCAACCTTGTTGAAGAACACGTTCATGCCGCGCACCTGCGATGCGGTCATCGCCTTTTCGTCGCCGTTCTGGTAGCGGTCGTATGGGGCGTTGCCCGAGTACACCGTGCGCTCGAACGTGGCGATCGCCTGGGCCACGCGGTCGATGGTGATGTCTTTGGTTCCGAAGGCCGCGTCAAACCGCTTCACGTAGCCGGGCACGGCCTTGAGCGCCACGATCCTGTCTTTGTACGCGGCGTCTGCATCTTTTTCGACGGTCATTTCGATCGGATTGGCGATCGGGCCTTTGGCCTGATCTTCGAGCGAATCGGCCCGGCCGTCCCAGAATTGCAGCGTGCTATAAGCGCGATTGATGACCGTCGGCGCGCTGCGGCCCCCTTTTTGGCCGTTGATGCCGGTCGAAAAGGCCGCGCCGTCGGTGAATGCCTTTTCCACCGCGTGACAACTGGCGCACGAAACGGTCTCGTCGCTCGACAGCCGCTTGTCGAAATAGAGCAGCCAGCCCAGCTCGGCCTTGGCCTGGCTATACGGGTTCTCCTCGGGCCAGATGACCTTCGGCAGTCCCAGCGGCGGCTTGGGCGGCTTTTCGGGGAAATGCTGGGCCGACGCCGCATCGACGGCGACCAACAATGCCAGCGGCAAAAAGGCCGCGAGAAGCTTGCGATGGATGTCAATCATGGGCGCCCTTCCTCGATGCGTGGAGAATCTCTAGCGGAAATATCGGTCGAGCACGTACGTGGCACGATTCCGCTTTTCAATCGCGAGAAGCGGAATCATGCCCATGTAACTTAGCAGAGGGCAAAGAATCACGAAATCACGAAAGAGCGAAAGCACGAAATGAGAAAGGAAGAATGCCCTCAACGAACCAGAGCCGAAATCTGTCCATCGACTCGTCTGCGAACTCATTCTTCTTTCGCGTTTTCGTCCTTTCGTGTTTTCGTGATCTCCTCTTAACCGTCTTTTCAAGCACGCGCGCCGCCCCGGCCCTCTCCCTATCGGAGAGGGCGCGATGACTTCAGTTTTCTAAGAGGCGACGGCCTACTTCTTCGAGCCTTTCGCCGAGCCGGTGACGTAGATCGCCTTCTGCCCGGCGACCTCGGTCGCGGTGCCGTGGACCGTTACCACTTGCGCCATGTGCTCGATGGCTTGCTTGCGGAACTCGGTCATGCCGTCGCGGCGCGGATCGTGCTCTTCGTCGATCAGCATGTAGACTCCGCCGTCTTTGGTCAGCAAGCCGATCGGCTGGCCGTTTTTGGCGCACTTCTGTCCACATTCGCGGTGCTTTTCGCCGTGCTTGCCGACTTGCAGGTAGCAAGACAGGTCGACGATCTCGCCCACCACGCTGATCGGCTTGCCTTCCACCGGCTTGCCCATGATCGCGGAGGCGATGGTGGTCGTGCTCCAGGGCTGGTCGTCGGTGGTCTTCTTGCCGATCTCGGCGGCGGGCTTTTGATAAGTGCCCGCGGTCGGCTTCGACCAGTCGGGGAACAGAATGCCTTGCTTGGCGGCGGCGACGCCGATGGCCAGCAAGCCGATAGCGCCCAGGGCCAGGGCGACTCGAGAAAACGTCGGTAGTTTCGACATGGCAATCTCCTTCCAAAAGGTGAGCAACGCACCGAACCAGTCCACGATGTCGTGACAATCTTACTCCATAGG
>DATKRK010000356.1:0-70283 GCA_035532215.1 Pirellulales bacterium | reverse complement strand
AGTTGCCGGGGCCAATTCTCAAGCGGCTCGTCGGCCGCCCAGGCGCCGACGATCGCGCGGCGCAAAGCGGCCGCGCCGACCGGCAGGTTCGTGACGAAATCGAGGTGCGAACGGCGGGCGCGATACTCGGGCTGCCGGGGCGGCGTACGGAGACACGTTTCGATCAACTCCAGCGGAAAGTCGTAGAGCAACGTTCCGTGGTAGAGCAAGTGCTCGCGCTTCACGCGCAGGCTGTTGCCCGAAAACTTCCGGTCGCCCATCGCCAGATCGCTCGTGCCGCGGCGCTCGACCTCGGGCGCCAGCGGCCGGATGGCCTCGACGAGCTTGCCGAGCACGAAGCGGTGGGCCTCGTCGATCGAACGCAATTGCGGCCGCAGCTCAAGACTCAGCACCACGGCATACATCAAGCAGCCCGGCGCCGCGACGATCGCCGCGCCGCCGCTGGTGCGACGAAAAATCGGCGCTCCGCGCCGGCGGCAGGCCGCTTCGTCGACCTCTTGTTCCGCGAGCGAGCTGCGGCCGATCACCACGAGCGGTCCGGCCGGCTCCCACAGCCGCAAGCATTCCTGCGGCCGGCCCGAGGCTTCGGCCTGTTCCAACAACGCTTCGTCCAAGGCCAGGTTGGCTTCGGCCGAAGGAAGCGTTAAATCCAACAGCAGCATTCCGCGGTACTCAAGAGCAGCTAGTGTTTTGCCGGGCGAATGTTAAACTTTGAACAGAGAGTTCCAAGACCCACGCAGTTTGCCCGCTGGTTTTTCATGTCCTACGCCGACGCTCCCGATTCTGTTTCGCCCAACGACCAATTGCCGCCGGTCGAGCCGCCCAGTGCGGGTTTTATCGTGCGGTTGTTCGTGATCCCGGCCTTGATTGTCATCATCATGTTCGCCCTGGGGGCGGGCATCAAGTGGCTGGTCGAACGCGAGAGCAACCCAACCGCTTACGTCGAAGCATTGCGGCGCAATAACGACGGCCGCTGGCAGGCGGCCCACGATCTGGCCGACGTGCTGCGCAGCCCGCGGAACGACCGTTTGAAAGACGACCGCGAGCTGGCCCGCGAGCTGGCCGACACTTTATCGACCGAGTTGGCCGCGGGCGCCAAGGACGATCTGGCGATTCAGCTTCGCGTGTATCTCTGCAACGCGCTGGGCGAGTTCCGCGTGCCCGACGTGCTCGACGTGTTGGTCAAGGCCGCCGCGAGCGGAGACGACGAGCGAGAGCGAGTCGTGCAGTTTTCGGCCATGAAAGCCCTGGCCGTGTACTTGTCGGCGGCGCCGAAAGCGGACTGGACCGACCGGCCCGACGTCATGTCGACGGTGCTGGCGGCCTCGCGCGACGGCGAGCCGCTGATGCGCTCGACCGCAGCCTTCGCTCTGGGAGCGGCAGGCACGCCCGAGGCGCTCAAGCGGCTGGAAGCGATGCTGGTCGACAGCTACCCCGACGTCCGCTATAACGCCGCCACGAATCTGGCGCGTCGCGGCGACGAACAGGCCACCGGCGTGCTGGCGGAAATGCTCGAGCCCGAGCAGGCCGCGGCCGTGGGCATGGAGCAGCAGGAGCAATCGCGCGAGTACAAACGCGACTTGATCCTGGTCAACGCCTTGCGGGCCGCCAAGGAACTGGCCGCACAAAGCGCCCAGGCCGACCTGGCCGCGCTGGTCGAGCCGATCGAGCGGCTGACCGCCGACGACATGGCGCCAGGCATTCGCGTGCAGGCCGACGAAGTTTTGATCGAACTCAAAAAGCGAAGGAGTTGAAGGATGCCGACCAACGCCGAAGTGATCGAAATGCTCAAGACCGCGTACTCCATGGAGCTGGAGACGGTCATCAACTACCTGGCCAACAGCGTCAATCTCGACGGCGTGCGGGCCGAAGAGATCAAAAAGTCGCTGGTCGCCGACGTCGCCGAGGAACTCGGGCACGCCACGCAACTGGCCCAGCGGATCAAGCAGATCGGCGGCCTCGTGCCCGGCTCGCTGGGCGTGAAGCTCGGCAACCAGAAGCAGCCCAGCGAGAACACCACCGACGTCGTCGGCGTGATCCGCGCCGTGATCGACGCCGAAGAAGCCGCCTGCGCCCAATACAAGAAAATCATCAAAGCCACCGACGGCGAGGACTACGTTACGCAAGACCTGGCCATTCAGTTGCTCAAGGCCGAAGAAGAGCACTTGATTCTGTTCAAGGGCTTTTTGAAGGAGTATACGCAAGGGTGAGGGTGGATGCGGCCGGGCTCGTCAATTCATTCGAAGAGCAGCCGCTCGGCTTCGCGGCGGAGGACTTCGGCTTCGAGGATGTAACGCGCGTCGTCGTAGCGGCTACGGTAACGAGCGAACCTCATTCGCCGCTCAAGCCATTGCGCGCCGCGGGTAAAGCACTCGCGAGCGCGGGCGGACTGCCTCAAATGTTGATGCGCCATGGCCCTCGAAAACCAATAACGGCCAAGATATTCCTCCCCGCTGGTTCGCCCAAGGGGCAGCGCTTGCTCCAGAACCTTCTGGTAAGCAGCCGCTCTTAGATAGAGCAGCGACTTCAAGCCCGTCGGCTCGCTCGATGAGGCGGCTTCGTCGCGGCTCCAGTCCTTGACTTGCGAGGCGCCAAATACGCCTTGCGGCGCCATCAACCAGAGATGCGAGACACGTCCCCACGGTCCGTAGAATGATCCTGACGACTCCCGATTGCGTTCCAGGGATTTGCGCTTCGCGTTGATAAGCCGCGTGCTGACGTGCCGGTATTCCGCAACGTCCCCCTCCAGCAGCCGCGATAGCCCGAATTCGAATTCAAGGTCCGGATCTGAGGGTGCGATGCCATTGCTGGAGGGAGACTCTTTCGCGCGAGCATAATCGGCGGCGGCGGCGTGCCAGCGGCCCTCAAGCACGGCGCAGCGGGCCGAGGCAATCCAACGTCCGATGTCGTCCGGGCGGGTTTGCGCAACGTGCTCGAATAACTGCGGCCAGCCGTCAAGCTCCTCCCACAGCCACTGAGCAACCGGCCTTTTTTCTTGCGGGATTTTCTCAAACGCCTCGAAATATTCGTCCTCTGCGTCCTGCCATCGTCCCAGTTCCGCGTGACATCGGCCTAGGTGTTTCAATCCTGCCACGCTCTGCAAATACGCAGTGCCAATTTTGCCAAGCGTTTCAAGCGCTTGCCGCCAAAGCCTGGCTCGCATTTGTGCGTTGGCGCGTTTCAGCGCGACGATCGCCTGCTTTGGGGAACTGATAACATTATCAGTACGCCCCTCTTGCTGAGACATGAGTTCTTCGATTTCGTCCTCCTCCCGCTGGCTAACGTGAACTTCAATTACATCCGCCTTTGGCAGACGCCGCTTCAGCCGTGCCACACCGTCGGGCGTAGCCGCTGAACCGCCAACAGAGATAGCTTCCAGCGATGCAACGCCCCCCAGCATTTGCAAACCTGCGTCGGTGATTGCGGAGTTACCAAGGAAGAGAACCGCAAGGCGTCTGAGTCTCGCAAGCTGAACCAGACCTGCATCGGTCACCAAAGTCCGATCCAAGTGAAGGATCTCGAGTTGCGTAAAATTTGCGAGATGCGACAACCCGGCGTCGCCGATGGCGGTATCGGAAAGGTCAAGCTGCTTTAGCTGCCGCAGCTTGGCGACATGAACCAGCCCATCATCCGTGATGCTTGACTTGCTCAAATCGAGGACCTCGAGTTTGGACGCGCCGGCAAGGTGCACGAGGCCGGGCCCCGTCACCGCCGAGCCCGAAAGGTTGAGATGCGTGAGCCGCCGCAGCTTGGCGAGTCGAACCAGCCCAGCGTCGGTGATCGCCGGTCGAGCCCACCGCGGCTCAAGCGCGCTTTTGCCGCGCGGCGGCAGAAATCTGGCTGCGTTGATTCCAAGGCGTTCCAGCCCTTGAAGTTTGCCGATATGGACTAGGCTTGCGTCGCTGATGTAAGCGTCTGATATAAAGAGGTTCTTCAGATTCTTTAACGCGTCGATTGCGGCGAAATCTTCGTCCAAGACGCGGTCGAGCACCAGCGTGCGAAGGTCGGGAAGATCGCGCAAGTGCCCCGCGGCGGGCGCCAGGTCGCCTTCGGCATCGGAAGACACGGAATCGGCGGAATAATAGAAATCGATTCCCAACGCGGGGCGTAAGCTGCGCGGAGTCGCCCACAAAGCCCAGTCCGCGAGCGTCTGAAGGCTTTCGGCGCCCTTTTCACGATCCGCAGCCTCCTCTGGATCGATGCTCGGAGACTCGTCGCCTTTCCGGTAGTGGGTAGTCAGCCCTAATTCCTCGAGCGCCGCCACCGCCCGCCGCTGCCGCCGCACGCGCTCGACGTACCAACCGAGGGCGAGACACACGACCAGCGTGAACAGCAGCAGCGAGCGCAGCCCGAACTGCAGCCGCAGCCAGCGCGGAAGGCGTTTGCGGCGCCGGTCGCCGTGCGGTCTCATGGCGTGCTGCTCCCTGGAAGGCGGCGTCGCATCGCGGCTCGCTGGTCGCGACCCAGCGCCTCATATTAACCCGCCCGCATGGTTTGGGGCAGCGGAATCGAAAACGCGTGGAACCGCCGACCCTTGTACTCGGCGACGTTCGACTGCAATTCGGGCAGCTCGGCGTCTTTGCCGAGAAGCGCAACGATTTGTTTCACCGCGTCTTCCAACTTAAGGCCGTTGGCCACGAGGCCGCCTGGATTGTACCCGCTGGCAACTCGCTGGCCACGTATTTCCGCGCGAGTTGCGGCGGTTTCTTTCGATGGGGCGGTTTCGCCGGCGCCGTTGGAATCCTTGCCGCCGCTGCCAAACGGTTCGCTTGCCCCGGGCGGCGATGTTATAGTAAACGCTTGCATTCTTGCCCGCCCAGCCCGCCCCAAGAGTCGTTTTCAAGGAGTCTGCCATGACCGATTCGGCCCGCCCTTCGCAGCCTTGCGTCCCGTCGCGACGCGAATTCCTCAAAACTTCGACGGCGGTCGCAGCGGGCGGCAGTTTGCTCGGCGGCTTGGCACTCTCGCAAAGCGTCCATGCGGCCGGCAGCGACGTGCTGAAGATCGGCCTGGTTGGCTGTGGCGGTCGCGGCACGGGCGCCGCGGCGCAGGCCTTGAACGCCGACCAGAACGTCAAGCTCGTGGCGATGGGCGACGCCTTCGAAGACCGCCTGATCGGCAGCCTGGCGAATCTGAAGCAGCAAGCGCCGGCCGGCAAGGTCGAAGTGACCAAAGAAAACTGCTTTACGGGCTTCGATGCCTATCAGAAGGTGATCGACAGCGGCGTCGACGTCGTGCTGCTCTGCACGCCGCCCCATTTCCGCCCCGAGCACTTCCGCGCGGCGATCGCGGCCGGCAAGCACGTGTTCGTCGAGAAGCCGGTGGCCGTCGACGCTCCCGGCGTGCGCAGCGTGCTGGCCACCGCCGAAGAAGCCAAGCAGAAAGGCCTCTCGGTCGTTTCCGGGCTGTGCTACCGCTACGATTTGCCGAAGCGCGAGACGATGCAGCGCATTCACGACGGCGCGGTCGGCGAGATCGTGGCCATCAACGTCAACTACAACACCGGCACGCTCTGGATGCACCCGCGCAAGCCCGAGTGGAGCGACATGGAATGGCAGTTGCGCAACTGGCTCTATTTCACCTGGCTGTCGGGCGACCACAACGTCGAGCAGCACGTCCACAGCCTCGACAAGGCCGCCTGGGCGATGAAGGACGAGCCGCCGGTCAAAGCCTACGGCCTGGGCGGGCGGCAGGTGCGCGTGCAGGCGGAGTTCGGGCAGATTTTCGATCACCACGCCGTGGTCTACGAATACGCCAGCGGCGTCAAGCTGTTCGCCTACACGCGGCAACAGGCCGGTTGCAGCGTCGACGTGTCGGATTACGTGATGGGCACGAAGGGCACGGCCGACGTGATGCACCACAAGATTCAGGGCGAATCGAAATGGAGCTACCGCGGCGAGAAGCCGAACATGTACCAAGTCGAGCACGACGAGTTGTTCGCCAGCATCCGCTCGGGCAAGGCGATCGACAACAGCCAGTACATGTGCCGCAGCACGATGCTGGCCATCCTCGGCCGCATGGCCACCTACACCGGCCAGACGATCACCTGGGAGCAGGCGCTGAACTCAAAGGAAGATCTCTCGCCCGCCAAGTACGAGTTTGGTCCCTTGGCCGTCGCGCCGGTCGCGATGCCGGGGATCACGCAGTTCGCGTGAAGGCTGCTGCGTCTCGCAGGTCATTCTAAATGCGCCGATTCAATGGAGCTTTCAACTCATCGCGCGCAGGAAATCGATCGCGGCGGCTTTCTCGTGAAAGTCGCAAGGATTGAAGCCGCCTATTATCTCAGACTCATCGATGTTTGTCTAATCGCGGCACGCGAGGTAGTGGGCTAAAGCGTTGTTGCTGGAAATTCTGCCATGGGAGCTGCCTTAAATGCCCCGGAACTGGCAGCGACGTATACTTGGTCGGAGAATTCCTGCATCATGCTGAAAATGGTGCTGTGGATTTGCTCATATTCGGTCACAGTAACCGTCAAATAATGCCCGTGGGCGATGTGATTGCGGTTCTTCAACAGCTTCTCGTCTATGAGCTTCTCCCTGCTTTCAAACGAGCGGTAATCCAAGCCCATGGTTTCGACAATCTCTCGCAGAACCGTTGACGAGAGATTCGACCTGGTATTGATTGATCGTTGATGGTTGATCTTGCAACGGTCCGCCATCTGTCCAGCAAAGAAGTCCACGACGCGCATTCTGGCCGCCGACTTGCCGCCAGCCACGGCTTCCTCGATAACCCGACCCGCTGATAGGGCAAGCATGGCACGGGAAAGCTCGTTGTTTCGGAGCCTTTGGTGGGCGACAAAGTTCAAATACATCGTTCCCGCGTTTCTAATAAACCCCTCCCAGTGTGCATAGAGCATCGCCATGGCGGCACGTATATAGGTGTCGCGCTTGGCCGTCTTCTCATTGTCAAAGACGGCGGATTTGATGCTGTGAAGCTCCTTTTTGCGCCAAGCAAAGTCGGCCGCCATGGCGTCATTCAGGTCGGATAGCGTGCGCAGCTTTGTCATTTTTCAAAAGTCGCGCGCCCGAGCGGAACAATTCTTGGAATCCTGGTTGACGCTCGCACTCCGGAGCCGGAATTATCGGTAAATGTTGGATCGGAGAGCACAGCCTTCACCTTTTTCTGCAAGTCAGATATGGGCCTCAACCCGCCATTTGGGTCAGTATTAAAGCCAATCCCAAGAGCGACGGTTTCAAACGCAGCGATCGAAAAGCTTCCAAGGAATCGATCCTGCAACGGATCGTATCGGTGAAATGCGTCAGACTGCATTTGCTGGTTAATGAGCTGAAAGGTTTCGCGAAAGGCTCGTTCTTCGACCGCTTTTTGTGCCCGGTTAAGCTCGTGGAGGGATTTGAGGTTATTGTTCAAGAACTCGCCGATGTCGCCGACCTGCTCTAGGTCCGCTTTTGCCATGGTCCGGAAAATAATGAAACGAGTCACTAATTCCATGGGGTACTGCTCGGTAATAAGCCGTTCGGACAGCGAGACCGCGTTCGAGAAATTCGCGTCTTCCGCGAGCGTCCTTATCCAGACATAGGTATCGCGAAATGCCATAATCATCAGGCAGTTTCTAACTTCCTGTGGCATTAGGGGCGTTCCGCCCGTGTTAAGCCGCATAAATAGCTCAAATTTCGTCGTCTCGTCACTCTCTTTCAGGACGATGTTTACGTCGATTTTTGCTCGCTTAACAAAAAGCTGCTGGTCGCGCGTGAAAGCATTCTCTCCGCCGCTCCAGACCTTTCCTGCCAACGATGGCAAGAACTTCGTCCTCTCTAGGACTAGGGGCGTCACTAGCTCGCCCTTCTCGTCTTTTAGCTCGCCCACAAATTGGAGAATCGTTGACAGTCTTTGCTGGCCATCAACAACATCCCAGACGCCAGTCTTCTGCTGCGCCACAAAGATTGGCGGCATCGGGATACCAAGCAGAATGGACTCGATAAGCTTTGTTTTCTGGGTTGGCGTCCAGCGAAATACTCTCTGAAATTCGGGGTGAACGTCTAACTCATCGTCACGATAAAGGTTAAGCAATTCACCGATGGACATTGGATAGGAATCCGTCCGAATTTGTGCAGCTTCTTTTGCGATTTCATCTTGCAACGCCATGGATGTCACCTGATATTCGCCATGGGAAGCGGCGGAGCCATGGACTCGATGGCCCCCGCGAACCCCGATGTCTGACGATTTGTCACGTAATAGTCGAGCTTGCCCAGCGTTTCGTCGGGAAAACACTTGCGCATCAAGGCGGGATATGCGGCAAGCTTCGGCTCGCTGGCCGACTCGGCCGTCGAAAGAATCAGCTTGGCCCGGCGGCGCAAGTCTTCCGGCGCCTCGCGCCAACCGAGCTTCGCTCGCGCAAGGCGCGCAAGAAATGGGTGGGCTTCCAAGCCGATGCTCGAAGCGTTCGCCCGTTCGGCCTCTAAAACCACCGTGCCCGATCCCGCAAACGGGTCGAGTACGCGACCGCCGCCGCGAGCAGCCGAACGAATCAAATCGCCGACCCACTCCGCCGAAAAACCCGCCGAGTAGCGGAACCAGCGATGCACCGGCAACTGCATGTTGTCGACGAACGATCCGCTGCGCTGCGTGCGCTTGATCGCCGGTCCGGCGTCGAACAGCATCTTTTGATTCGGCGGCATTTCGCGTCCCTATGGCTCAAACGCGCGATTATCTCAGATGCAACGGCTCCCCGATAGGCGGGCCGCTTGGGCGCGGAACTTCGGCCCTACCCCGCTTGCAGCGTTTGCTCGATGCGGCGCACGGCTTCTTCGACGTCGCATTGCCCGTGGCTGACGTCGAGCGAGGCGCGGCCGGCCATCCAGGCGTTGATCTTCTTCTGGGCCGAGATCACCGTGGTGTGGCTGCGGCCGCCGAAGTAACAGCCGATCTCGCTGAGCGCGGCTCGCGTGTGCTTGCGGGCCAGCCACATGGCCAACATCCGCGGATGACTGACTTGCTTGCCCTTTCGCCGCGATTGCAGGCTCTGCGGTTCGAGGCCGAACACCTGGCACACCGCTTGTTCGATATCCGCCAGCCGCACGCTGCGGGAGTTTTGTTGGAGCACTTCGGCCAAGGCCTCCTCGGCCAATTCGAGCGTGATCGGCCGCTCGAGCGCCAAACTCGTGGCGTGCAGCCGGTTCAAGGCCCCGGCCAACTCGCGGGCGTGCGAAGTGAAATGGGCCGCGACATAAGCTTGCACGTCGCCGGGCACGGCCAACTCGAAACGCGCCGCCATGCGGCCGACGATGCCCAGCCGCGTTTCGTATTCGGGCGGTTGGATGCCGCAAACCAGGCCGCCTTGCAGCCGCGTCACCAGTTCGGGCCCCAACTCGCCGAGTTCCGCCGGCGGGCGGTCGGCCGCGAAGGCCAATTGCCGGCCGGCGCGGGCAAAGGCGTCGATCGTGTGCAACAGCTCGACCAGCGTCGCTCGCTTGCCGGCCAGAAATTGGAGGTCGTCGATCAGCAGCAGATCGAGCCCGCGGTGCTTGCTGCGGAAGCTCGGCAAGCCGCTGCCGTGCAAGGCGCCGAGGAACTGCGTGGTGAACTGCTCGGCCGACAGATAAACGGCCTGGCAACCGGCTCGCGTCTTGCGGGCTTCGGTCCACAGAGCCTCGAGCAAGTGGGTTTTGCCCACGCCCGTCGGACCATAGAGCAGCAAGGGCGACGTGGCGCCATGCCCCGAGACCATCGTTTGCACGGCCACGCGGGCCAGGCGATTTGTCGAACCGACCACGAACGAATCGAGCGCGGCGAAGCGCCGCCGCGCGGCGCCTGCCGGGGCCGGCGGCGCGGGCGCCGCCGAAACCCCGGCCAACGAATCCTTGACCTGGGATGCCTGCGGCCCTGGCGAGGCCGCCGCGGCGACGGCCTCGGCCAGCGACGGATCGACGCGGAAGTTGACCGGCGCCGGCCAGCCGAGCGTCTCTTGGCAGGCGGCTTCGATCTGCTGGCGGTAGTTCTTCCGCAGCCAGTCTTGGAAGAACTGGTTGGGCACGCGGACCGTCAGGGCGCCGTCGCTCACTTCGAGACGCGTGTTCGCGCCGAACCACAACTCGAACCGCTCCTGACCGACCTTATCAGCAAGCGCAATCTGCAAAGCTGACACGATCTCCATATCGTCCTTGGTCACTTCCTGCATGTCCTCAGCGCACAAACTCCCCTACCCCGAGCCTCACCGTCATGGCGCGGTCGATTCGTGCCGTTTGTCACGGCTATGGGAATTGGGAAGAGGCGTGTCCGCGACAGCCGCCTAAAGGATTGTTGAATGTCACCCGAGGCGTCGATTGTACGCGTGCTAGCAGCGCTGTCAAAGAGTTTCATCGGCGCGTCGGCGCTCGCCCTTGGCGACCGCTCGCGCGAGGCGCGCAAATTCGCCGAAAAACTCCGTTAGCCGCGGGTGTCCTCTCCATTAGAAAAATATTTTTGGCCGCGCAACCGGCCGTGGAAAAACTGTCGGATCGACCGCGGCGCCGTGCGGGGCCCGAACGGTTCCCAAGCGCAAAGCCTTATGCCCCAACGCCTCGCGGAATTGCCTGAACCGCAGCCTGGAAAACTGCCGCGAAAGCTTGCTGTTAGCTTTCCAGCACGCGCAGCCAGACGCTGCGACGATCCCAGGCGATAAAACCGGCGGCAGCGTAAATGTTGATGGCGGGCGAATTCTCGGCGTCGACCGCCAGCACCAACCGCGCCCGGCCCGCTCGCCCGCACAGCCATTGCGCATGGCGTACCAGTTCGATCCCCAGGCCCTGTCCGCGAGCCGCGGGCAGCAGCCCCATGTAGACCAGCAGATATTGATTGACGTCGGGAAAGTCGGCCAGCAGCAAGCAGCCCACGTCCTGCCCGTCGCGACGAACGAAGAACCAGTTCGCGTGATCGAACGAGCCGGTCGCCCGATAGCCGGCCAGCACTTCGCGACAGTCTTGCACGCCGTTGAGCGCCGGGCAATCGAGCGTTTGTTCGTAAGTGCCTTCCAGCAATTCCGCCAGTTCGTCGTCGCTACGGGCGGTGAGCGGTTCGAACGATAAATCCGTCTCGATCGGCGCCGCTGGAAAGCTGTTGGCCAGGCTGACCAGATACAGCAAGTCGGCCGGATGCGTAAAGCCGGCCGCCCGCAGCCGCTCGGCGTCGCGGCCCGAGTCGGTCGTCAGCAGCGATTGCACCACCCGCACGCGCCGCGCGGCGAGCCAAGCGATCGCCGCCTGCAACAGCTCGCCGGCGCAACGCTCGGCGAAGGCGGCATCGTCCGCGGCTTCGGCGGCGATTTGCGGCGCCCAGAGCCCGGCGCTGCCGCCGAGTTGCAGTTCGCAATACAGCGCGCCGAGCAAGCGCCCGTCGCGCCGCGCTTCGAACAGCGCCGCGGCGTCCGCCACGGCGGCCTTCCGCAGCGCCTGCTCCGCCAACCCTCGCCGTTCGGTCTCGGGCAGCGAGCTAAAGGCCAGCTCGAACGCCTCCGCGCGGCGTTCCGCCGGCGCCAGACCAATTTGCAAGTTGTCGACGGGAACAAGCTCCATAGCCTTCAGAATATCGCGCCGCGGCATTTCGCGTCTGCGCCGCTTTTTTCAGAAGATGACCGAGGAAGAGATCGAGGCGATCAATAAGGTCGCGAAAACCAGGGCTAACCTTTCGCGTGATCTTCCGTAGACATGGATGCGGCGCTGATCGACACGGATATCCTCTCCGAAGTGATCAAAGGCAAGCATCCGCAGGTGCTGGTCTCGGCGCGAAAGTATCTGGCCGTTCACCAGCGGCTTTCTTTCTCCGCGATGACGGCGACGGTGATTTATATTCCGGCCGATTTATTTATATCGCTGCGCGTGCAAGCGTGCAAATCGGCGCCGCATCGCGAGATTCTCCGAGAAAACACGCGGTTCGCGCCTCGCGGGGCCATAGCGGCGGCGCAAAACAGGGCGTTTCATGCCTGATCGGCGCCCGTTTCGCGCCCGTTTCGACGCCTTTCGATAAATCATCGCCCTCGGCATTTTCGCCTGCGGGCCGAGGTTTTGGCCCTTTTCTGGCACGGCGGCGGTTTATCATCTCGCGGGGCGTATAAATCATGATTTTTCGCTTTCACGCCGCGGCTCTCCGGCCGCCAAACGTGCGTTTTCGGCAAGCTGCGCTCGGCGCCGCTGCGCCAGCCGTCGAACGACTTCGCGCAGTTTTTAGACCGACGGGCGAACCGACCTTATCGCCCCGGCGGCTTGCTCGCAATCGCAAGCGAGAATCGTGTCCATCGACTTAACCCTCGCCGACGCTTTGAAAAGATTGTTCCTCGGCAGAATTTATGCGTCATTCCGGCTTGCAGAGCAAGTGGAGGCGTGCGTTTTCAAGGCATATCCGGGCAAATAAATGCACGTCGCAATGCACGGACGAGATAATTGGCGAGGGTTGCAACTCGCGCTCCGCCGTTACGCAGTCTTCCTATCGTGTCTGCCACCAGCTAAAGAGATCGTCCTGCTTTCTGGAAAGATGGATAAGGCCGAAGGCCGCCGTAGCACCGAAGGTGCGTCATTCGATAGCCCAGGGCGCAGCCCTGGGGGACTCGTCCAACCAACGGCGCGTCCGCCCTGAAAGGGCGTAACTCGTTGGTTCTCATCCCAAGGCCCTCTGCTCAATTTACAATCACTGGTCGATGCGGCGGCCGGTTTCACCCCGTCGGGGTGAACAATGTTGCGTCGTTCGGATTCCCAGGGCTGCGCCCTGGGCTATCGAATCTGACCCCTTCGGGGTCGGAATTCACTGCGGAAAACGCCGCGTAAAAAGCAGGACGATCTCTAAAGCTGGTGGCAAACGAGCTTCGTCTATCGCCGATCATCGCCGCCCTGCCAAGCACACCGGTCTATTTCGCGCTAGCACCGCCTGCCCAATACTTGGTGATTCCGCGACTTATGACGAGCGGCAGGCGAGTTGCGACCATTGGCGATAGAATCCTCGTCGCCTGTTGCACTTTGCGAGCACCTCATTTATTTGCCCGGCCATGCCTCGGAAAACGCAACCGGAGCCCCGCAAATCAGCGCCAAATTGCCCCACAGATTCCGCGGAAGAGCCCTTTTTCCCCAGAGGCGACGTCAATAGCAAAAGCGGTCCGCGATGCTCACTCTTCGTCGACCGCCTTGACGCCCAAACGAGACTCCAATTCCTTGCGATCGGCGCGCAATTGCAACGCCCATTGCTCATGCTCATGCAACGCTTCCTCTGAGCCGAACAGGGCGTACACGGCCCTGCCGGTGGCTCGTCTTTCCAGTCGGGCGGTGCGGTTTAAATAGGCGATTTGCGCCGCGCGCTGATCCGAAAACGGCACGGCCGACTCGGCATCGAGCCATCTGCTTGACGCCTCACGGACCTCCTCAAAACGGCCGGTTCCGGCCTCCCAATTTGATTCCGCCGCTACAAAAGCATGCTCGGCCGCTTCAGCGCGGCGCCATAAGGCGAACCATTGCACGGCGAACGTGGCGCATGCGGCGACCGCCGTACCCGCCAGCAGCGTAGCGAGGCTGAATTGAAACCAACGGCGACGAGTTGGCATGCGATCGGATGCCACAAGGCGGCCCTGCGAACGAATCGCCCCCCGTCTCAGCGTATCATCGCCGAAACGTTCCAAGCAAGAAAAGCGACAAGCAGTCCGTCGTCTTTGGGCTAGTCTGACGCCGAGAGTTGCTGAACGCGCATCCTGCCTCAAATCAACTCGCGGATCGGCTGCACGCCGTTGTCGACCAGATATTGCGGCCGGCCGTGCAGGTCCAGCGCGGTGACGGTGTTCACGTCGATGCCGAGATTGTGGTAGAGCGTGGCGAAGATCTCTTGGAAGCTGACGGGCCGCACCTTCGCTTCGCCGCCGAGGCGGTCGGTGACGCCGAGCACCTGGCCGGTGCGCATCCCGCCGCCGGCCAGCATGGCGCACGAGTTCTGCGGCCAGTGGTCGCGGCCGGCCGTGTTGTTGATCCGCGGCGTGCGGCCGAACTCGCCCCAGACCACGACCGAGACATCGCGCTCGAGCCCGCGTTCGTGCAGATCCGTCACCAGGGCCGACAACCCCTGATCCAACAGCGGCATGTCTTCGCGCGCCTGCACGAAGTTCTTGCCGTCGGGCCCGTGCCAGTCCCAGCGGCTGTAATTCATCGAGACGACGCGAGCCCCGGCTTCGACCAGCCGCCGAGCGACGCAGAAGTTCTGCACCATCCGCGGGGCGCCGTCGCGCTGGAACGTCGGATCGTTCTGGCCGTAGCGGGCCAGGATTTGCGGGTCTTCCTTCGACAGGTCGAGCGCGTCGCGCAGGGCCGACGATGTGAGAATGCCGACGGCCTGTTGCAAGTAGACGTCCATGCCGGTCATCATTCGCGAGCTGTCGGCCTCGCGGCGGAAGTTGTCAAACGATTTGAGCAGGCTCTGGCGATCGGCGAGGCGTTCGAGCGTGAGATCGCGGAGCGTCATGTTATCGGCCACGCTGCCCGCCTTGTCGCCGACGAGGCGGAACGGAGCGTGCGCGGCGCCCAAAAAGCCGCCGTCGCGCGGGTTGCCCCAGCCGCTGGCGCCCGTCTTGTACATCAGCGACAAGTGGGCCGGCACGCCCGGATGTACGGCGCCTTGCACCTTCGAGACCCAGCCGCCCATCGCCGGCCAGTCGCCTTGCGGCGGGTTGTTCGGCGTGCGGCCGGTCATGCACTGGTAGCCGTCGTGCCCGCCGAACGAACCGACCACGGTGCGGACCGGCACGAACTTGTCCATCATCGCGGCGATCCGCGGAAATAGCTCGCAGATTTCGATGCCCGGCACGTTGGTCTTGATGGCCTCGAACTCGCCGCGAATCTCGGCCGGGGCCTCGGTCTTGATATCCCACATATCCTGGTGTGGCGGGCCGCCGGGCAGGAAGACATTGATGACCGATTTGTGCCTGCCGCCGCCCGCCTTCGCTTCGGCCGCCAGCAATTGCGGCAGCGACAGCCCGCCGAGCGCCGTGCCGCCGATCTTCAAAAAGCTGCGGCGGCTGACGCCATCGCAGAACGAACGCCGTGCGTTTCGCTGGCCAAGAATCGTCAACATGGTGCGTTCTCCGTGGGATATTGGGCGGTCGCCGGTCGGGCGGGATTATCGGCAGGCAATATTCATAAACGCCTGTTATTATATCCGTATCGGTGGATGGGTCCATGCTGGTCGAGCCGAGGGGCGTGTGCTAACCGTGTGTTGCCGCCCGGAGAATTCGGCTCGCGCATGAAAAAACCCGCGTCAGGCGGGGCAGGTACCTGACGCGGGGGATGTCGCCCGAAGGCAACGACCCCATTATAGCAGCACGCTCTATCCATGCAAGTAGGACGACTCAGGCTCCGGATGAACTTGTTCATGAAACGATCGGCACTGGCTGCTGGAACGGTCTGGGTCGCCTTTGCTCTAGCACAATCAGATGCCGCCGAACCGCCCGAGCCAATGCTGGACGCCCGCTTCACGCAGACCGTGCGGCCCTTCTTGCAAAGATATTGCCTCGCTTGTCATGGCGAGGCGAAACGAGAGGCCAAGCTCGATTTGAGCGGCTACGCGTCGTTGGCGGCGGTCGCCCAACAGCATCGCACGTGGGAGTTGGCGCTCGATCGACTTGCCGCCCATGAAATGCCGCCCGAAGACGCCGAGCGGCAGCCGGCGGCCGACGAGCGCCAGGCCGTCGTCGCCTGGATCGAGGCGATGCGCGACGCAGAAGCGCGGCGCCACGCCGGCGACCCTGGGCCGGTGTTGGCGCGGCGGCTGAGCAACGCCGAGTTCGACTATACGATCCGCGATCTGACCGGCGTCGATATTCGGCCGACGCGAGAGTTTCCCGTCGATCCGGCCAACGAGGCGGGCTTCGACAATTCGGGCGAATCGCTGACCATGTCGCCGGCGCTGGCGAAAAAGTATTTGGCCGCCGCGCGGCTGGTCGCCGATCATCTGGCGCTCAAGCCGCACGGCTTCGTGTTTGCCCCGCACGCGGTCGTTACCGAGACCGATCGCGACAAGTACTGCGTGCAGCGGATCATCGATTTTTACGCTCGGCGCCGCGTCGATTACGCCGATTATTTTCATGCCTTGGCCCTGCGGCGCAGCCGGCAAGGCGATGAAACGGCGAATTTGGACGTGTCGCTCGATCGACTGGGGCGAGAGAGCAAATTGAGTCCCAAGTACTTGAAGTCTCTTTGGGCGACGTTGAATGATGGCGACGAACCAGCGACTGGGCCGGTCGTGGCGCTGCGGGCGATGTGGCGCGAGTTGCCCGCGCTCGCTAATGAACGCGACGCACTTCGCCGCCGCGCGGAAGCGATGCGCGATTTCGTCGTCAGCGAGCGCAAAAAGTGCGCGCCGAAGATCGAAAAACTTCTGGCGCCGGGCATCTCGTCCGGCAGCCAGCCGCTCGTGCTGTGGCGAAACCGGCGGCTGGCGGCGCTGCATCGCGAGTATTCAGGCGACGCCGACGACGAGGCGTTGCGAGCAGCCTGGTCGCAATTCTGCCGCATCTTCCCCGATGCCTTTGTCGTCTCCGATCGCGGCCCTTATTTCGATCCGAAAGCGGCGGGTCAAGGCCGGCTGCTGACGGCGGGCTTTCACTTGATGCAAGGCTACTTCCGCGACGACCAGCCGCTCTACGATCTCGTATTGGACGAAGCCGAGCGGCGCGAATTGGATGAACTGTGGCAAGAGTTGAATTTCATCACCTCGGTTCCTGCGCGGCAGTACAAGGATTTCATCTTTTTCGAGCGGGCCGAGCCGCCGCGATTCATGGGCGAAAGCGCGTTCGACTTCGCCCGCTCGGAAGACAAGGACGCGACCTCGCCGGCTAAGATCTCGCAGCTTGCCGCGGCTTATCTGGCGAAGGCCAAGAAGCTTGAAGCCAGCCCCGAAGCGATCGAAGCCATCGAAACCTATTTCACCGATATCTCGGCCCTCATCCGCTGGGTCGACGAAGCACGGCGGGCGGCCGAGCCGAGCCACCTCGAAGCCCTGCTGCGGTTCGCCGAGCGGGCCTATCGCCGGCCGCTAGCCGCCGACGAGCGAGAGGAACTGCTGGCCTTCTATCGCTTGCTGCGGGAACAAGACGAGCTTTCGCACGAAGACGCGATCCGCGACGCGCTGGCCAGCGTGCTGGTCTCGCCGTATTTTTGTTATCGCTTCGACTTGGCCGCCGAGGGCCCAGAGATGCAGCCGCTGCCGCCTTACGCCCTGGCCAGCCGGCTGAGCTATTTTCTCTGGTCGAGCATGCCCGATGATGAACTGCTGGCCCATGCGGCCGCCGGCGATTTGCAACAACCGGAAGTGCTGCTGGCGCAAACCAGGCGGATGCTCGCCGACGATCGCATCCGCGGACTGGCGGCGGAGTTCGCCGGCAACTGGCTGGAGTTTCGCCGTTTCGAGGAACACAACAGCGTCGATCGCGAGCGGTTCGCCAGCTTCACCAGCGAGTTGCGGCAGGCGATGTTCGAAGAGCCGCTCAAGTTTTTCATCGACGTCGCCCGACAGAACCGCTCGGTGCTCGATTTTCTTTACGCCGATCGCACGTTCGTCAATCCGGCGTTGGCGCGGCACTACGGCATGCCGGCGCCGGCCGACGGGCCGAACGAGTGGTTGCAGGTCGACGACGCCTCGCGCTACGGCCGCGGCGGGCTGCTGCCGATGGCCGCGTTTTTGACCAAGAATTCGCCGGGCTTGCGCACCAGCCCCGTGAAGCGCGGCTATTGGGTCGTGCGGCGCTTGTTGGGCGAACACATTCCCCCGCCGCCGCCGGAAGTGCCGGAACTGCCGAAAGACGAAGCGCAGCTCGGCGAGTTGACGCTGCCGCAAGTCTTGGCCAAACACCGCGAGCACAATGCCTGCGCCGGCTGCCACGACCGCTTCGACTCGATCGGCCTGGCCTTCGAGGGCTACGGACCGATCGGCGAGCGCCGCCAGCGCGATCTCGGCGGCCGGGCGGTCGAGACGCACGCCGTCTTTCCCGACGGCAGCCAGGGCGACGGCCTCGCGGGCCTGCGCCGCTACCTGCGCGAGCGGCGGCAGGAAGACTTCGTCGACAATCTCTGCCGCAAGCTGTTGGCCTACGCGCTCGGCCGCGGGCTGTTGCTTTCCGACGAGCCCTTGCTCGACGAGATGCGCACCCGGTTGGCGGCCGACGGCTACCGTTTTGGCGACCTCGTCGAGTCGATCGTCGCCAGTCGGCAGTTTTCGAACCAGCGCGGCAGCGGCGAAGCCAGCGAAGAACAATAGGTCATACCGAGCCCGGCTGACCATCGCTTGCGGGCTCATCGTGGGGCGGCCTTCCAGGCCGTCAATCGCCGGACGGGTGAGGAAGGCCGCCCCACCGCGAACTCAACTCCACGCCCGGGCTGCGCGAGAACGCAGCCGGTTGGCTTCGTCATCATCGATGAACTCCTGTTTCACCGGATCGAACGACAGCTTGCGATGGAGGATCCAGGCTAGCGCCGCAGCGTGGCAAGCAACATGCGAGTTCCGCATCACGTCGGGATTCGCCACGGTGGGTTGCCGCGATTTGATGCAATCGAAGAAGTTTCTGGCGTGGGCCGAGACGTCCAACCCCTTGACCCTGCCGGCCGAGGCTTGCAACTCGCCGCGGAGCGCCTCGGAGGAAACCTCGGTTTCGCCGCTGTCGCCTGTCTCCAGCCAGCCTTCGGCGCCGACAAACCGCACCGGGCAAGTGCCGAGCCTGGTAATCCAGTGGGGACCGCGATCGCCAAACGGCATGGGCAGAAAGTCGAGCACCAGCTTCACGCCGTTCTCGTAGGTGCAGGTGATGTTTTTTTCCGACGGCTCGAAAACGATGGGCGTGGTGTGGTCGGCCTGGTTGGCCCACTGACACAAATCGACCGTATGGGCGCCCCAGTCGAGCAATCGGGCGCCGGAATCGAAGTCGTAATACCCTCGCCATTTGCCGGCCACGTACTTGCTGTTGTAAGGACGCCAGGGCGCCGGACCCAGCCACAGGTTCCAGTCGACGACGTCGCGGGGCGGCGTGGGCTCGCCGGCCAGCCAGCTATTGTCCAGCGTTGGGATGTAGACCGAGGCGTAAAGCGTTTGCAGCTTGCCTAGCTTTCCTTCCCGTGCCAGACGCACCGCCTGCTGGAAGTTCGGCACGCTCCGCCGCTGCGTTCCCGCTTGAAAAATCCGTCCGGCGGCTTTCATCGTGTCGGCCAATTGCTGGCAGAGTTCGATGGTCAGGCCGCACGGTTTCTCGCTGTAAACATCCTTGCCGGCCTGCGCCGCCAGCATCGACGCCGTCGCGTGCCAGCGATCGCCGGTCGCAATCAACACGGCGTCGATGTCCTTGCGATCGAGGAGTTCCCGAAAATCTCGATAGAGCCGGCAATCGGAGTTGCCATAGTGCTTGTCGACAAGCGCCTTGCCCGCGTCGCGGCGGCTGGCCTGGACGTCGGCGATCGCCACGCATTGCACGTCGGGAAGCGAGAGCATGGACGTCAGGTCGTAAGTGCATCGCGGACCGATTCCGATGACGCCGAGCGTGATCCTTTCGCTCGCCGCCGCTCGGCCCGCGCCGCCCAGCGCGCTTGAAGACACGATCCACGGCAACGCGGCTGCCGACGACATCGCCGCCGCGCGTCGCAAGAACTCCCGCCGAGTGTTGGATTGCTTACCGCTCACAACAGAACCTCCCTAATTGCAATGCCTTGGAACTGCCCGAGATGCGGGCTCCCCCAGAGCACGATTATCGTTCGCTCGGGAAAAATTGCCAATCCGCTTGTCATTGCGCCCGATACAACGAACGGCGAGCCTGGCAGTGTGCATCGCACACCGATGCGCGCTCGAGAGCGCGCTGTCGCGATGTCCTTTCAATGCTCTGCCCCGTCGTTCTTCCGCGTTTGCTATCCGGCACGCTACTTGCTCATCGGCAAGTTGTACCTGCGGTTTTGGCCTGGCGCTTCGACCGAGGGTGCAAATGTTCTCTTCGGGCGCGGGCGCCGCCGCTAAACGTAGTCAGGCAGCGGTAGTCAAGGAGCGAAAGTCATGAACGAAGAATGCGTGGTCGGCGTGTACGAGTCGCTCCACAAGGCGGAACAGGCCGTTTGGATTTTACGGCGCGGCGACTTTCCCCAGCAGCAAATCTCGCTTGTTTCGTCGGGCCTGACCGAAAAACCCGAGCTGACGCGAGAGCTTGAAATGGGAGACGATTCAGTTCGCGATGCGGCCATCGGCGCCGGTCTTGGCGGCGTCGTCGGAGTGCTGGCAGGGCTCGGCGCCGTCGCGGTTTCCGGCGTCGGCGCCATTTTCATGTTCGGCCCGGTCGCGGTAGCCCTGACCGCGGCGACCGTGGGCGCCTACCTCGGCGGATTGGCCGGCTGGGGCGTCCATCGCCGGGATATCGAACACTACGAACATTGCATCAAAAACGGCAGCGTATTGGTCGTCGCCAACGGCAGCCCGCTTGAATTGGTGGACGCCAAACGGATTCTTCAAGAGACCGATGCCGCCGAAGTGCGCGTGCATGCGCGGACGAGTTCCGAGGCGCCCGAGGTCGCCGTGAGCTAAACATCGGCCGGCTCGACGCGGGCTCGAATCGCATTCCGGTCGCTACGGTCGCAACCACTAACCGACGGCAGCTTGAATACGGAGAAACGAACATGGCCTTGAGCGAAGGACGAGCGCGGTTCACGCGCGCGGTGCGAATTCTGGCGGACGAGAAGGCGGAAGTCAAAGAACGCCTGTTGACGGCTTATGCGGCCCAGTTGAGCCGCGTTAACCCCAGAGACGATTTGCCGGCGGATCTGCTCCCGGACTATTACGAGTTTCGCAACGCGATCAGCGATGCGGACGTGCCCTACGGCTCGGGGGAACGGGCCGCAAAAAAAATCCGCGACATGACCGACGACCAGGCATCCGCACTGGCCGGTTCGATCTTCGACATGTTTCTCGGACTTTGCGGTTCGCCAGCGGAGCAGGCCGCGGCTACCGTCGTCGAGCCGCCTTGCTGCCAAGAACATTGATCGCCGCTTTGCCGCGAAAACGTCGCTTCCGTTGAGACCGCCCTTCCGTTCAGACCGCTTGCTAAGAAAGGTTCGTATGTCTTTGTCGATCCCTCCCGATGCCATGGCTCGCTTGAACATGTTTCGTGCCATGAGCGACCGCATTTCTCAAGAAGCTTCCTGCGAGCCGGATGCCGAACGCAGCGCAGCGATCGACGCCGGCATCGAATCTCGAGAGGCTTTCAGCCACGAAGCCAAGACCGGCACGTGACTTGCTTCCTGGGGATGCGGCTCATGCGCGATCTGCTTTGGCAAGCTCATCAGCGAAGGAGGATTAGTCGCCTCTCGGCGGATACGGAAGCGCGCCGCAGGCTCGCGGGCGACAAATGCGAAATTAGCGCTTGCAGCAGGCGGCAGGAGCACCAGCGTCGTTTCTCTCTCTGGGGATCTTTTGCGAAAGGGTGTTGCTATGAATCGTATGCTTGGATTGGCCGTGGCTCTCTTTTTTGCGGTCGTCGGCATCTCACTGATCTCGACCGACAACGTCGCTCAAGCAGGTCACGGGCGCCGGGATTGCGCTTGTTCGGGCTGCGACGGTTGCGACTGCTCGGGTAGCTATTGCAGCGGTTGCTATGGATGCCGCGGACGGCGTCGCTGCCATGGATGCTACGGCTGTCAGGGCTGCCGCGGGCGCCATAATTGCAATGGGTGCTGCGGGTGCGACGGCGCGAAAGCCGCCCCCGCCGAACCGCCCCCTGCTCCGCCCGCCCCGCCCCCCTCCGCGGCCGCGCCGCGCTCCGATGCCAAGCCCGTTGCCTTGCGAAAGGCCCCCTAAACGGCGAGTGCGATCGCGATTTTGCGCCGGGACCGTCCGTAAACCGGCTCGATTGGCAACGGACGGCCCCGGCCAATTTTTTACCCGCGGCGCAAAAACTGCTCATGTAGGCAGATGTCAGAGTCAGCGCGAGGAGAAAGACGATGAAAGCAATTCGCAACGGCGAGCGTGAAGCTGCGGTTGCTCGCCAGGAGACCGTTTTGCCGGGTCATGGTCAACCGACCGAGTATCGCCTGCCCGACCGGGAGTTGATCGCGCGGCGGGCTTATGAGATTTGGCTGCGCCACGGTCGCCCCGCGGGAACGGCGTTTCACGATTGGCTGGCGGCCGAAGCCGAATTGAGATCGGTCCCTCGCCGTCCCCGGTGAGCAGAGCGAAATCCCCTCTGCCTGCGAGGCTCCGCCGCCTGACGGGAGAACGCCGATGGAGTCAATTCGGTTGGCGCTGGCGGGCGATGTGATGCTCGGGCGTTTGACCGACCACGCGTTACGCCAACGCGGCCTGAACTATCCTTGGGGCAACGTGCTGCCGCGATTGAAGGCCGCCGATTTGACGGTGGTCAACCTCGAGTGCGTGGTCAGTCGCAGCGGGCGCCCTTGGTCGCGCTGGTCGAAGACGTTTCATTTTCGCGCTGCGCCCCACGCAATTCACGCTCTCCGCCTGGCGGGCATCGACGCCGTGACGTTGGCCAACAATCACGTGCTCGATTACGAGGAGCCGGCCTTGCTCGAGATGTTGACGAGCTTGAGCCGCGCAGACATCGCCTTCGCAGGAGCAGGTCGCAATCTGGAGGAAGCCAGGCGGCCTGCTTTCCTCGAAGCTCGCGGGCTGCGGCTGGCGATCGTCGCGTTCACCGACAACGAACCGGGCTGGGCCGCCACGGCGACGAGCCCCGGTACGAACTGGCTGGAAGTTTCGCTGGGCGAAGAATCGCTGGCCATCGTGCGGCAAAGCATTGCAGCCGCGCGGCAAGGCGGCGCCGACGCCGTGCTCGTTTCCAACCATTGGGGGCCGAACATGGTCGAGCGTCCCTCGGCGCTGTTTCGGCAGTTTGCGCATGCGGTCATCGATGCCGGAGCGGACATCTACTTTGGCCACAGCTCGCATCTGTTTCAGGGCGTCGAACTCTACCGCGGCCGCCCGATCATCTACGACGCGGGAGACTTCGTCGACGACTACGCGGTCGACCCCGAGCTGCGCAACGATCGCGGGCTGCTGTTCGAGCTTTCACTGGGACGGCACGGAGTGCGGCGCATCGGCCTTTCGCCGACGATCATCGACGATTGTCAGGTGAATCTCGCCGAAGGCGAAGAGCGCCAGGCGATTGCACGCCGCATCGCCGCCTTGTCGATGGAATTCGGAACTGTCGTCCAATCGGCAGGCGACCGCTGGTGGATCGATTGCGAGGCGAGCCAGCCGCAGGCGGCGGTTACGGCGACTTCGTAGAGCAACACGCCGCGAGAAGGGGGGGCATGGCGCCACTTCTCACGCAAGCGGAATTGCTCGACCGGATGACTTGCCTATTACCCCGCACGGCACTTGACAAGCCAGACGGGCGGTAACAATGCCAACCCCGAAAGTGCGACGCGCGGGGTGCAGTTCTTGTTGGAAATACGATCTCCGTGCGATCGGATTGAACTGCCAGCAAACGATTTTGCAGCGTCGGCGGGTCATGCTCGAAGGAGTGAGCCGCTTGAGGGGCGAAGCGAAGCTAATTTCAACGGGCTAGGACAAATGGCGGACCTCATCAATATCCCGGCTCACAAACTGCGTTGAGTTGACGGACGACGCCTGACATGCCGAGATCTGCTTGACAGTGCATGTTGAATAAGATCAGCATCAAGACGACCTGCCGAACAAGGGAGGCCGAGCGTGCGGTCCACTGCTGTACAACACTACGGAGCCCTATCCATGCCCCAGGGCCGGATACTTGCCAGTATGAGGCCGCGCTTTTGAAGCTGCAACGCTCGCAACACTGACCGGCGGGCGGGGCAATTAGCCGTCGTCGGGCGCCGGCTCGATTTCCTTCAATCTTTGCAGATCTTCCTTGGTCGGTTGGAAAGCATCGAAAGCTTCGAGTTTCGCCGCCAAGTCTGGGTAGCAGAGCCCCAGGTTGCACAACCCCGCCCTCCTCCAGGTCACGTCCTCGGAACGAAGTTGCCGGAAGACGTATTCGCGAAAGCTCTCGACCGGTTCGCCGCGCTCAAGGAGCACGGAAATGATCAGCCTCGAAACATAGGTCCCAGGGATGTCGTCGTCGACTAACTTGGCTCTCAGCTCGGCAGTCGATTTGCTCCTGATGCGACGCACCATCAAGAGGTCGAGAAGACGATAAGAGGCATATCCCACCAGAAAGCCGAGTGTGGCGCCAAGAACGCAACCGACGGCTCCGCCGGGATAGCCGAACCATTTAAAGCCGGCCCGAGCGCCGATCGTGCCGCCGGCGACGATCGCCATGCCATGAAGCAAGTCGAAAATAGTCAGACGCATGAGTCTTCCCGCTAATTCGCCTGCTCTCGCGCGCCAGACAGTCTTCTGCGGCGGCGAGTCGATCTTAACTCGCGGCTGCCCGTCTGAAGCGCGACGATCAAAAGCCGGAGCGTCGGCAATCACGCCTCCTGCTTCCGACTTCCGAATTAGATTTCCACTTCCCGCTCGCAAACCTCGGCCGGCAACACGAAAATCTTGCCGTCGCCCATGCGGCCGGTGCGGGCGACTTCGACGATCTTGCGGATGATTTCTTCGACGCGGGCGTCGTCGACCCAGAGATTGATCTCGACCTTGGGCAGAAAGGCCAGCGAGTACTCGCTGCCTTGATACTGGTCGAGATAGTTCTTCTGCCGCCCGTAGCCTTTTACTTCGCGAATGCTCACGGCCTCCAGCGGCGCCCGCTTGAGACCTTCGAGCACCTTCTCGGCCAGAAACGGTTTGACGATGGCGACGATTTGTTTCACAAGATAGCTTCGGTTTGAAAGGAGCGGCGCGGATTTCAGGGGTTGCATGGCGCGCCTTTGCCGACCGCAAACGGCGCGGGCATGATCCCCGACAACGGTTCGCATGCCCGGCTGGCTGCCATGCAGCGGGACAACCGCCGCGCTGCCGCGTCGGTTTACGGGTTCCTCTTCTCTGTTCGGGGATCCTGGTTTAGAGGACGCGTTGTTGGCCAGGGATGATCGGCCGATTCGTCGACCGGTTGCGGTCGTACGCGAACAGAGAAGAGGAACCCGTAGTTGCGTCGGTCTGACAGCTTGCCAAAACGCTCCAATCTTGCCAACGATCCACTGCCGACAAAAAGATTAGCTGAAAAAGCTTTCGCCGGTCAGGTTCATCGGCGGGCAGGTGACCACGTCCATGTCGCCCATCACCTTCGTGCAGCAGGCCAGCCGCATCTTTTCTTCGTTGCCAATCCGCGCGAACATGGCGCCCGGATTGCAACAGAAGGTGAACCGCTCCATCAGGCTCGGGCTGCTGGCATGTTCCATGCCCTTGGCGATCAACACCCGGCAGGTGCCGCAGTGGCCGAGGCCATGGCAGTTGAGAATCTCGTTGAGCTTGGCGCCGTAGCCGTTGATGCCGTTGTAGAGCTTGATGCCCGCCTTCAGGGCCTCCTGCCGCAGATTCGCCCCTTCGGCGACCTGCACCTGCTTCTTTTCATTGACAAAGTTGACGATCGGCATCGAAGTCCCTGCGTGCTGGAAAAATGCGAACAGTGTCAAAGCCCGAATTTTAATCCGTTTGGCCGTCCGCGCGAAGAATGCCGCGGAAAATCGGGCGGCGAAAGGCGCCGAGAGAGCCTGGCGCGAAGGCCCGTCCCCAAGCGTCTCCCGCGTGCCGTTTACAATCTGCCTCCTACCGCCTACTGCCTATCTCCTACCGCGGGAGACGAGCAACAACCGCAATTCCTCGGCCTTGAGCAACCGGCTGACGGCCAGAAACGCGGCCGAGCCGGCGACGATTGGCGCCGCGACGCGGGCAAATTCTTTGCCGAGGCCGAAATCGTGCGGCGCCCAGGCCATCGCGGCGTACCCGGCGGCCAGCATGCAGGCGGTCGCCGCCAGCGTCAGGATCGTGGTCCGGCCGATTTCGGCCCAACCCAGACAACCGCCGTGTCGCGAGAACCGGCTTAAGAGCAACGCCACTTGCAGCATGGCGGACAGCGAGGTGGCAAGGGCCAACCCGGCCTCTGCCAGCGGCCAAACCAGCGCCAGATTCAACGCCAGATTGACCAGCATCGAGACCATTCCTACTCTCAGCGGCGTGGTTCGATCGCCCAAGGCGTAATAGCCGCGCACGACCACCGGCGCAGCACAAAAAGCCCACACGCCCAGACCATAGCAGGCGATCATCCGCGCCACCCGAGCCGCGTCCTGTGCGGTAAAGGCGCCGTGCTGGAACAGCAGTCGTGCTAGCGGTTCGCTGATGAGCATCAAACCCGCGCCGGCCGGAACTGCCAGAAACAATACTAGCCGCACGCCCAGTGTCAGATCCTCGCCCAGGCGATCGAACTGGCCGCGGGCGGCGTGGCGGCTGAGGGCGGGAAAGATCACCGTGGCCACCGCCATGCCGAGCAAGCCCAGCGGGAATTGATACAACCGTTCGCCGTAGTAAATTGCAGCCGCCGCGCCTTGTTTCAGCGGATATTCAATGGCGCCTCCCAACCAAGCAATTTGCGCTGCCCCGTCGGCGGGGGCGGCCAGCCCCCAGGCAAGGATACTGTCGAAAAAGGAATTGATCTGCGTGACCGCCAGTCCGACTACCATCGGGCCCATCGAGCGGACGATCTGACCGACTGCCTCGCGGCTGGCCGGCCAATTGTAATCGAAACGGAAGCCCAACCGGCGCAGCACCGGAAGTTGCGCGGCCAGTTGCAGCACTCCGGCGACGAGCACCGCCAAGGCCAACACATAGGCTTGAACGTGCTTATCGTCGCTCCAGCGCGGCGCAAAGAGCCAAATCGCCGCCAGCCAGCAGATGTTCAACAGCGTAGGCGCCAGGGCTGGAGTGCTGAAATGGGCCAGAGCGTGCAGTGTGCCCGACACCTGCGCCGCCAGGCAAATGAAAAACAGATAGGGCAGCATCACGGCCGACAAGCCGACGAGCAGCTTCATGCCCGGCACATCGCCGTAAAACAGCCAAACGCCGGCGCAAACGCCTTCGGCTGCCAGCACGACGGCGGCCAGGATCATGGCCAGCCAGACCAGCGTGACGCTGGCCAGTTGCCAGGCCGCCCGGCGGTCGTGCTCGAGCTTGGTCGACAGGACGGGCAGGTAGCTGGCGGCCAAGGCGCCTTCGCCAAACAGCCGGCGGAACAGGTTGGGAATGCGAAATGCGATCACGAAGGCGTCCATCACGCCATCGCCCGAGAGGCCCAGCAAAGCCGCCGTCGCCACGTCGCGGAGCATGCCCAGCACGCGGCTGGCCAGCGTGCCGAAGCTGGTGACGCGTAAACCGGCGAATAATTGACTTCGTTCCGCGCTGGCCATGAGCGGCCCATCTTAGAGTTCTGGCGGCCATTCGGCGAGGGCGAACGGCGCCGAGCGGCTTTTGTCAAGTCGGCGGAAGCCGCCAGCCGATTTGCCAGCGTGGCGGGCTCGCCGGTAAACTGAAACAGGATGCCGGCAGGGCTATGATCGCCGGCCGAGTTCGCTCAATCGCCCGCCGGCACTCAACACTCAAAGTTTTTCGAAAGCGCCCAACCTATGGCGGAACGGACCAAATACCAAGCAAAGATCATCCGCAACTATTACCAGAACCACGATGCCATCCTGCTGCAGCGACTCGGCGAACAGGTGACCGAGCTTTACCTGGCCGAAGGCAAAGCCCGAGCCAAGCAATGGGAGCGAGTGAAAGCTTCGCTCGAAAAGCTCAAGATTCCGGCATCGCGGGTAACACACATTATCGAGAGCGATAATCCGTCGCTGGTGGCCAAATTGCTCGAAGAACTGCTCGCCAAATCCTGACCGCATGCCGCTGGTCGACGTCCGCCAACTCAGCCGCAGCTACGGCCCTGTACGTGCCTTGCACGACGTGACGCTCTCGCTCGAGCCCGGCACGATCGGCCTGGTCGGCAACAATGGGGCAGGCAAGTCGACGTTGCTCAAGATTTTGCTCGGTCTGCTCAAGCCCGACGCCGGCCAGGGCGAGATTTTGGGTTGCGACCTGCTCCGCTCCAGCACCGAATTGCGCGGCCGTATCGGCTACATGTCGGAATCGGCCGCCATCGTGCCCGTGCTTCGCGGCGTCGAGTTCGTAGCCCTGGCCGGCGACCTGTACGGCATGCCGCATCGCGACGCCAAGCGCCGCGCGCACGAAGTGCTCAATTACGTCGGCCTCGGCGAGTTACGCTATCGCCGGCTGGAAGAATACTCGACCGGCAATCTGCAGCGGCTCAAGCTGGCCGCCGCGCTGGTTCACGATCCCGAACTGCTCTTGCTGGATGAGCCGACCAACGGACTCGACCCCGCGGGTCGCGCGGCGATGCTCGAACTGCTCGACGACTTGATCGCCGAGACCGGCAAGAGCGTGATCCTCTGCACGCATTTGCTGGGCGACGTTGAGCGGCTCTGCCGGCAAATCGTCGTGCTCGACCGCGGCACGATCGTGCGCTCGGGCACGATGGAAGACCTGCGAGCCAGCGGCGGCAACCGCTACGAGTTGGGCTGGGAAGGGCCGAGCGAGCGATTCTTGGCCGCACTCGCCGCGGCGGGCGCCGAATTGAGCGGACGCAACGGGGCGCGAGCGATCGCCGCCGTGCCGCCGGGGTGGAGCACGCTCGAATTCTTTCGCTTGGCTGCCGACAGCGGCGTGACGCTCAAGCACCTTAAGCCCGACGAGGAAGACTTGGAGCAATTCTTCCTGCGCGTGACGCACGACAACAGCGATGCTTCACCAGGCGAGCCGGAGGCGTCAGCCTCCGGTTAGCATCGAGGATTAAATAATTTCCCTACGCTGCAACGGGCGCCTGGTGGCAGAGCGAAGCGATGCCCCAGCGATCTGGGGCTTCGCCTAGGCTCAGCCGCCAGGCACCCACGGTAAATTGGGAGGTTATTTAATCCTCTATGCTTAGTTCGCGGCGTTTGGACGAGCCCGTTTGAATCGGCCCGCCGCGTTATTGGCGCATGGCCTGCAAAATCTCCGCGCTGTAACGCTTCGGATTTTGCGAGAATTGCTCGAGCGTGGATTCGTTGGCAAACAGGAAAATCCGCTCTCCATAGAAAACGCCGTATTGGCGGCGTCCCGGCACGGCCTGATTTTGATCCAAGACGAGCACCGGATCGTGACCCCGACAAACCGGGCAGTAATTGTCGGGATTGGCCATGAATTTCTGCTGTGCCTCTTGGCTGACGAACAGGTACAACTGCCCGCGATGAATGACGCCCCACTTGACGTCGCCTTGTTGCCATTGCTTTCTATTCTCGAACAGCGAGACCACGCAGTACCCGTCTAACGCCAGCGGCGGGCTGCCCGGCGGCAGCTTTGATTCGAGCGAGGGCGTCTCGTTGGCCAACTGCTCGTCGGCCGGCGGCTCGTCGGACGGTTGCTGCTGCGGCTGCGATTGGGCCGCACTCTGCGTTTGCGCGGCGGCGCCATAGCGCGCGTCCGCGTTCGCTTGCGCTTGATTCGCCGCATCGGCGCGGCTCGGGAAGCTCGAATTCGCCGGCTGCGGCGCGTAGCGATCTTGCGACGGGGGGTATCGATTCTCGGTAGAATAGCGGTCCTCGGAAATTGGACGCGACGGGTCGACTGACTGATTTTGATAACGGTTGGCGGAACGATCCGCATAGCGATCCGCCGGCGCCGAAGCGGTTTGAACTGGCGGCTGGGATGCCGTTTGCGGGGGCCGATTGCCTACGGGCGGTTGGTAAGGCTCGCGCTCGACGCCTTGCCCCCCGTTGTAGTAGTCGGCGTAGCGGTTGTCGGCAGGCCGCGCAGCCAATCGATCGCCGCGGGCGCCTTGGCTCGCAACCTGGGGCGGCGGATTCGAGGGAGTCGTTGCAGGGCCAGACGCGGGCGGTGCATCAAGACGCTCCTGACGGGCGACATTCGACCAGATGCTCGCATAAGCCGCCGCCGTAGTCGGGCTCTGGACGGGCAACACCAGTTGGCCGCTAGGCCGCGCAATCACGTCGAACGGCACGCGCTCGACCCCGTACTTTGCGGCAATCTCTTTGGCTTCCGGGGAGCTGCGCGGGTCGATCTTCACGGCCACGTAGTCCGCCGCCAGCTCGCGGCCAAATCCCGGCTGGCTGAAGACATTGCGTTCCAAGAACTGGCAAGGCCCGCACCACGGGCCGCCGAAATGGATCCAGACCAGGCGGCCCGACTGGCGCGCTTCAAGCTGAGCGCTCGCCAGATCCCTCTCCCAACGAAATCCATCGGCAGCGATTGCAGGAACAGCGCCGGCCAAAGCTGCCAGCGCCGCGTATACCCCCCAGCTTAGTACCGGTTTCATCGATAGTATCTCGAAAAAAAGTCCGGGCATTTCCCGCGAAATTCGCGGAACCGATGTTTGTATCGGTCGGCGGGATAGAACGGGTTGCAACAATCTTGACGGCCCTGCCTAATTGGGAACCGATCTGCCGCTTCGGTACAGAGGTTTCGCCGAGAATCCAGGGAAGAAACACGGCCCCCGAAGCGGAATTTTAGCGGGAATCGCCGATAGATCGCTTGACACAGCCGAGCAGCCGGGTAAGATTTGCTTAGTTTTACGTCTTGCCTGACAGATAGGCATGTTGCCCAGACGATGAGGTAATCGTAGGGGTGCCCCTGGACAGACGCCTTGATTGAGGCCGCCGCCTTGAATGAGGCCGATGAGTTCGGGGGGGCATGAGCCGCTTCTGGCCTTGAGTCTCCTGCTTTTTGACGACTCTGGGCGGTAGTCGCTATTTCGGCGGGCCGTGCTCGTTGGGATACCCTGGTGCTCGATCGGCAGGGGGTTCTCGTTGGCAGCGAGAGCGAAGCATTTTCGGATGCGAACTTCCGAGTCGACCTAGTTTCGATCCAGTTTTCGTCGTCGGGCGAGAATTGACTTCTTTTAGTTAGGGCCTGAGGCTAGGCGCCGAAGGTTCATCCGAATCTATTTTGGGTTCGCCCCCAAACTTCGGCGATTGATTGCGCCTATGTCGAACTCGCGAACGATTCGCAGAGCGTGAACATTCTTTTTGTGGTGAGAAATGGCGAAGAAGAAACGTAGTCGCGGCGGGCGAGGTCCCGCCGGTGGGCATGGCGGGTTCCATCATCAAAACGGCCACCAGCAACGTGGACGCGGCCGGCGACAACGCCCGCAGGGCGATCGTCCCCCGCAGAACGAGCCGGAGGTCCTGGAAAATGGCGAACCGGTCCCCACCGTACCGGCCTCCGGCGTGTTGGAACTGCACCCCAACGGCTACGGCTTTCTTCGCGACACGACGAACAACTATCAACGCGAGCGCACCGACCCCTTCGTGCCCGGCACGATGATCGACAAGTTCGGTTTGCGCGAGGGCTTGCTGATCAACGGCATGGTGCAGCCCAGCCGCAAGCAGCAAGGCCCGCGGCTCCGCGAAATCCTCGATATCGACGGCATGAAGCCGGAGGAATACGTCAACGTCAAAAGCTTCGACGCGATGACGCCAATCAACCCCGAAAGCTGGCTGCAACTGGAAACCGGCGCCACGCCGCTTAGCCCGCGCGTGATGGACTTGCTCACGCCGCTAGGCAAGGGCCAGCGGGCGTTGATCGTCGCCCCGCCGCGGACCGGCAAGACGATCCTCTTGCAGCAGATCAGCCAGTCGATCTCGACCAACTATCCCGAGGTCAAGCTGTTCGTGCTGCTGGTCGACGAGCGGCCCGAAGAAGTCACCGACATGCGCCGCAACGTCAACGGCGAGGTGATCGCCAGCAGCCTCGACCGCGACGTGGAAAGCCACGTGCGACTCTCGCAACTGGCGATCGAGCGTTGCAAGCGGCTCGTGGAGATGGGCCACGACGTGTTCTTGCTGATGGATTCCATCACTCGCATGGCCCGAGCCTTCAACAAGTGGGTCGGCAATACGGGCCGCACGATGTCGGGCGGCGTCGACATCAAGGCGCTCGACATCCCCAAGAAGCTGTTCGCCACGGCCCGCGTGTTCGAGGAAGGGGGCTCGCTGACGATCGTCGCTACGGCCCTGGTCGACACCGGCAGCCGCATGGACGAACTGATCTTCCAGGAGTTCAAGGGCACCGGCAACATGGAACTGGTGCTCGACCGCAAGCTGGCCGACCGCCGCGTCTGGCCCGCCATCGACATCAGCCAGTCGGGTACGCGGCGCGAAGAAAAGCTGCTCGATCCCGACACGCTGCACGCGGTGACCATGCTGCGGCGGACGCTGTCGAGCATGCACCACGTCGACGCGATGGAGCAGCTCACCAAGCAGCTCTCGCGGTTCAAGTGCAACCGCGACTTCATCAACCTGATCAGCGGCGCCAAGGCCATGCACATGGACTAGGCAGCATGGACTAGGCAGCGCTGTGCATGGCCTTTTCGTGATCTCTTAAGTGCGCTGCCAACTTCGGCGGCAGGGGTGGCTGGCGGCAGAGCGAAGCGATGCCCCAGCGAACCGAGCGCAATTAGGCGCTGGCAGACGAAGGCAAATCACGAAAACGCGAAAGGACGGCAAAGCCATCAACGAGATCGTCCGGGCGTCATAAGTCCTAACTTAACTTTCGTGTTCTCGCGCTTTCGTGATCTCTTAAGCCCACTGCTTTTCTTCAGGGGCTATTTTCGCGACTGTTTTTCGTCGTCGACCTTGGCCAGGTCGTGCTCGCTTGATGCGACTCGCCGGCCGATGACCATTGCGTCGACCGGCTGCTCGCGGCGATAACGGTCGCAAGAAATCTCTGCGACCTCGACCCAGTCGAACGGCAGCGGCTTGCGGCGGCCGCGCACCGAGTGAAAGCAGAAATAGTCGCCCGGGCCGACCGCTTCCGGCGCGCTTGCGTCGGCCTTCGTCGGCCAATCGAGCCAGGGGATCGTCTCGCCGTAATAGTAGACGAACGGGTGATGTGCGCGGCCGAAGCTGACCAGCCGCACATCCGGCGGCAGCCGCGTCTTGAGCGCCGCCACGTGTCCCGCGATGTCTTCGCTGCGGCGGATCCAATCGTTCATCATCAAGCCGCTAAAGGTCAGCCCCAAAAAGCCGGCCAGGGCCAGCAGGCCGGCCGCGGCTTGCCGCGGCCGCTCGCCGCTGCTTGCCTTCCAGACAACCGCGGCCGCCAGCCAGGCCAGTGCCGCATAGGCTGCGGCGAAACCGAGCGGCTGCGAAAAGGGCGCTTCTTGAGCCAGGCCGGCGACGCTGATCGCCGGTACGGCGGCGCCCGCCAGCACGAGCAGGCTCGCCGCCGCGGTGAAGTACACGCGCCACATTCGCGCCAGTTTTTGACTTGTCGAGGGTGGCTGGCGGCAGAGCGAAGCGATGCCCCAGCGAACTGGGGCTTCGCCTTGGCTCAGCCCCAGCCACCCGACATTTCCAGTTGCCGCCCGAGAGACAACGCGCGACGCCGCCAGCGCCCGCTCGATCGCCAAGCCGACCAGCGGAGCAAAGCACGGATAGAGCGGCATGAAGTACCGGCCGCGGGCCTGCGGGGCCAGCCAGCAGGTCGGAAAGGCCACGAGAATGGCGACCGTCAGAAAGATCGCCGGGTCGCGCGCGGCGCCGAGCGAGCGGCGAAAGTCGCGATTCGAAAACGCGGCCAGCCAAGGCGACCAGGGCAACAGGCAGCCGAGAATCTCCCAAGGATAAGTCAGCAGATGCTTCACGACCGGCCATAGATTGGAGTAATCGAACCGCGCGGCGGAAGTGTGGCCCCAGGTCTGCAAGACTTTTTCCCATTCGACTTGCGACGAATAGGGAATCTGCCAGACGCCGACGACCGCCGCGAACACGGCTAGCCCGGCGAGGTGCGACCAGGAAAACAACATTCGCCAATCACGCTTGAGCGCCAGGTAGACCGCGACGGCGCCGCCAAAATAAATCGGCCCCTGCGGCCCTTTGGCCAGCGCCGCCAGACCAACCAAGGCATAGCCGGCGGTCCATGTGACAAGCTTCGGCCAGCCGCTCGCATAGCCCCCGTGCCAGACCAACAGCGACGCTCCGACGAACAGCGTGAGCGTGGCCTCGGTCTCGGCCAGAAAGCCGAGTTGCAGCACCTGCCCCATCGTGGCGTAGGCGGCGCCGGCCGCCATCGAGCCCAGGGCGGACAAAAACCTGCGCGAGTAGCCGTAGATCAAGATCGTCGTCAAGAGCGTGGCCAGCACGGTCGGCAGCCGCACGGCGACGACGTCGTGATTGCCGCAGGCCAGCATGCTCAGCGCGATCACCCAATTGCCCAGCGGCGGCCGATCGGGGAACAGCCGGCCTTGCTCGCGAGGGACAATGAAATCGCCCGTTTCGAGCATCTCGATCGCCACCCGGGCCCGGCGCGTTTCTTCGCCGCGCAGCGTCAAATCGGCCAGCCGGGTGAAATAAATCCCGAAGACCAACAACGCGAGCAGCCCAATTTGCGGCTCGAAAAACCAGCGGCGTCGGCCGTCCGGCGGCAAGATAGATGCATCCATGCAAATTCTTCCAGCATTCGTCAAGCGTTTGCGAAAAAACTGATCCGCTAAGCTGGGTAAGGCGGCAAGTTTCGCAAAAAGGCCCGCCGAGGGCTAGAGGAAGTTTGCGAGAAGAGCCAATGCCTCATCTCCTCAACCGCTGCTTTCCGCCCATGACGAGAGGCCAGCCGCTTTTTTCGACATGGCCCGCGCCGGCGAGGTATGATATGGGGTGGTTAATTGCGCCAATCAAGCAAACCTTGTCGACCCGCCTGCTAACAAAGGAGAGTTAAATGGACAACTCGGAACTGAACCGCCGCGACTTTCAGCGGCTTTCGATGGCCGCTTTTGGCGGGATGCTCGTCGGCATCAGCGCCGCCGGGGCCGCTGAGGACAAAGGCAAGGATGAAGGCAAGGGCAAAGGCAAAGAAAAGAATCCGCTGCTGAGCGATCCGCACGTTTGCCGCGGCTTGAACACCTGCAAGGGCAAGGGCGCCGGCAAGAAAAACGCCTGCGCCGGGCAAGGCGCCTGCGCCACGGCCAAGGAGCATAGCTGCCACACCGACAACCAGTGCAAGGGCCAAGGCGGCTGCGGCGCCCATCCGGGCGAGAACGCCTGCAAAGGCAAGGGCGAGTGCGCGGTGCCTTTGCACGGCAAGGCGTGGGACAAAGCCCGCAAGCGGTTCGAAGAGTTGATGAAGAAAGACGGCAAGAAGGTCGGACCGGCGCCGAAGGAAAAGAAGTAGAAGCGGCGCCCTTGCCGCTTGATAACCACGCTCTGCACCGGGTCAATGACTCGAGTTCTCACGCGATGACCGCTCCTCGGCTTGGACACGCCAATCTCGGTTTGGGCGTAGGGTTGCGCACGGCTCACTTCGCCTATCTCCTCGAGCATGCGCCCCAAGTCGATTGGTTCGAGATCATTTCCGAGAACTTCATGGACTCGCAGGGACGGCCGCGATACGTGCTCGACCAGATCGTCGAGCGTTATCCGGTCGTCATGCACGGCGTTTCGCTGTCGATCGGCAGCACCGATCCGCTCGACTTCGATTACCTGTCGCGGCTCAAGCGCCTGGCCGACGCGATCCGCCCGCACTGGATTTCCGACCATCTCTGCTGGACGGGCGTCCTGGGGCTCAACGCTCACGACTTGTTGCCTTTGCCGCTCAACGAAGAGACGCTGGCTCACGTCGTCCGGCGGATTCGCACGGTGCAAGACTATCTCGAGCGCCCGCTGGTGCTGGAGAACCCGAGCAGCTACGTGACGTTCGCCAGTTCGACCATCAGCGAGTGGGAATTTCTGTCGCGGATGGCGGACGAGGCCGATTGCGGATTGTTGCTGGACGTGAACAACGTCTACGTTTCAAGCGTGAATCACGACTTCGATCCGCTGGAATACATCGAACGCGTGCCGCACGAGCGGATCGTGCAATGCCACCTGGCCGGGCACACGAACTGCGAAACGCATTTGATCGACACGCACGACAACCACGTGATCGACGCGGTTTGGCGGCTGTATCGCCGCGCCCACGCGTTGACCGGCGGCATGGCGACGCTGCTGGAATGGGACGCCCGCATTCCGCCGTTTCCCGTGGTGCATGCCGAGGTGCTGAAGGCGCGGCAGTATATGACGTCGGCCGAAGGCGAGCCGGAGGCGTCAGCCTCCGGGTGGGCAAATGCTGCCGCGGCGCCGAAAGACCGGGGGGCTTACGCCCCCCGCTCGCCGGAGGAGGTGTTCGCCGAGGCGAGAAGGCCGCACCGGCTCGAGGTCGGGGCCGCCGCGGAGACGACCCCTCATCCGATCCACTTCGTGCCGCGAGAAGTCCAATGACGCCGGACGGCGACAGCCCTCTTGCTCGCGTGCAACGCTGGATGCAGGCCGTCATTTCGCACCCTGGCGGCATTGGCCCCGGCGTCGAGTCGGACGAGGCCCAGCGGCATCTTTCCGTTTCGCCCGACGAGATCGAACAGGTCATTGCTCCTTCTCGGCGACTGTCGGGCGAGGAGCGCCTGGCGATTTACGCCAACGCCTATTTCGCTCGGTTGCTGGAGTGCATGCAGTCGGTTTTTCCCTGCACGCTCAAGACGATCGGCGAGGACGCGTTCGACGAATTGGCCCTGGGGTATCTCGAACGGTATCCGTCGCGCAGCTACACGCTCGACCGCCTGGGCGCCGAGTTTGCGAGGTACTTGGAAGAAACGCGGCCCGACCGCGACGACCAAGGGCGATCGACCGAGACTTGGCCCGACTTTTTGATCGAGTTGGCCGGGCTCGAACGGGCGATCGGCGAAGTCTTCGACGGGCCCGGCGTCGAAGGCCGGCCGCTGCTCTCGGCCGACGACTTGAACGCCGTTCCCGTCGAACGTTGGCCGCAGGCGCGGCTCGTCACGGCGCCGTGCCTGCGGCTGTTGGCGCTCAAGTTTCCGCTCAACGATTACTTCACGGCGGTGCGCAACGACGAATCGCCCGAGATTCCCGAGCCGGCCGAGAGCTGCCTGGCGTTGACGCGCCGGGAATACGTCGTGCGCCGGCATGCGCTCCAGCGGCCGCAGTTCGAGTTGCTCGGCGCTCTCGCGACAGGGCAGACGCTGAGCGAGGCGATCGAACGCGCGGCTCGCGTCTCGCCCGACGGAATCGAGGCGCTGGCGGCCGATCTCCAGCGCTGGTTCCGCGAGTGGACCGCCGCCGGGTTCTTTTTGCGCGTCGAATATTGACGAAGTGGGCGTCGAGCGGCGGTGGTGAACGTCGCTTGCTGATGGTAGCTTCGCGCCAGCGGCTGCGTTAAAGTGATTGCGAGGCAGAACGACACTGGCGCCCGACTGCAACGCCGAGACCGATTGCCATGAAACTTCGCAGCTTTTCGATCCTTGTCGTTGCGTTCCTGACGAGCGCGTTTCCCGTGCTGACAATCGCGGCGCCGGTTCGCGGCGCCGAGCCGCTACGGCTGCACTTGCGGAGCCGCGCGGAAACGGCCGCCGGCAGCGGCAAGTTTCAAGTCGCCGTCGGCGAGGCCGAGTGGGACCCGGCCAAGACGGCGATCATCGTTTGCGATATGTGGGATCAGCATTGGTGCCGCGGAGCGACCGAGCGCGTGGCTGAAATGGCGCCGCGGATGAACGAGGTGCTCAAGGCCGCCCGTCGCCGCGGCGTGCTTATCATCCATTGCCCCAGCGACACGATGAAGTTTTATGAAGGCGCGCCTGGGCGGAAGCTGGCCCAACAGGCGCCGCCGCTGGAACTCAAGCCGCTCGCTGTCGGCTGGTGTCCGCTCGCCGGCGGCAAAGAGCCGCCGCTGCCGTTCGAGAACCGCAAGGATCGCTGCGACTGCACGCCGCAATGCCCGCACGGACATCCGTGGAAGCGGCAGATCGAAACGCTGGAGATCGCCGACGGCGACGCGATTACCGACAACGCCGAGGCGATCTATCTGATGCGGCAGCGCGGCATCGATCGCGTGATCGTGATGGGCGTGCACGCCAATATTTGCGTGCTGCGGCGGCCGTTCGCCGTGCGACAGCTTTGCGCCCAAGGACTGCAGGTCGTGGTGATGCGCGACATGACCGACAGCATGCACGACTCGGGCTCGCCGCCTGCGGGGCTCGATCATTTTCGGGCCACCGAGCGGGTGATCGAGCACATCGAGAAGTATTGGCGCCCGACGATCACCAGCCAGGACTTTTTGGGCGGTGCGGCGTTCGAGTTCCGCGGCGATCCTCGGCCGCACGTCGTGCTGTTGATCGGCGAGGATGAATACCAGACTGACCTCACGCTGCCGGCTTTCGCCGACGCCGAACTGGCCGACCGCGGCTTGCGCATCACGGTAATCCACGCCAATCCGCGCGACCCCAACGATTTTCCCGGCTTGGAGGCGCTCGATACGGCCGATTTGCTCGTGGTCAGCGTCCGCCGCCGCACGCCGCCTGTGGAACAGCTTGAGCGGATCCGGGCGTTCGTCGCCGCGGGCAAGCCGGTGGTCGGCATTCGCACGGCGAGCCACGCTTTTTCGCTGCGCAACAACCAACCGCCGCCGCCAGGTCACGCGGCCTGGACCGAATTCGACGCCGAGGTGCTCGGCGGCCACTACACCGGACATCACGCCGAACCCGCTCCCGGCAAGCCGCGGACGTTCGTTGCCAGTCTAGAGTCGCTCGATCCACTCTTGGCCGGCATTCCCGGTGGCGAAATTGCTGTCGGTTCTTCGCTCTACAAAACCAGCCCCTTGGCGCCGTCAGCCGTAGCTCTGGCGATGGGCCGCGTCGAAGGTCAAGAGCGCGGCGAACCGACGGCTTGGACGAACCGCACGGCGAAAGGCGGCCGCGTATTTTACACGTCGCTCGGCCACCCCGACGATTTCGAACTGCCGTTCTTCCGCCGCCTATTGCGCAACGGCATTTTCTGGGCGGTTGCGAAACCTTAGCGACCAAGCTGATCGGAATTCAATTACCTGGAGGGCCGGGCGCCCTCGCCCGGCGCGTTATCCTGGAGGTTCGGGCGCCCTCGCCCGGCGCGGTGCATCCTCTGCAAGATTGCACTCGGCGATGCGGGCGAGGGCGCCCGGACCTCCATAGGAATCGCCGGCTTCGACTACGCGTCGTGAACGAGCACGCCCGAGTAGTGCGTCTGGAGGCCCGTCGGCGTCTCCAGGAGCAGCGCCCCATCGGGTGCGATCCCCGCGCAAACGCCGCTGGCCAAGATTCTCATGGAGGGCCGGGCGCCCTCGCCCGGCGCATTGCGATGGAGGGCCGGGCGCCCTCGCCCGGCGCATTGCCCGGTTTGCAACGTCAAACGCCGGCCGCGTTGCAAGCACAATTCATTTGCGCGCTCGCCAAGCGACTCGGGCGCCGCGGCCAGCGTGCCCAGATTCGCCTGCAACCTTTCCAGCAGCTCCAGCAAAAAGGCCGCGCGATGCTGCGATCGTCCGGTCAGATCGGCCAATGATGTGACGATCTTCTGTAGCTCGGCCGGCGCCTCGGCCAGCGAGTTGTTCACGTTGCAGCCGATGCCGACGATGTGCTTGCCGTCGGGCAACGCCTCGACCAGGATGCCGGCCAGCTTGCGGTCCGATACGAATACGTCATTAGGCCAGTGCACGCCGATCGGCCGCTGAGCCACGAGCGGCGCCGCCGTCTCGACGATCGCCACGGCCGCAGCCAGCGAAATCATCGAAAAATATCGCCGCTCGATGCCGCTGGCTGCCGGCTCGAAGAGCAGGCTGCAGGCCAAGCTTCCCCGGCCGGTCCACCAGCGATTCGCTCCCCGGCCTCGCCCAGCGGTCTGCTCGTCGGCGATTACCAGCAGCGGCAACTCGCCCGCTTCGGTCGCGGCCAACCGTGCATGGTCGTTCGTCGAGGTCAACCTGGGGTGGTGTTCCACGCGCGCCAGCAGTCCCGAGGCCAACAGCGATTCGAGGTTCAAGTCTTCGAGCAGCACGGGGGGAGGGGGCGGCGTTGGAAGTGGGATGAACGGAGCGTCGGTCGAGCTTCTTGCAAGGTAGCCTGGACGCGAGACTCGGGCAACCGGATTCGCAGCATGCGCTCGGCGCCGTCGCGGCCCGACCGCCTAACGCGAGAGATTTTCCGCTAACTCGGGCCCGGCCGAGGGCTCGGCGGCCGGCGCCAAGGGAAGACTGTCGCCCACGTGAAACATGGAAATCGCCGCCTTGTTGATCAGCACGACCGAAGCGTCGAGCTTTTCGCCGGCCATTCCGGCGTGCGCCACCGTGGCCTCCGTCAGCGGCACGAAGTTGCTCATTTCCACCAGCACGCGGTCGACGTCGGAACTGCCTTTCAGGTGCAGCCGCCCGCGAACTTCATATCCGCCGACCAGCGCCACGGCGAAGTGCAGTCTTTTGTCGACGAAGGAAAACCGCCGCTTCTCGGGCGACTCGTGCTTGCCGCCGCCCAACAGCGCGAGCTTCAGCTCCGACTTGCGAATCGCCACCTCGTTCAAGGCTTCGACGCTACTCGTCTTCGCCTCGCGGCGCGCAAGATGAACGTCGTAAACGTGCAGCCAGTCGGTCAGATGGTCGTTCAGCACTTCGAGCAGCCGCTGGCCGCGGGTCTGCACTTCGCCCACGACCAGGTGCTCATCGACCAGCAAGATGGCGGGTATCTTTTGCGGCGACATAGTGGAAATATACGTCGCTCTCGCATCGCAAACGCTTTGCATCGCCCTCGGCTGGCTGTTCGCCGCCTTGGGCGGATCGCAGAATCGGCGCAGCCCGCGCAATCGGTCTCGGGTGGAAAGTACGCGAGGACCATTTCTTTTCCGCGCGTTTGAAATCGAACTCATTCCCTAAGCACCCCAAAAAGCGGCTGAAACCGCTCGAACTCTCGCAGCCGGTCGCACGGGGCGTATAATGCGCGATCATGACTGCAATCCGCTTCTCGCTGAAATGGCTGATGGGCGGCGTGGCGCTGGCGGCGATCTCGGCCGCCGCCTTGGCGGGCGCTTCGCCGGCATGGGCGATGGCGATCATTACCGCGATCTGCATTTCGCTGTTCGCGGCCGCCGTCGTGGCGGCGGCCGGCGAAGGCCGCCGCCGTGCGTTTGCCGTTGGGTTCCTGATCGGCGCGCTGGGCTATCTCTTGCTGTGGCAGGCGTCCTCCATGCAACGTCGGGTGCTCTTGGACGAGCGCGACCTGTTGACGTTTCGCATCGTCGACAAGTTTTACGATCTAATCAAGCACGAAGCGCCGGCGGCAAGTCCCGCGGCAAGTCCTGCGGCCAGCTCGGCGCCGTCAGCGCCAAGCGCGACGGGCATGGGCGGCATGAGCGGCATGGCGGGCATGACCCGTGGGATAAGCTACAGCTTTGGCCGTGGGCCGACGACGCTTCCCGACAAGAACCAATTCCAGAAGATCGCCCACTGGCTGCTTGCGTTCTACATCGGCCTGGCCGGCGGACTGTTTGCCCGGCGGCAGCGGTCGGGGGCCGCTTCAACCGCCTAGTCGGCAACTTAACCTTAGTCCTGCGCGGCTTGACAAACCGAACAGAAGCAAACGAAGCAAACCAAGAAACAGGGAATGCAGGGGATTGCCAACGTTTCTACTTGCTCTCTCTCCCCTTTCTCAATCCTTGGTTCCCTGCGTTGCCTTCTGTTTCAATTCTCCGCCCATACGCAATTTCGCGCCATCGCCGAGCCGAACGCGATCCAAAGCTACCGCGATCTGCGCGGTTGCGGCTGCTCGAGCGGCGGCAGAGGAGGCGGAGGCATGGGCTCGCGAGCATCGCGCGCGACGGCTTGCACCAAGGCGTCGGGCGGCAGGCCGGTCGCGAGGGTCACGACCGCGGCGGCTTGCGCCGCCTCGTTGAGCATGTCGAGATTGGCTTGCTGGAAACGAATCAGGCTCGTTCGCGCATTGAAGATCAGCATCGCATCGACTTCCCCGGCAAGGAACTGCTCTTCGAGCTTTTTCAATTCGATCGGCACGTCGAACTGCGACTCGGCGCCGGTTTCTTCCACTAGCCGGCGGGCCCGCTCGTAGCGGTCGATGGCGCTCAGGGCCTCCAGCTTGGCGCGAGCCTGCAGTTGCTCGTGGGTGATCCGCTGCTGCCGCATTTCAGCGTTGCGCTGGCGGACCAGCGGCAGCCCGCCGTTGATCGCCGGCGTCTGAATATGGCCGCGAAAGCCGAAATACTTGATGCCGAAATCGTCGGATTGATAGTAAGGACCGACTTGCAACGTCGGCAGCCGGTTCGCCTGAGCGAGACTGATGTTCGCCCGAGCGGCCGTGATGTTGGCTTGCGCGGCGAGCACGTCGGGCCGGCCGCGGGCCAGTTCCTCGGCGATGGTTTCCACGTCGGCCGTATTGGGGATCGCGCTGCGCAATCCGACCACCCGCGACAGGTGGGCGCCGCTGGCGGGCATCCATTGCCAGTCCTGCATCTCGCCGACCAACTGCATCGGCACGCGCGGCGAGATGTTGAGTTGCCGGCCCAGGTCCAACAGCGCCGTCTGATAGTTCGTCTCGGCCAGCCGCTGTTGCTGCAAGGTCGAACGCGTATCGAGCCGGACCATCGCCACGTCGGCGGCCGACGCCTGACCGGCGGCCAACTGGCTCTGGAGGATCGACAGCAGCGAGTCGTTCAACTCGGCGTTCGCCCGAGCCAGATCGCGCAGGCCGCGGCGGTAGAGCGCGGTAAAGAACAATTGCTCGGTCAGCGCCAGGCTTTGCAGTTCTACCTGCTGGATCGTCCAGCGCACTCCGGAGAGCGAGGCCGTCGCGTTGCGTTCGCGGTAACGCCGTTGGTGCGCCAGTTCGAAGTTAACCATCACCAGGTAATATTGAAAAGTCTTGCTCGCCGCGTTCGGTTCGACCGCGATGGCCGACGCAGGCGCCTGCTGGTAAGGCGTGGCTTGGAACTGAAAGAACGGATTGAACGGATAGCGGCGAGCGACGCCGATTGCCGCCGCGCCGACCCCTTCCGCGGCGCGTTGCGCCACCACGTCGGGGTTTTGCGTCAAGGCCAGTTCGAAGGCCCGCGGAAGCGTCAGCAGATACGCTTGCGAATCGACCCGCGCTTGTTGCCGGGCGGGGGCGCCCGGCCCTCCATCGAGCGGCGGCGCCGAGGGCGAGCCGGGCAGGCGGTAGGCCCTTGACGACGTTGGCGCCTGGCCCGGCGGAGGAGGAGGAGAAAGAGCGGGCTGCGAGGAGGCGACGCGGTCGCGAGGCGACGCCTGGTATTGCCGGGCGCGTTCGGGGCCGCGCGCTCGATCGACCACCGCCACCGGCGCCCGCAAGCGTACGTTGTTGGTCGGCGAAATGACCGGCAGTCGCGGAAGGAGCGGCCCGGCGCGCTCCTGGCCGCTGCCGCGCTGGGCGAACAGCGGCGCGGTCGCAATGAAAACCGCCAGGATGTTGCGTAGCTTGTTCACGATAATCGTCCTCGTCAGCGTGGCGCAGTTGCCTCGCCCCGCATGAAGGTTCTATGGCCGCGGTAAGATTTAGCGATTAGGAGCAACTTGCCGGCTGCGTGAAATGCTCAAAACCTGGCGCGATTTCTGAACATTCCAGCCGATACGGCACCCTACGAGATTGTCGGCGCAAGACGCCGCTTACGATGAGTCGCGAAGCGCCGATTAGGCCGAACTTATCTAGGATGCAGGCCCTGGATCGGCTGCCGCCTAGTTGCCGGTGCTGTAAGCGCCGTTGCTGAAGTACCCGTTTCCGCCGAAGCCGAGGTACCCGTTCTTCAAGCCATAATAGCCGTTTCCGCGCCCGTACAAGCTCCTGCCGAAGCCTCCGTTATACCCGTAGCTATAGCCGCTATACGGATTCCACTGCGGACGATACCCGAACGAATAGTGGCTGAACGCCGACGGGCGGAGCCCATTTCTAGACCACTGTCCGTAGACGGGCGGCTCGTACTCTTCCATTTCGCGGCCTCTCCCAGCCGAGGTAAGCCCGCTCGGACTGCGATACCACCAGTGGCCAGATTGATAACGGTAGCGCGATTGAGGCAAAACGGGTGGAAGATTCGGGTTGCCGGGATTGTTGGTTCCGTCGAGACTAGGCAGGACCATCGGCATGGACTGCCGCGCACTCGCGACCGCCGCGGATCGAGCGCCCGCCGGATTTTGAGCCACGGCCGGCCTCATCTGCCAGGCGAACAAAGCCAAAAGCATCGAGAGCGTCAGGACTCGCATGGCGGTTCTCCTGTGGCCAAGGCTTCAACCCTTCCAAGGTTACGGCGCGTTTTGTACGCCTATCTCGCAAACCGCAGAAAACGTGCCAAAGCTGCAGACCGCATGATACGGCCATCGCGAACCGTCGCCCGAGCCCGATGGCGCGCTTGGTGTGCGAAAGCTCGCCATAAAACGGCGAGCCGGAAATGAAACGGCGAGCCGGAGGCGTAAGCCTCCGGTTGTGCGACGCTATGGCGCCTCGCGACGACACGGAGGCTCACGCCTCCGGCTCGCCAGTATGCTCAGGCAGCATCGGTGTTGCGGCCGAAAGCCAGATAGATCGGCGGCAGTAAAAAGAGATTCAATACCGTCGAAGTCGCCAGGCCGCCGAGAATGACGACTGCCATCGGGTATTCGATCTCGTGCCCTGGCAGATTGCCGCCGACCACCAGCGGCGCAAGCGCCAGGCTGGTGGTCAGCACGGTCATCAAGATTGGCGCCAACCGCTCTTCGCTGCCGCGCATCACCAGGCCGAGCCCGAAGCTTTCGCCTTCAATTTCTTCCAGGTGCCGGTAATGGCTGACGAGCATGATTCCATTGCGGGCGGCGATGCCCAGTACGGTGACGAAGCCGACCAGCGAACCGAGCGACAACACGCCGCCGGCCAGCGCCGCGGCGAACACGCCGCCAACCAGGGCAAAAGGAATCGTCAGCGCCACCAACAGCGTCAGGCGCCACGATTGAAAGTCGACGTGCAGCAACAGCAAAATGCCGACCAGCGACAGGGCGGCCAAGGCGAACAGACGGCGCCGCGATTCCTGCCGGGCCGCGTACTCGCCGAGAAACTCCGGGTGATAGCCGCGCTCGAACGAGAGTTGCTTGACGCGGTCTTCGATTTCCCGCGCGACGGAGCCCAAGTCGCGGCCTTGCACGTTACAGGTCACGTCGATGCGGCGCGAGACCGATTCTCGCAAGACTTCGTTCGGCGTGGGCACGGTTTCGACGTCGGCAATGTCGCCTAGCGGCACGTAGCCGTTCATCGTGCCGGCCGCCAGGCCCAAACTGCCGGGATTGGCCGCCGCGCCTGCGGCTCCGTTGGGCCCGGGCGCCGCGCCCGCTCGCGGCGGGTTCGGCGTCGGGGCGCCGCCGGCGGGCAGATCGATCGGCAGCCGCCGCAAGGCCGACAAGTCGCTGCGCAACTCAGGCTTGCCCCAGACCACCACGGCGAAGCTTTTTTGGTCGTAGTACACCTCGCCCACCTGTGTGCCGCGGACCAGCGTTTCGACCGCCCGGCGGACGTGACCGGGCGTGAAACCGTACTGGGCCGCCGCTTCGGGCCGCAGGCGAACTTGTAACTGAGGCACCAGCGTTTGCGGCTCGACCTTCGGCGTGTGGACGCCTTCGATATTCTCGATCTGGCCAAACACTTCTTCGGCCTTGGCGCGTAACGTGGCCAGATCGGGGCCGAAGATGCGAACCACGATCGTGGCCTTGGCGCCGGTCAGCACCTCCTTGATGCTCTCCTTGAGATAAGTCAACACGTCGCGATACAGGCCCGGATAGCTGTCGACGGTCCGTTGAATCTTGGCGACGGTGGCATCGAGATCGGCGGTCGGTTCGACGCTGATCCACAACTCGGTGAAGTTCGGCCCGACGACCTCGTCGGCCACTTCGGCCCGGCCGATGTGCGAACCGAAATTCCGCACGCCGTCGATCTTCCGCAGGTCCTTGCTGACGCGAGTCGTGATCCGCGTCATGGCCTCCAGCGAAGTGCCGGGCTTTTCGATCCAGTGCATCAGAAAATCGGTCTCTTTGAAGTCGGGCAGGAACTCCTCGCCCAGCGTCGAGACGGCGAACAGGCTGAGCGCAAACAGCCCGGTGATCGCGGCCACGGCCGACCTCGGCCGCACGACGAAAAACGGCAGCATGCGGCGATAGGCGTTTTTGAGCCAGACGGTCAGCGGCGCCTCGTGCCGGCGGTGGGCGGCGCCAGGCAGCAACAGCAGCGACATGGCGGGCGTGACGGTCAGCGCGACCAACAGCGAGGCCAGGATCGCCAGCATGTAAGAAATGGCCAGGGGGCGGAAGAACGAGCCAGGAAGCCCTTCCAAAAACAGCACCGGCACGAAGACCAAGGTCACGATCAGGCTGGCGTAAACGACGGCGCTGCGGACTTCGAGCGAGGCGGCCAGCACGACTTGATAGGCCGGCAGCGGCTCGGCGGCCTGCTGGTTCAGCTTCAGCCGCCGCAAGATGTTTTCGACGTCGATGATCGCGTCGTCGACCACTTCGCCCAGGGCGATGACCAGCCCTGCGATGACCATCGTGTTGATCGTCGTGCCGCCCCAGTAGTGCAGCACCAGCGCGGCGGCGACCAGCGAGAGCGGAATCGCCGTGACGCTGATGATCGAGGTTCGCCAATCGAACAGAAACGCGACCAGCACCACGATCACCAGCACGCAACCGACGAGCATCGCGTGCGAGAGATTGTCGAGCGAGCGTTCGATGAACGTGGCCGGACGAAAGATCGTCGTATCGAGCTTCACGTCGGCCAGCCCGGGCCGCAACAGGTCGATCGTCTGTTCGACGTTGCGCGTGATGTCGAGCGTGTTGCCCCAGGGCTGCTTCTCGACGATCAACAATAAACCGGGGCCGTCGTCGATCACGGCGTCGCCGATCGGGGCCGGAAAGCCTTCGACCACGTCGGCCACGTCGCCGATCCTGAGCGGGGCCCCCCCGCGGAAGCCGACGATCGTGTCGGCGATGTCTTCGGGGTCGCGGATGCCGGTGAGCTGCCGCACCGGCAAGCGCTGGTTGGGCGTATCAACGAAGCCGCCGCCGCTGAGCGTGGCCGCATCGGCCGCCGCCCGTTCGACGTCGGCCAGCGTCACCTGGTGGGCCCGCAGACGGTCGGGATCGACCAGCACCTGGAATTGCCGGTCGCGCTGCCCCCAGATCGCCACGTTGGCCACGCCGGGAATGGCCATCAGGTGCGGGCGGATCGTCCAGCGGGCCAGGATCGTCAGGTCCATCTGCGACAGCTTCTTCGACGTCACGCCGATTTTCAGCACGCGGGCGGTCGACGAATGGGGCGACATCATCACCGGCGGCCTGGCGACCACCGGCAGCCGCGCGGCTTCGACCGACAGCCGCTCTTGCACCAACTGCCGCGCGCGGATCAGGTCGGTCCCTTCCTCGAAGACCAGCTTCACGCTCGACAGCCCCAGCACCGATTTCGAGCGGATCGTCTGCAAGAACGGCGTGCCGTTCAGCGCGTTTTCCAGCGGCATGCTGATCATGCTCTCGACTTCGACGGTCGATAAGCCCGGCGCCTCGGTCTGAATTTCGACCATCGGCGGCGCGAACTCCGGAAACACGTCGAGCGGGCTGGTCTTGAGCGTCTGAACGCCGAACACGATCAACAGCGCCGAGACGGCGAGCACCAGCACGCGAAGCCGCAGCGAAGTGGAGACGAGCCAGGTCATGCTTTGTTCCAAAGGGCAAGCGGGTGGCTGGGGCCGAGCCTAGGCGAAGCCCCAGGTTGCTGGGGCATCGCTGCGCTCTGCCGCCAGGCGCCCCGCCAATCTACTTACTTTCCAAACCCAAATTCCGCCCCGAACAATTCCGCCACGCCGGCGGTGACGATCTTGGCGCCCTCGGCAGGCCCGGCCGAGAGCACGGCCCAGTTGTCGACGACGTAGGGAACTTCGACGCGGCGGCGGACGAAGGTGTGTTCGGCCGTTTGCTCGTAGACCCACGTGCCGCCGTAAATATCTTGCACGACCGCCGACCAAGGGATGCCCAGGCTGTCTTGCTGGGCTTCGAGCGTCAGGGTTGCGCTCACGCGCTGACCGGGGCGGAACTTGCCGTCGCGGTTCTCCAGTTCGTAATACAAGTCGACGGCGGCCGCTTGCGGCACGGCCGTCGGCGGAGCGCTAACCGGCCGTGCCGTTAATCCCGGCGATCCAGGCGGCTCGGACAGGCCTTTCACTTGCGCCGGCGCCGACTGCGAAACCTCGGCCACCTCGCCCGCGTAGACCGGCACGCGAACCCAGACGCGGTCGAGATCCACCACTTCGAACAGTGGCGCCCCGGCCGGCACGACCTCGCCGGGCGCCGCGAACTCGGCGCGGATGATGCCCTCGCGCGGCGAAGGAATCGCCAGCGGCTCGGCCTGGCCGCTCTCGGCGTCGAGCTTGACGCTGTCGACCAACTGCTTGCGGGCGCTGGCGGCCTCGTGCGTCTTCTGCGCCAATTCGAGCTGCGCCCGGCCTTCGTCGACCACCCGGGCAGTGCCGGACTGCTCGCGGAGCAAGCGCTCGGCGCGATCGAGCGCGATTTGCGCCGCGTCGACTTGCACCTTGGCCTGCTGCAATTGTCCCTCGGCATCGACCTGGGCCTGCGAAAGCTGCATCTGGGCCTGGGCGTAGGCCACCCTCTCTGCGGGCGTCAGCACGTCGCGCTCGGGCGACAACAGCGGCGAAAGCACGAACACCGACTGCCCGCGGGCGACTTTCTCGCCGACAGCCAGCGGTTTGTCGGTCTTGGCCGGCTTCAGCGTGCCGTTGATCGGCGCCAATACGACCAGCGAAGCGCCCGTGGGCAGCGTGATTTCGCCGCCGTAAGTCCGCTGCCGCGCAACGCGCCGCGATTCGACCGCCGCCGTCTCGAGCCCCAGCCGCGTCTCGGCTTCCGGCGTGAGTTCGACGGTGTTGAGTTTCGTTTCGTTGGCCGTTTGCGCGACTTTGGCCGGCGGTTCCGCCTTGGTCGCGCTATGAGCCGGACGCTGGCAGCCGGTCGCGGCCGCCAACATCAATAGCGACGCCGCGAAGAGCCGGCGCGGCGAAGAATTCATGCTCGACCTGATCGCCGCCAGCTTTAGAGAACGTCCTGCTTTCCTACGCTCCATCTCGCTCTTTTTGATGCGAGAAATCATCGCCGGGATCTCCCTGTCCTTGCCGCCGCATTGGATTACGGGTTCCTCTTCTCTGTTCCAGGCGGTTCTCAGTTGCGCACTTCGGTCGCATGTTATCGTTCTCGACGCAGCTCTGCTTGCCGCCAACGGCGCCTGCGGCAGCCGCAACAGAGAAGAGGAACCCGTAATTGCCCCGGCTTGGCGAATTGCCTCGTCCGCCAAAAACCACCCGCTAAAGCTGGTGGCAGGCAGGAGAGGCCGGCGCAACAGATTTGACATCAATTCGGCAGTCATTGTAACAAGATCGCTCCCCTCGGCTTTTCCGCCTTCGTTCTTCCAGAGCCTAGTCGCTGCGCCGCCGACGGTCAATTCAAGATGAAGAAGAGTTTAGGTTCACGGTCGTTCGATCGGGAAAACCTCGACCGTCAACTGAGGCCGGGCTTTCTGCAGTTGCTCGATGCCAGCGGCGGTGACCTGGCTGCCGTAGGTGTAGAGTTGCACGAGCTTCGGCAGGCTCGCTAACTGGGCCAGCCCGGCATCGGTGACTTGGGTGTATTGCAAATCGAGCTTGGTCAGCTCGTTCAGGCCTTGCAAATGGGCCAGCCAGGCATCGTTGGCCGCCGGGGGCAGATAGAGCCGGTCGAGATGGGCCAGTTTTTCGAGCTGTTCCAGGTCGGACTCCGTCGCTCGGCCCTTGTGCAGATCGACTTTGACCACATGGCCCTTGTCGCGGCGGACGCTGCCGCCGAGCTGTTCGATGGCCGCGATCACCGGCTGCTCGGGCGAAGCGGCGGCGCCGCAGCCGCCTAGCGGCAAAAAAATTGCGCCTAAAACGCCTGCCAGATACAAGCGATATCGCGAGCGGTTTTTCATGGCGGTTTTTCTGGTAATTATTCCGTCCGCAATTGCACGTTCGCCTGACTGCCGATCGACAGGCTTACGCCGCCGGGGCCTTGGTGGTTCTCGACCTTGACGACGATCGCGTTGCGACCGCTCTTGAGCGGCGCCTTGACCTGATCGGCGCCGGGCGCGAGCGCCCGATTGCCGCGATACTCGTGGACCTGTCGGCCGTTGACCCAGACCTTGCAACTATCGTCGCTGCCCAACAACAGCGAAACGTCTTGATCCGCCGCGCTGTCGGCGAAGACCAGAAAATAGTTCGTTACGGCCTCGCCTCGCACGCGGCGTTGGCGAGCGTATTTCACCTGATCGACGCCGGGAAAACCGAGCGACGGATCGATCTCGACTAGCTCCCAGCGCACCGGCTTGCCGTCGGCGCCCGTGCGCTTCAAGTTCAGGTCGGGCGCGGCAAGTTGGCTTTCGATGCCGTAATCCTTATCAACGCCCTTCAGGTCGGGGCTGGCGAAGGGCCCGAGCACGCGGAACTGCGTCACGGGCTGCACCGCTTCCTTGAGCGAAACGAGAAACGCCAGCAAGTCGGCGGCGTCCTGGGCCGTTACGTCGCGCAGCACCAACTCGGGCATCAGCGATTTCTGCTGCGGTTCGAGCGTTTCGATTTCGGCTGCCGCCACGCTGACGAGCTTGCCCTGGGCGTCTTTGAGCACGACTCGCTCGTCGGTCTTCTCGGCCACGTAGCCGACGTAAACCTGCCCGCTCTCGGTTTCGAGCAAGTACGGGACATATTCCGGCGCGATGGCTTTCGACGGATCGAGGATCGTCTCGAGCAGCGTGCCGCGTTCGTACTTCTTGCCGATCTGGCTCAGGTCGGGGCCGACCGTATTGCCATTGCCGCGCACGCGGTGGCAGTTCTTGCACTGGGCCGCCGAGCTTCGAAAAAAGATCTGCTCGCCGCGCTTTTCGTCGGCCTTCATCGCCAGCAACTCGGCCGGCTTGATCGCCTCGCCCAGCCGTTGCGGGCGTTCAGCTTCGGGAATGAACTTTTCGTAGAGCACGCGGACGTTCGAGTCGGGATGTTTGGTCGCCAGGGCGATCGCCGCTTTCGTCAGCGGCTCCGCCAGCGATTTGTCGTCGATCGCCTTGAGCAGCACCAGCGCGCCGGCGCTCGTGGCCATCGAGCGGCTGACCACGTCGCTTTGCACGTCGGGCGGCACGGCGTCTTGGGCCAGCAGTTTCTTGATCGCCGGCCAGTCTTGCAGATCGACGAGTCCCGCGACGGCCGCTTTGCGCACTTCGGCGTTCGGGTCGGAAGACAACTTTTCGAGCGCCGCCGCCGCGCCGCCGAAACGCAATTGCGCCGCGATCTCGATCGCCTTGCGGCGAGCCGCCGAGGCATTTTTATCCGACGTAGCCAACGCCAACACTTCCTGGCCGAGGTTGCCGAGTTGGTTCTCGCCGATCGCCGCCAGCGCAGCCCTCTGCATGCTGTTGTCGCCTAACAAGGTTTTGATGCCGGCCGCCAACTCGGGATGGCCCTTAAGATCTTTCCAGGCGCCGGCCAGGTTCGCAGAGAGCATCTTGAGCGCCAACTGACGAATCTCGTCGTTGGCTTTACCGTCCGCCGCCAGCTTGAGCACGGCCTGCGCAGCCTCAACGGAAGGGATTCCTGCCAGATGCGTGAGCAATCTGATTCGCTGCGCGTCGTCCACGCTTGGCGCCGAGAGACTCTTGACGACGAACTCCGCCGCAGCCTTGGGGTTCAAGACTTGCATCAGTTGGATTTTGTCGATCGAAAGCCGGCCCGCTTTTTCCAAGTCGGCATATAACTCCGCCTTTCGCTCGCCGGCGGCGATGTTGATCGCTTCGAGCTGATAACGGTCCGAGCCGTCGTAGGTCGAGGCCAGTTTGACGAGCACGCCTTCGGCCTGCGAACCGGCGAGCTTGGGCAAGGCCAACAGCACTTCGCGGCGGACCTCGGGCGAAGCGTCGTCGGCCATCGCCAGCAAGGCTTCGCCATGCTCGGCGCCGTGCCGCCGCAGAATCCGCACGGCCAAGGCGCGAAACGCCGCGTCGGGGCTCTTGAGCGCTTCGACGACCAACTTCCGTGCCTCGCCGCCGATGCGGTCGAGCACCCACATCGCCCGGGCGCCAAAATTGGGATCCTCGGCCATCAGCAACGCCTTCAAGGCCCGCACGCTCGCCTGGCCTTCAGCCAACAGACGCTCGCGAGCCAGATACTGCGTCGCCAGGTTCGGGCTCTTCAGCCCCTCGATGGCGTCGGCAGTGTTTGCATAAGGCCCCGGCTTGCCGACTCGAGCGAGCTTCTTGCCGCTCGGCCGGACGAGGAAGATGCGGCCTTGATCGGGATTGTTGTAAGCGTGACCGCCCACGCCCCCGTCGTACCAGTCGGAGACGAACAGGCTGCCATCGGGCGCCGCACAAATATCGTCGGGCCGGAAATAGTTGTCGTCCTTACTCGAGATCCAGACCCGGCTGGCGGCTTTCTGTCCGTAGCCGGCATTTTGGTGCGGGTACATCCGCACTTCGCGCGGGCCGGCATCGGCGTGCAGCGGCATGTTCTTGAACGCCGCGCCGAAGGCGTCCCCTTCGTAATAACAGATGCCGCAGGGCGAGCCGAAGCCGGTCACCAGCGTCGCCGGCACATAGCCGGGGATGTGCCCGCGGAAGTGCCAATGCTCGCCGAACGGCGTGCCGGGCGGAACTTTCGGCGGCGGGCCGCCGAACCAGCCGTAGTCGCCGCCTTCCATGATCCAGCAAATGCGGACGCTGAAGTTGCCGTCGTTGTCGTTGTCGCTGCAATACGGCTCGCCGAACGAACTGACGCAAACTTCATACGGGTTGCGGAAGTTGACCGCCGCCGTCTCCAGCTTGCCGCCGTCGAGCTCGCCGCGGAGCACCGCGCCCCAGCGGAACTTGATCTGCGAGCCGTCCGTGCCGGTCACGTCAAAGCCGGTATCGCCGTGGCTCATCCACCATTTATGGTCCGGCCCAAGCACCAAGCTATGGGCGCCGTGGTCGTGATTTTTGCCGCCGAAGCCGGTCAGTAGTTTCTTCGGCGGGCCGTCGGCCTTCAAGTCCCCGTTCTTGTCTTCATAAACCCACAAATCGGGACTGGTGGCGACGTAAACCTTGTCGCCGGCCACGCAGATGCTCATCGGGGCGAACAGGTCGTCGGCGAACACGGTGACCTTATCGGCCTTGCCGTCGCCGTCGGTGTCTTCCAGCACCTTGATCTTCTCGGTCGGCTCCTTGGCCTTGCGATAATTCTGAATCTCGGCGACCCACACGCGGCCGTGCGTATCGACGTCAATTGCCGCAGGGTTGGTGATCAGCGGCTCGCTGGCGAAGAGCGAAATCTCGATCCCCTGCGGAACTTTCAAGCTTTTCAGTTCCTCTTCGGGCGATTTTTTGGCCTGGGCCGGAAGCCCCAAGACCGCCCAAAAACCGAAGGCCAGCAAACAGGGGAGGAAAGATCGAGACGGCATACGTTAATCCCAGCAGGAAAGAGCGGTTAGGCAGGTAGGGAAGCCGCTATTGTAGCCTGGAAACGAAGGGGCACGCAATTTCGAGCCGGAGAGGCCCGTAGGCGGCCCCCGGGGGTGTTGCAAAAAACGCAATCGCACGACAGCTTGGCGTAAGCTTTTGCGCTCCCCGACTCTTCGACCGCACGAACGCCCCAGGCGGCGGATCCCCAAACAAGACAAAACGCAATAAGATACTGAGGGCGGCCGCAATCAGCCTCAACCGCACTCACGAGGTACCGTCATGCGAGCCTTAATCACCGGCGCTACCGGCTTTATCGGCCAGCGATTATTACAGCAGATCGACGAGCCGGTCGTGCTGTCGCGCAATCCCGAGCGCGCCCGGCGGCAGATTGCCGGGGCAGAAGCTCATGCCTGGGATCCGATGTCCGGCCCGCCGCCGGCCGAGGCGATTCTGGGAGTCGAAGCGGTGTTTCATCTGGCGGGCGAACCGGTCGCCGAAGGACGCTGGACGGCCGACAAGAAGCGGCGAATCATGGACAGCCGCCGAGTTGGTACGGCGAACTTGGTGAAGGGGTTGGAACAACTTTCCGAACGCCCAGCCGTATTGGTTTCAGCTTCAGCAGTCGGCTATTACGGCGACCGAGGCGAGGAAACCCTCGACGAGCGGGCGGCGCCGGCCGGCGACTTTCTGGCGCAGGTTTGCCTTGAGTGGGAACAAGCGGCCCAACAAGCGGCCTCGCTTGGCATCCGCGTCGTCAATCCGCGCATCGGCATCGTGCTCGGCCGCGGCGGCGGGGCCTTGGCCAAGATGCTGCTGCCGTTCAAGCTGGGGCTGGGCGGTCGGCTGGCCAGCGGCAATCAATGGATGCCCTGGATTCACCTCGACGATCTGACCGGCTTGTTCCTGCACGCCGCAAGCCATTCGGAACTGAGCGGCCCGCTGAACGCCGTGGCGCCGAACCCCGTGACCAATCGCGAATTCACGCGCACCTTGGCGGCTGCCCTGCACCGGCCGGCATTTCTGCCGGCGCCGGGGCTGCTGTTGAAGCTAGCCATCGGCGAGTTCGCCGAGGTGTTATTGGCTTCACAGCGCGTCGTTCCGCACGTCGCAGAACAAACCGGATACCACTATCGATATCCCGAGTTGGGCGGCGCTTTGCGGGCCATCCTCGAACAGCCGCCGACGGCCCCCGTCGAACGCCCGCAACCCGAACCGGCCGGGTCTCGATGAACCGCAGCTATCGTCTCGAGCGGAAGCAATTCGTGCCGCGGTCTCGCGACGCAGTGTTCGCGTTTTTTTCCGACGCCAGAAACCTGCAACGGATCACGCCCGAGTTCCTGCACTTTCACGTGCTCAACGCCGGCTCGACCGCCATGCACGAGGGAATGCGGGTCGATTACCGACTGAGGCTGTTCGGCATTCCCTTGCACTGGCAGTCGCTGATCGAATCGTTCGAGCCGGGCAAGCAGTTCGTCGACGTGCAGATTCGCGGTCCCTATCGCCGCTGGCGACACCTGCACGAGTTTGGCGACGTCCCGGGCGGCACGCAGATGATTGATCGCGTCGATTACGAGATGCCTCTGGGACCGCTCGGCGCGCTGGCCCATTCTCTGTTCGTCCGCCGCACGCTGGACAAGATTTTCGATTATCGCCAGCACCAAGTCGAGCGGATCTTCATCAGGCCATTAGTACACTCCGCGGCGCATTAGGTTGCGCCTGTTTTATCCATTCGGTCCCTCGAATCCCTACAAAGCGGCCGGTGCAATTTCGCCGCGACGGAGCGCGCTTACTCCCGTCGTGAACTAAAGTTAGTTGATAAGGGGGATGGCGGTGTGCTTGGGCGCGGCGTTGTGGCGGGCTCACGGGGGCGCGAAATCGGCTGGGAATCTCGCTTCGTATGAGAATCAGCAAACGTTGGCTGCTGATCCTGTTGCTGGTGGCTAGCCAGGCGGCATGCTTGTTTCCCGGCGTTGCCTGGTTTAGCGGCTGGCTGCGCGGAAACATGATGGCGACGCTGCGCCAACAGGTGCTGGCCGACAACCAATTATTGGCCCGGCAGATGGCCACGCTGATCGGCCACATGAAGCTCGACACGTTGCAGCCCGGCTCCGACGGTTGGCAACGGTTGCAAACGGCGGTCGAAGAGATTCGTCTGCCGAACGATGGCTACGTGAACGTCATCGACGGAGAGACCGGGTTGGTGCTCTGCCACCCCGATTTGCGCAAGAACACAGCGCTCGGCCGGCAGCGGCTCGGACTGTCCCCCATGGTCAACGGAACCGGCAGGAAGCCGATTGTCGAAGTCGACGCTAGCAGCGGGGCCAGCGGCTGGCTGCAAATGCCCGACGGCACGCACCTGGTCGCAGTTTACGATCTGCCGCCGTTGGGCGCCAAGGTCGTCGCGCATCAGCATGCGCACCGCGTCGAAGCCGAAATTGCGAGCATCGTCGATCCCGTCCAGAGCATCGGGGCCTGGGCCGCGACGATGATGGTCTTGGTCTCGGCCTCGCTGGCGGGGCTGATCGCGTATCGTTACGAAAACAAAGTGGCCAACGTCAACTTGTTGCTCAAGCAATTGGTCGACAAGCGCACGCAGGCCCTGATGAAGACGCGCAATGCGGTGATCTTCGGCCTGGCCAAGCTGGCCGAATCCCGCGACAACGAAACGGGCGCCCATCTGGAGCGCATCCGCTCGTACGTCACGCTGTTGGTTGGCAAGTTGGCGCAAACCCACCCCGAAATCATGCCTGCCTACATCGCCAATCTGGGCCTGGCCTCTTCGCTGCACGACATCGGCAAGGTCGGCATTCCCGACTCGATTCTGCTCAAACCCGGCCCTTTGACCCAGGATGAACGGCAGATCATGCAGCGGCACGCCGAAATCGGCGGCGACTGCCTGACGGCGATCGCCCGGCGGCTGGGCGAAGACGACTTCCTGGAAATGGCCAAGACCATCGCCTACTCGCACCACGAGCATTTCAACGGACGCGGTTACCCGCACGGCTTGAAAGAAGATGATATCCCGCTGGCAGCCAGGATCGTCGCCTTGGCCGACGTTTACGACGCGCTGACGTCCAAACGCGTTTACAAGCCGGCGTTGAGCCATTTCGAGGCGAAGTCGATCATTCTCGCCGGCTCGGGCAGCCAATTCGACCCCGAAGTCGTCGCGGCCTTTCTGGCCAGCGAAGACGAGATTCGCGAGATCGCCGAACGCTCGCCCGCCGAGTTGGACGTGGAAGGGGAACTCGAGAGCATCGAGGACCAAGCGGTCGTGGCAGCGTCCTGAAGCTGGCAAAGAACGGTGGAGCTTCGCCCGACTTGCGGCTTGTTGCATCTTCTGGCTGCTTTGCCTTTTCCTTGCGTTCTTGCCGCCGAACGGCGATTCCGTGAGCCTCCTCAAGCAATGCCTGGGTACGTCGGAGTTGGTCCCCAGTCGGGGTCAGGAGCCCTTCTGTCGGCGCGATTGCGGTTTCCGCATCCGCCTCGGTTTGGGACATGGGTGTAAATCATCGCCGTGGAACGTTCTTGTGGCCCAGGAGTTGCTCGTGGGTGGGAATGTCGTAGCCGTCGGCCAGCAGTTGCGCGGCGGACGGCTCTTAAGCGGAATTGGACGCGGCGCAAAACCGTGCCAAGACGCACTCAGCGAGCGGATTTCATGCGCCCATTCACCATCGCCTATAAAACGATACAGCTAAGGTTCGCCGCTTCCAGCTTTGCACTGTGGCACGCGAAGTGCGACTACCGACCTGTTTGCTTGGAATCTAAGAACCATAATTTCGCCAGCCAAGGATTCGGGGCGACAGCAACTTGCCAGGAGCAGGCACAATAAGCCGCCGCTGTGAGCGTCCGCGAGAGCGATTGGATTGCCTGATTCATGGGCATCGAGATTTATCGCGCGCCCCTGCCTATGCAGAGGTACTGGCTGGTCCAGCCGATAAAGAACTGCATTATTGCGGCGCCTCAGGCGCCCCAATCTGGGTATCGGTCTCGCACGACCAGCATCTATCGCCGAGTTGGACCAGCACCACTGGGCTGGCGGGAGATTGAGATGTCGACTCGGTGCAATTATCCGCCCAGGCATCGTTCTTGCGAGGCCAGATGAGTTGCGCCCGGCACTTTTTGATGCAATAGGATTTAATCATCTGCTTTAAAGGAGGAACACATCATGGCTATCCATCATGCCGCCCCTACGGAGATCATCGACATTCGGCCGTTGGGCGCGAAGTTGAAAGGGTCGAAAACCGCTGTCGTGGTGAAAACCGACGCGCTGGAAGTGATCCGCATCGTCATTCCGGCCGGCAAGCAATTGCCCCCACACCGAGTGGAGGGAGAAATCACCGTGCAGTGCCTGGAAGGCCGTATCGCTTTCGACGCGGACGGCGCCGAGCGCGAACTGACTCAAGGAGAGATGCTGTACTTGGCGGGCGGCGCGACGCACGCGCTGCGCGGCATCGAGGATGCTTCCATTTTGGTCACGATCTTGCTGGGGTGAGAGCATGTTTCAACTCAAACGCGCTTACGAACCCGCTTCGCCGGCGGACGGCTGTCGCGTGTTGGTCGAACGGCTCTGGCCGCGCGGCGTGAGTAAATCGCGAGCGGCGATCGACGCCTGGCTCAAAGACGTGGCGCCCAGCAGCGAGTTGCGAAAATGGTACGGCCACGATCCGGCTCGCTGGGACGAGTTCCGCCGGCGCTACTGGGCAGAGTTGCGATCGAATCGCCAAGCGGTCGACGAACTGCGCGCCAAGGAGCGCGGAGGCAAAGTCACGCTCGTCTACGCGGCCCGCGACCAGGAACACAGCGGCGCGCTGGCGCTCGTGGAGTTTCTCAAACAAGGCAAGCCTCAACCTCGCGCCGGCGGGCGTCGAGAAGCTCGCGCCAAGCGCTGACCACGGCCATCATGGACTCGGCGGGCACATCTCCACCTATGCTTCGACCGCAACGTTGTTCGAAGTCGGGTTGAACCACTTCTTCCGGGGCAAAGGCGAATCGGGCTTGCTCGTCCAGCGGATGGGCGAAGTCGTCGATGGCGAATTTCAGAAGTACAGCGTCTCGCCGGGCGCCTACATGCGCGAGCATTTTTTCGGCGGCTATCCAGAACTGCTCGAGCTGGTCGCTCATCTTTCCGACGACGAACTTCACGGCCTGCTCCGCGGCGGACACGACCCGGCGAAAGTCTACGCCGCGTACAAAGCAGCCGTCGAGACGGTCGGGCAACCTACCGTCGTTCTGGCCCACACGATCAAGGGTTATGGCCTTGGCGAGGCGGGAGAAGGCCGCAACGTCGCCTACCAGCAGAAGCAGCTCAATGAACAAGAATATCGCGAGTTCCGCAGCCGCTTCGGCATTCCGATCCCGGACGACGCCGTCTCGCAGGCGCCCTTTTATCGCCCGGCGGACGACAGCGCCGAGATTCAATGTGTACGAAGACCGCCCAGGCGTCGGGTACGATCTGCCATGATTGGGGCACAAGCCGTTTCCAATGGCTCGTGGAGAACAACAGGATCACGAAGAGGGCGCCATTGACGACCCACGCGAGTGCGCTAAGAAAATGCCAATGCCGCGTCATGCCGACGCTAACGCGGTAGCCTGGCAAGCCGATCCAGGGCGAAAGATGTCTCGCATCGTCGTTGGCCGTCCAAAGGCGGTCGCGAGGTAGTTCCGCCACTGGCGTCAGCCGGAGGTGGGGTCGGAAGCCCTGTTTTTTTTCCGACCTCCGCGCTCAATCCAGCCAGTCCCTCAGCCTCAGCCGCTCGGGCACGTACTCCTCGGTGACATAGCTGATGTCCTTGCTGACCAGCGATTCGACTTCGAGCTTGAAGCCGTTGGCGATCATCCGCTCGATTTCTTTCTGCCAGCCCTTGTGATGGGCGAACCAGGGATAGCCGGCGATCTGCTTGGCCCGTTTCACGTCGGTGTCGTTGAGCTGAATCTTGACGCTGTTGGAAAGCTTGCAGCGTTCGAAGTCGATCGAACGCAGGCCCAAGTATTTGGCGTCGGGGATTGCCATCCGCGTGCTTTCGAAGGCCAGGTTGATCGAACCCTGCTTGAGCACGCTGTAGATGTAGTACCCCCAGGGATCGTTGTCGAGCAGGCAATAGACCGGCAGCTTCAGCTCGTTGTGCATCCGGTGCAATAGCCGCCGCACCCCGCGCGGCGGCTGCCCGGCGCCGTGCGTCAGCAGGCAGTTGTGCTCGCGCCAGAACTTGTCTTCGTTGAAGCGGCGCCAGACCGTGTCCTTTTCGACGTGCAGGATGAACTTGGCGTCGCACTTGCGGAATTGGATCACGTCCGGCTCGACGATCGACGGGATGCTGTAGCCGGCCGAGCCCATCCGCATGCAATCGATCTCGTCGCCGCTGTCGACCAGCGTGAGCGGCCCGACCAGGTTGCCGCGGTTCGAAGCGAAGACGTGCAGCTCTTCGCGCAGACTGCCGAGCGTCACTTCGACGTCTTCGATCACCGGATCGCACTCGTCCTGATCGGCGAACGTTTCTTCCTTCGCGCCTTCGATCGTGTGCTTGAGCAGGTAATACAGACCTCGGATGCTGGTCGATTTTTGCTGATCGATCAGCTTTTTGCAGCCGCTGGCCACCAGCAGCGTTTGCATATAGGCCTTGGCCTGCGAGACGTTGAACAACTGCCGGCGGTTCTTGTTCGAGCCCATCTCGATGAACCGCTTGGTCTTGTTGTATTTGACGTTCGACAGCGCCCGGGCCGGAATATCGAGATGCGGCTCCTTCTTGCGTTCGGCCGCCGTGACGACGCCGTCGGCGAGTTCTCGCAAGTCGTTGAGCGTTTTCTTATCGCGGGCGCTGGGCGCCGCGGTTGTTTTGTCGGTCGAGCGTGATTTTTTGGCCATAGGATTCCGTTCTCTGTTTTTTTGATGAATGCCGAACGTTCGAGCGGCGTCGCCGACCGAACCCGCTCAGGGACCGACGATTTCGCAGGGAATGTTCGTCGCCGTCCCGAGCGTAAAAAACGATTTGATTTGTTCTTCCCAATCGCACGCCGCGGCGCGAAATTCTCGCTCGTCGTCGAACGAAATGAAGACTCGATAGCGCGCTGCGGGAGCTTTTAGTCCTCGTTCGGCGAGCGCGTGAGCATAGGCGGGGAAATCTTCGACTTCGTAATAAAACCCCGTTTCGGTTTTTTGTTTTCTGATGGTCAGCATACTTCGAGCCTACGATCGGCTTAGCGGCCCCTCAGTCTCTCTCGCGCCAGGTTGCGGATCTCGCGCGCGTTCTTTACGCCTTCGACCGAGGCCAGCTTTTCCAGCAATTCGCGCGGCGCGGCGCGATTCGACGCCAGCGCGCGCCAGACCTGCGGATCGTCCGCGGCGAATAGCCGTTCCATTTCCGCCGCATCTCGCGTTTCCGCCGCCCGCCGGGCGAACGCGCCGATCTCGCGCAGGTCCATGAACTCCTTCTCGCGAGGATGGCCGGCGATCGCCATACGGAAAGCCGCCTCCTTTTCGGCGGACGAAGCCGTGCCTCGACGCGCCAGCGTTTCGAGCAACCATTCATTTTTGATATGGCGGTTCAAGAACTCGGCAAACCGCTCGGCAGGCTCGCCGGAGTCTTCGAACAAGCAAATTGCCAACGAAAGAATCGCCTCGGGATAGCGATGCTCGTCGGCCATTTTTTCCAACAGCTTTCGCGGACCTTGGCGATGGCCGAGTTCATCCAGGCATACGCCTCGATCGCAAAGCTCCACCAACAGATCTTCAGGGGCTTCAGGGTGCTGGCAGAACCAGCGCACGGCTTCGCGGTCGTCGGCGGCAAGCCGCTGATGCACCGCGTTGCGAATCAACGCGGCCGCAATCGCTTGATGCTTTCCGCCAGTCGTTCCCCGCAGGATAATGTGCGTCGAGTCGTGAATCAACGAAGCCGCGGGCGCCGGCTCGGGGGTGACGGTGATCGGCTCGTTGTTCGGGTTGGCAATCGCCACTGCATGATCCCCACGGTTTCAATTTATTATGGCAGGCGGTCGAACCAGTGCCATCGCCCAATTTTTCTCAAAGCCTTGCGCATCGCCGTTCGATATTCGTCAACGGCTTGCTGTTGGACGGCAGTGAGCGACGAGCCGCCTTTCAGGATCCGTCCATTTTGGCCGATGCGAGTCGATGCTCCGCCGCCGCTCACGTGCAGATGGGGCGGCCCATGATCTCCGCTGCGATAAAAATGCTCGATGGTTACTGCACCTTGCCGACCTATTACTCGGTCGGGTAAATCGGGCTCAGTATAACGCCCGCCCGCCTTACGCCGCTTCTCAGCCATGCCGCCCCGCCCCCATTGTCGGCTCAACCTTTAGGTTTCGAGCCCGCGGTCTGCTTCTAGGCGGGCTTCGCTTCTGCGCCGGGCGCCGGCGGTTCTTCTTCGGGCTGCTTGATGATCAACACGTTGTCGCCGAAATCCTCCTCCTCGTCTTCGACTACTTTGCGGCCGCGGTCGTCGAAACGGGCGTCGGCCTCGGCCGTCTTCCGTTTGGCGACGTCCATCAGCCGGTCGTAAAGCGCCTTGCGGTCGGTCTGGTTGATCTCGCTGACAGCGCCGGCGACCTCGCCCAGGTAGCGCAGGAACAGGCTCCGCCGCTCGCCTTCTTGCTTCACCTTCAGCCGCCGCCGCAAGTACATGTTCAACTTGCGTCCGACCGCCTGCAGCGCGAGCCGCAGTTCCTTTTGAATCTCCGGGTACGAAGCCACCGCCTCTTTCGATTCGCTGGTGAACGGCACCCAGACGCTGGCGATGTGGACCATCACCGTGACGGGCCCGCTGGGCAGCCCGCCGCGCGATTGGCTCAGCCCGTAGGCCCGCCAGTTGGTGCTGGTGATCGTCTGCGTGATCGCGCAGGCGCCCTGCTGGAACTGCAAGGGCACGCGGTTGGCGTAGCGCAGCACGTTCATCGTCTGGCCTTCTTCCAGGCTCACCGAGCGCATCGCCGTGTGCAGCTTGGCGATCTCGGCGGCCTTCAACTTGGCCGGCGTGGCGCGCGGCCCCAGGTTGGCTTCGGTGAGAATTTTCTCCGCCGCGTCGGGGCCGACCCCGTTGAACGTGCCGATCAGAAACTGCCGCAGCGTGCGGGCGTCGCTTTCGCCGAGCAGTTCGGTGAGCGCTTCGAGCGAGACCTTTTGGGCCGACGAGACGCCGCCATAGGCCAGCGCCGCCTCGATCACGAACGGGTTGCCGCGATACACGGCCGGCGGACGCGTGGCGGCCACGTAAAACTCGCCCGGCACGACCTTGTGCAAGCCCTTGAGCAGCAGTTCTTCGCCGATCGGCACGACGCAGTCGGTGGTCGGCGCGCCGATCTTGGTTTGCTGGATCGCCTGGTACAGCGAGTCGGCCTCGTGCCGCCCGATCCGCGTCGGCGAAGCCCGCACGCCCAGCTTGGCCGTTTCGCAAATCTTGCTGGCGACGGCCGGGCTGACGCGCGAAAAGCTCTGCGTCAAAAACTGCGAAAGCGTGCTCGCCTTCGTGTCTTTGAGCATCGTCAGCAGCATGCCCAGTTCGACGCCGTAGGGGTGCGGCTTGATCTCTTTGGGCTCGGCCGGCAGCTTCTCGGCGGCCCGCTCGTAGTTTGTTTCGTTGCCGTCGGGGTCCTTGTAGCGGATCGTGACGTGCGGGTTGGCGATCGCCGTCTGTTCCAGATACTCATCGACGCTGCCGCGGCCGCGCGTGTAGCGGGCTTCCAACTCGATGGTCACGCGCGTGCCGTGGTCTTGCTCGATCCACTCGATGCCGTGCTTTTCGATCGCCTTCCGGCCCGCCTCGCCGGGGGGGACGTCGATGCCTTCCCCCCGATTGTTGAGAATCTCGGGCTTGTTCTTCTTGGTGTCGATCTGGATTTCGTAGTAGTGGGCCGGCTTGCGCGGCGAAACCTTCGAAATGATCTTCACCGGCTTGCCGGTCGTGAGCACGCCATACATGCCGGCCGCGCTGATGCCGATGCCCTGCTGGCCGCGGCTCATTCGCAGCCGGTGGAATTTCGAGCCGTAGAGCAGCTTGCCGAAGATGTTGGGAATTTGCGCCTTGAGAATGCCCGGCCCGTTGTCCTGCACGCCGACCTTGAAGCGGTTCGGCGAGGTCTGTTCGATATGCACCCAGACCTCGGGCAGAATGCCGGCCTCCTCGCAGGCATCGAGCGAATTGTCGACCGCCTCCTTGATCGTGGTCAACAGGGCTTTTCGCGGGTTGTCGAAGCCGAGCAGGTGCCGATTCTTGGCGAAGAACTCGCTGACCGAAATATCGCGCTGGCTGGCGGCCATCGACTCGGCCGTAGCCCGGCGGCGGGGGCTCGCGGCGCCGCCTGCCGCGGCGCCGTTGCCGTTCGCGGCGCCGTTGCCGTTCGCGGCGCCGTTGCCGGCATGAGACTCTGCCGAAGAATCCAAATGTTCCGACGAGCCGTTCGCGGAAGCATCGGCGACCGGAGCTTCGTCCGTCAAAGTCTTCCTGTCTTTCAAGCTTGCCAAAAGATGAACTCCGTATCGTTTCCGTGGCGAGAGTGTCCGTTCCCAGGCGCTCTTTCGCCCGTGGATATTATTCACGCGGCGAAGGCGTGCCGCAGGGCTGAAAGAGGGCGAGCCGGGCGGCCGGCGAAAGAGTTTTCGATTGCGCCGATTGTAACGTCTTTCGAAAGCCCTTCCCAGGCGGCTTTTGGCGGACGCGTGCGGCAAACTGGGTACGATCGCAACGGCCGGTAAATAAAGATTGACTCGTTCCGCCGCCCCTTGCCGAGACATTTTTAGGGGCAAACATGCCTCGCCGAGCCAGAGATCCCGCGCAGCAAGGAGCGATCAATGTCGTTTACACGGACGTCAATACGATGGGCTGCGGCGGCCCTGGGGATGGCCCTGGCCCTCGGTTGGGCCGGCAGCCAGGCCGCCCACGCCGCCGATCTGTTCTACAACTACTACGTGCCCGGCGCCAACGGCGGCCCGCCGGCGCAGCTCTACATCAGCCCGCGGCCCACGCCGCCTCTGGTCGGGCATACGTACATCACCTACCAGCCGCTGATGCCCCACGAGATGCTCTACCCGCACAAACGCACGTACCGCCGCTACGACAGCGCGCACCGCTTGCCGGTGAACAAGACCACGGTGCGTTGGGGCGGAGCGAGGTTTCCGGGGCGGGTTTGGTATCGCTATCCCACCCCGCAAATCGATCTCATGAACGTCCACTAAGCCGAGCCCAACGCGATTTCGACGTCGCTGAGTCTCGTGGCAGCGGCATGCGGCGTCGCAGGCGATCAGGCAGCGAACAACAGGAAGGAACATCCAACATGCAAGCACGATTCGTAAGCGCCGCGGCGGTGATGGCCTGCGCGGCGGCGCTCTTGTGCAGCGAGGCTGATGCGGGCGGTTTGCTCGCCAAGAAACGTTGCGAAAACGGAAGCTGCGGCGCTCACGCCTGCGGCGTCTGCGGCAAACACGGCTGCCGCCAGCACCCGGTACATTGCGCCCACGGAGGCCGGGCCGATCGCATCGCCCGGCGAGAGTCGGCCTATACGCCTTGGGACGGCGGCTACTACGACGTGATGTGGGGCGAACCGGCGGCCCTGGTCGTTCCGCCGACCGCCGAGTTGCAGACGCATTACAACTGGGGCGTTGCACAGACCAGCGTCACGCCGATCTGGCATCAATTCCAGCGCGCTTATCCCGGCCCTTATGTTGCCGGCGGCCGCGGATTTCTGCCGGCCCCGGTCTGGCCGCACGGCACCGACCAACTGGGCATCTACTCCGTTCGAGGCCCGTGGTAATTCGCGGGGCCGTTCGAACCGTCGAAACGGCAAGACGCCGTCGAGTCGCAACTTTCGGCCGCGACTCGACGGCGTGCTTGTTTGGTCGTGGGGCGGCTTTCCAGGCCGTCGGCAATGGACGGCCTGGAAGGCCGCCCCACAAAGCTCCATCAAGGTCTCGTGGGCGCCCGCGGACAGCACAAGCCCGGACGCCAGGCAGCCTGCGAGCCGCCGCTCAGCTCTTGACGGCGATCTGCTTGGGCTTTGCCTTCTCGCTCTTCGGCAGCGTGACGTGCAGCACGCCGTCGGTGAATTTCGCTGCAATCTTGCCTTCTTCGACGGGGGTCGGAAGCGGAATCGAGCGGTAAAACGAGCCGTAGCTGCTTTCCACCAGGTGGAACGTTTTGCCTTTCTCTTCTTTCTCTTCCTTGCGCTCGCCCGAAATCATCAAGTTGCCGTTTTGCATTTCGACCTTGATGTCTTCGGGCTTGATGCCTGGCAGATCGGCGGTCAGCTCGAAGCCGCCCTCCTTTTCCGCCAGATTGACTCGCGGATGGAATGCCTCCAGCTTCATCCGGCGACCGTCGCCTTCTTCCCAGAAACGCTCCATCAAATCTTCCATTTCTTCGACGACTCGTTCGAACGGCCGAGGCAATGTTCTCGCGCGTCGCGGCATCAACGAAAAGGCCATGTTACGCCTCCTTTTTTGGCAGGTGATTTTGCACGGGGCGCCGCGGGAAACGCTCCATTCGCGGTCTTTCGCCCCAAGCCAAAATCCTTGAACGCGTTCCCGCCTGGCAGGGGGAACAGGTTCGTCAATACTGCCACCCGCGGCAAATGGCGTGCCTTCCTGCGATACGCAGTTTGGAGGTCGAATCGAAGGCTTTCCTGCCAGAGAATTTACATCGCTTCGGCCGCGGGCTTTGTCGGCGCCTCCAGCCAGTGCGGTTGGGCGCGCCCGCGCGCCAGGTATAGCACGCCCCTCGGAGCGGCTCGTCGGTCAATCCCACCGGCCAAGTCTGGCGCTACTCCTCGTTTTCCAGTAATCCTCATCCACGCCATCCAAAAAAACTGCGCAAATTTGACCCCGCGGCGCGTCTAGCTATAGGATGATTGCCTAAGCCGACGGGGACTTGGCGTCAGGTTCAGGAGCAGCGCGGTGCGGATGGACAAAACCGACTTCGAGCTATTGCAAAGCTTCGTGGCCGAAGGGGATGAGGCGGCGTTTTCGACCGTCGTCTGCCGGCACGGGGCGATGGTGCGGGGGATTTGCGAGCGCGTGATGGGCGACCCGGCCGGCGCCGACGATGCTTGCCAGGCCACATTCGTAATGCTGGCCGTCAAGGCGCCCAAACTGAGCCGTCGCCGTTGGCGCAGCGCAACGCTCGGAAGCTGGCTCTATCGCGTGGCTTTCAACAAAGCGATTGAATCGTGCCGCCGACAGCAGTCGCGGCGACGCACGGAGCAAACCTTCGCCGCCAATCGGCTGGAAGCTGAACGCGAGCGAACGAGCCAGACCGAAATCCTGAAAGCACTCGACCAGGAGTTGGCCGCGCTGCCCGAAGAGTTTCAGTCGCCGTTGGTGCTCTGCCATTTGGAAGGCAAGACGCAGCAAGAGGCGGCCAGACTGCTAGGGCTGAGCCATGCCACCATTCGCCGCCGGCTGGAGCGAGGCCGATCGCTGTTGCACAGCCGGCTGGCCCGGCGCGGCTTCGTGCTTTCTGCGGCCGTCTTCGCCGCGCTCATCGAAAATGTCGCGTCGGCGGCGGCGCCCGATGCTCTGCCCGCTGCGGGCGAATTGCTGAAGGCCGCCGCCGCGAAAAAACTTGCCGCCGCCGCGCCCACCGGCTTCGCCCGGTTGGCGACCGCCGGCAAATTCAAAATCGCCGCCGCCGCCTTGACCGGCATCGGCGCACTCGCCGGCTGGCAATTTGCCGCGCATCGGCCGCCGGCAGAGCAAGCGCCCGCGGATCGAGCGCCGGCAGGATTGGTCGCCGCAGCCAAGCTCGATTCGCCCGCCGCGGCGCCGCATCGCTCCATCGCTCGGACGATGATCGAGCAAAGAAGCACGCAGGCCCTGACGGAAGACCACAGGGCGGGGCCGGACGAACGCCCGGCAATCGTCGAGCCGGAGTTCGCCGGGCAACGCTCTTTGGCCGATCGCGTGGCCCCGCTGGCAGCGCCTGGGTCGGTTGGAAATCAGACTGTCTCGTCGAGCGAAGGCGCCGCGAGCGTTCGAACTTCCGCCCAAGCTGAAGGCCGCGTCGAGCCGGCGAATTCGCAAGGCGCCGACGCGCCGCCCGAGAAGGACGGGACAAGCCCACAGGCCGAGCCACGGCCGACCGTTTCGCAAGGCGGGGCGCCGCCTTTGCCGCCGGCAGCCAGGCGGAAACCGGACCTGGCAGCCCCTCAAAGCCCGGAAGCAGCGCCAGCGGTCGATGAGGAAGAACCGAGCCCGCTACTCGACGTTCCTCCGATCCTTGGCGCACCCAGTGCCGACTTGGAACTGAATCTCGTACTGCATCCCCCTCCGCCTCCGCGGCGTTTATCTTCTCGGATGCAGCGACGTCAAAATTTCGCCGCCCGGCGCAAGGCGCTTGTCGAGGCCCGCGAGCGAAAGGCCAAAACGGCCCGGCGAGAAGCCGAACCGCCGATGGTCGGCGACGAGCCGCAGGATGAGCCGCAACGCGAGCCAGCTCCTTCGCCCGCGGGCGTGGAAACGCTGTTCGGCGTTGACTCGCGCGAACGCCCGAAGCCGCCCGCTGCTGCGCCTCAATCTGAAACACGCGGCTCTGACCAGCCGAAATAGCGCGGCAGGGCGTTTCGCAAGTTAGAATCGGCGGAATGTTGCACGTTGCCGCCTCGGGCTGGCCAGCCAGGTTTTCGATCTCCGCCTTGCTTTACGCCGCACGCCGGATCTCTCGGTCGATTCCGATCGCCGGGCGGTCGTTTGTGATTTGCGTTTCGCCGACTGATTGCCGTTCTTGCGTCCCAAAGTAGTGCATGCCGACCCGCGCGGCTATTCTGAAGGTTTGGCCGCCTGTTTGCGGTTTGCCTGGTCGTCTCAATGCACGCCCCTACGCCGCGATTGTCTTTTGCCGCCGGAACGCTGCTCTTGGAGCAGGCGCACGCGGCGGCGGTGCGCAAGGCGTTCGGCGAATTGCCGTGGGTCTGGGATCGGCGGGCCAGCGGCTGGCGCATCGATGCCCTGGAATATACGGCCGTGCGAGAGCGGGCCGAGCGATGCCGGCTAGCGATCGAAGATGGCGTACCGCAGTGGCACGCGATCGCCTGGCCGAAGGTCGATCTGCACGCGCTGCGGCCCGAGCAGCAAGACGCCGTGGCGGCCTGGAACCAGACGCGGCGGGCCTTGATCGTGATGCCCACCGGCACGGGCAAGACCGAAGTCGCCTTGGCAATCATGCACCAGACGGCCGTCTCGACGCTGATCGTGGCGCCTGTGCGAGACCTGATGTATCAGTGGCAGCGGCGAATTCACGAGCGACTGGGCTACGACGCGGGCATCATCGGCGACAACGTGTTTCGCGTGCGGCCTGTCTCGGTCACGACCTACGACAGCGCCTGCATTCACATGGAGCGGCTGGGCGATCGGTTCGGCTTGATTGTGTTCGACGAATGCCATCATCTGCCGGGTCCGATTCGCCGCGACGCCTCCCGGATGTGCGCGGCGCCGTGGCGGCTGGGTTTGACCGCGACGCCCGAGCGATCGGACGGGCGGCACGTCGATCTGGCGACGCTCATCGGCCCGACGGCCTATGAAATGCCGATGGCCGCCGCCCGCGGCGCGACGTTGGCCGATTACGAAGTCGTGCGGATTCCGATCCATCTCTCGCCCGAGGAGCAGGCCCGTTACGATTCGCTCTCGCGCCAGGTGCGCTCGTACATGATCGAACGGCGAAAAACCGAGCCCCGGTTCTCGTGGGAGGAACTCTGCGGCGACTCGGGCCAGGATCCGGCCGCTCGGCGGACGCTGAGGGCTTACCACGCCAAGCAATCGATCGAAGACCGGGCCGAAGAGAAGCTGCGCGTGCTGGAAGACTTGTTTCGGCTGCACGCCGGCAGCCCGATCATCATTTTCGCCGGCTCGAACGCCATGGCCCGCGATGTCTCGCGGCGGTTTCTCGTTCCGTGCCTCTTGAATCACTGCGGCAAGCGCGAGCGGGCCGAGGTGCTCGCCGGGCTCGAGTCGGGCGTCTATCCGGCGCTGGCGGCCAACCAGGTGCTCGACGAAGGGGTCGATTTGCCGGCGGTCAAAGTGGCGATCGTGATCGGCGGCACGGCCTCGACGAAGCAGGCCAAGCAGCGGTTGGGCCGCATTCTGCGAAAAAGCGGCAACGCCCGGGCCACGCTCTACGAGATCGTCTGCGCCGACACCAACGAAGAACGCCGCTCGCGGCGGCGAAGAGAAAGCGATGCTTACCAGGGAACTCGCCATCGTCGAATATAGGGGCGGCCGGGCGCTGCCCGACCGGCTGAGCCGCAAGCAGCACGCCGGCTACCTGGCCTATGCCGAGCGGATGCTGGCGATCTACCGCAACGGCGCCGGCCGCACGCGGCGCGAGTTGCACCGCGGCGTGCAGGCGGCGCTGGCCGACGAGCCCGACTGCCCGGCGCGGCGGATCGGCGCCTTCTGCAAACTGCTCGACGACGCCAGCCGCTACGACCGCGACACGCGCGGCCATGCCGCGAAGCTCCGCCGCGAGGTCTTTCGCCGGGCTGCCGCCTTTCATCCGCTGGTCGTCTCGGCCGATCGGATGTTCGAGCACGAAGAGGCGAAGGTCAAAGCCGAAATCGCCGCCAAACTGAACGCGACCTGGGACGAGATCGACGCGCGGCTGTTCGCCGACGTGATCGAGTTCCACCGCCTGCGCGACTTCGAGGGCTACGCCGACGCGGCGGCGCTTCTGGCCCGCTACAACTTGGCGCAGACGCAGGCGGCGCTGTTCGACGCCGAGGAGATGACCGTCTGGGCGGCCGAGGATTTCAAGACGATCTTGCGGTACGCCAAGCTCGCGCGGCTGATGCACACGATCCGCCGCGCGGACGACGGCCGCTACGTGCTGCGGTTCGACGGGCCGGCCTCGGTACTGCGCGAGACGCGGCGTTACGGCGCCGCGATGGCCCGATTCCTGCCGGCGCTCTTGGCCTGCCGCAACTGGCGGATGCACGCCTTGCTGCGCTCGGCCGGGCGAAATTGGAAAAACCGCCTCGAACTGACTTCCGAGGACGGCCTGACGAGCCATCTGCCGCCGCCCGAGGAGTTCGATTCGAGCGTCGAAGAGGC
>DATKRK010000355.1:0-3627 GCA_035532215.1 Pirellulales bacterium | reverse complement strand
AATTTGCCCCAACCTTTGGCGAGCTCCTCGATCTCCCGCAACTTCCGCGTCGTTTCTGATTCGTTGACCATCTTCCGTCCTTCCTTGGACTTACAACTCGATCCTCGCGACAAAAACCGCCCACCAGCATACAACCCGCGGCCGAAACCGCGAACGTCTACTTACGCCCGCAGCAGGGCATGAGCTGCTATTGACGTAGTTTGGGTTAGGCGGATACTGGACCGCCGAAAACTATGGAGCGAAGGGAGTCGCTATGCATCAGCCGCACGCAAGGAATGCGTCGAAACGCCGCAAACGCGCCTCGGGGGCGACGGCTTTGGAAGACCGCCCCCGGCGTCCTCTCCCGCCGGCGCCGGTAGGCGCCCAGTTGACCTATCTTTCCAAGCCCGCGCGTTCTCTCCGGCCCGCGCGTCCTTGGCTGTCTCTCGGCGTGGGACTGGCGCTGGTGGCGGTGCTCTCGAAATGGGCCCTGCTGCCCTTTCCAGTCACCAGCGTTGGCGAGTTCGCCCGCTGGCTGTTGCGACTGGGAATCATCGCGGCGCCCGATGTTTGCTTTGCGGCCGGGCTGACGGCGGTTTGCTGGGGCGTTTCGATTCTGCTGTCACGCTGGCCCAAGTGGAACGCTCGCGTCTGGCGGCCGGCCTGCCTGGCGGTCTACGTCGTTTCGGCGCTGTATGCCGTGGCCAGCGTGCCGATGTTCAAAGTCACGATGGTGCCGTTCACCGTGCGATTGCTATCGTTCGTCGGCGGCCCGGACGTGATGGCCTCTTCGGTCGTGCCGCACCTGCCGCCGAACATCATCGTCGGTTTGTGCTTGGCCCCTCTGGCCGTGTTGCTGGCGCCCTGGGCGGCGCGGCGCTGGCCGTTGCAGCCGTCTTATGCGTTTGGTTTCAAATCGGCCGTCGCTTCCCTGACGCTGGTCGCACTCTACGGCGGCGTTTGCCGCGCCTACGTTCACGCGAGCTGGACCGACCCCAACCGCTGGGAGCGGCGGATCGCCCAAAGCCCGCACTGGGTGCTGTTGGCGTCTTGCTTCGAAGAGCTGCTCAAGGATCAGCCTTTCACGCAGACCTATTCCTTCGATGCCATCGACGACAGCGATTTCCGGGCGCCGAAGTCCGCCGCCGAGCCGCAGACGCTCGCGCCCTTGCTACCGCCCGAGCAGCGGCCGAAAAACGTGATTTTGATCGTGCTGGAATCGACCGGCGTGGAATACTTCGGCGCGCAAGGTTCGAAGTATCCGACGACCCCGCATCTCGACAAGCTGGCCCGCGAGCGCGGAATCGCGTTCGACAATATTTATGCGCAGGCGGCTTCGAGCTGCAAAAGCCTGATCGCGCTGTCGGCCAGCGTCTACGACCGGCCCGACTGGCTGCTGACCGTCCGCGACCATCCGCAGTTCGACGTCAAAATGCTGCCGCAAGTGCTGAAAGACGCCGGCTATCGCACCTGCTATGCCCACTCGGGCTATTGGGAGTGGCAAGGGCGCGACAAGTTTCTCAAGGCCCGCGGCGTCGACAAGCTGATCGGCGCCGGCGGCCGGCCCGAAAACCTGGTCAACTCCTGGGGCATCAACGACGAGGTGATGTACCAGGAAATGCTGGCTTGGATCGACGAGCGGCCCGAGCAGCCGTTTTTCGCCTTCGCCTACACGATCGAAACGCACCATCCCTACGTGGCGCCGCCCGCCAGCGAGCACTACGATTTCGGCGTCGACGACGAGGAACTCGACCGCTATCTGAACTCGCTGCGCGCGGCCGACGCGAAAATCGCCCATTTGATCGAGGAACTCGACAAACGCGGCTTGACTGAATCGACGTTGATCGCGATCACCGCCGATCACGGCGAGAGCTTTGGCCAACACAATCAGCGCACGCACAGCTTCGGCATCTACGAGCCGACGGTTCACGTGCCGCTGGTGCTGTTGCACCCGGCGCTGAAGGACATGCCGCGGCGGCAGCCGGCCCTCGGCCGGCATCTCGACATCGCTCCCACGCTGCTCGACCTGCTCGACGTGCCGGCGCCCGCCGAATGGCAAGGGGCCAGCTTGCTGCGGCCCGGCTCGCCCGAGCGGGTTTACTTTCTTTCGGTGGGCAACGAAGTCGTGCTGGGCTTGCGCGACGGCGATTACAAGTATCACTACTACGTCGATACGGCCCGGCAGGAGCTGTTCAACCTGGCCGAGGATCCCGAGGAACTGCGCAACCGGGCCGGCGACGAGCCCGATCGCTCGGCCGGCTACCGGCATCGGCTGGGCGGCTGGGTGAGTTATCAACGCGAATTTCTGTCGCGGCACGGAGTGGAGTAGGTCAGGCTTTCCAGCCTGACAGGGCGTCAGGCTGGAAAGCCTGACCTACAGCAAGCGGCATTCCGGCGGAAGCGACCATGGATCGGATTCGCTCTGTTTTGCGACGCTGTTGTTTTGCCGCCGGACTGGCGGCGCTTGGCGGCTGCCGCTTGCACCGCGGCGCCGAACCCGTGTCGCGTTCGCTGGTGCAATGCCGCCAGTTGTCGCAACAAGGGCTGCGAGCGCTCGAGCGCAACGACGTGCCCCGCGCCGAGGCCCTGTTGGCCCAGGCGGTCGACGCCTGTCCGGTCGACGCCGAAGCGAGGCGCCATTACGCCGAAGCGCTCTGGCTAGGCAAGAAGCACGACGAGGCCTTGCAACAGCTCGACGAAGCCGTGCGCTTGGCGAGCGACGATTCCAGGCTGCTCGCCCAAGCGGCCGAAAAGCGAATGTTGCTGGGCGACGAGCGCGAAGCTCGCAATCTGGCCGAACGAGCCATCGATCTCGATCCCAAGAACGCCGTCGCCTGGCTGATCCGCGGCCGCGTCCGCCGCCGGATGGGGATGTCGCAAGAGGCCTTGGCCGATTACCATCGCGCGCTGGGGCTCGAACCCGACAACCGAGAGTGCATGGGCGAAATCGCCGAAGTCTACGGGCGGCTGCGGCGGCCGCAGCAAGCGCTGGCCATGCTGCAAATGCTGTGCGAGACCTATCCGCCGGGCGAAGAGCCGCAACCGGTGCTGTATCGGCTGGGCCTGGCCTACGGCGCCGTCGAGCGACCTGCCGACGCCGTCGAGTATCTCCGAGCCGCCAGCCTGGCCGGGCCGCCGTCGCCCGAAATGTTGTTTCAGTTAGCCGACGCGGAACTCAAAGCCGGTCGCCGCGACGACGCACGGGCCGCGGCTCAGCAGGCGTTGAGCATCCAACCCGGTCACCGGGCCAGTCTGGCGCTGTTGCAGCGCATCGATCTGGCCCAACGAACCGGTGGCGCCATGAACCAGTGACGCCGGAACGATCTGCACTTTCGGGGCAATCGGACCTGCAATGCGCGTGTAGGGTGGGGCGCAGCCTTAGATTTTACCACATCTCGCGAGGAACGATTCTCAGAGGCGAAAAGCATGATTCTGGTGAAGCGTGGCAAATAGGGCGAGCGATCAACCGTTGTGCAGCTTCTCCAAATGATGCCCCATATCCTCCAAGCTATACGTCTCGCGGCGCGAAATGATGCCTTTTCACGACAGCGGCTGTTTGGTTTAATACGCCCATTCTCGATGACTCCGTAGACGGAAGGGTGGTCAAGGATGACCCGCATAGCTTTTTCGGAAGTAGATCAGCAGGCC
>DATKRK010000354.1:0-9715 GCA_035532215.1 Pirellulales bacterium | reverse complement strand
TGGAAAACGCAACCCCAACCCTGCTAAGGGGCGATAAAACCACTCATGGATTCTGCGGAAGAGCCTCATTCTGCATTTCATCCGTGTTTTATCCGTGTTTCATCCGTGGCTCAATTGGTTGCGGCCGAAGGCCGCGCTGGGATTTCCGGTATTCGCAGCGCCGCGCAGGGCGGAGGTTTTCTTTCCGCCAGCCGCCCTGACACCCGGCCGCAAACGCGCTAGTGAACCAAAATGAACTCGTTGCTGTTGAGCAGCGCCCACCAGACATCCTGCATGGCGGCCACCGGATCGCCTCCGCGGGCCGCCAGCAATTGGTTGGCGATCTTCATCTCATTGCTGCTCGGCCGGCGCGAAAGCGCGGCCATGTAGAGATAATCGATGCGGGCGTGGGGCTTCAGGTTGCCGGTGGCGATCTGGTGCAGGAAGCTGCCTTTCTCGGCGCTCGTGGCCTTCTTGATCAACTCGCCGTTGAACATCATCAAGGCTTGCGGAATCGTGCCGTTGAAGGTGGTCGATTCGTCCCCTTCGTCGGTGCCGAAGGCCAGCGTGAACTGCCTCAGCCAATCGCCCTTGGTTTTCTCCTGCTCCATGTAGCTGCCCTGGGTTTTGTGGGCTTCGGTCGCCACCAGCAACGATTCGTAAAGTTCTTCGGCCTGCATCTGGCGAATGTAGAAGTGGCTGAACAACGGCTTCACGCCCAGGCTTGGATCGTCGGTCTTGTTCTTGGCCGCCTTGCCGCCGAAGCGGCTCGAAAGCGAGTAGGCTTCGCTGAGCGTGATCCAGCGGATCAACTGCCGCAAATCGTGCCCGTGCGAGGCGAATTGCTTGCCGAGATACGCGAGCAGTTCCGGATGCGAGGCCGCGTTGTGCGGTCCCAAATCGTCGATCGGCTTGGTGAAGCCATACCCCAGGAAATGGGCCCACATGCGGTTGGCGATCGCCTGGCCGAAGAATTCCGATTTGACCACGAGCTTCGCCAATTCCAGCCGGCGATTGACTTCGTCGGAGTACCCGCTCGGGTTGATCTTCGTGCCGTCGACGAACGTCGGGTAAGCCACGACCAAGGTGCCGTTTCGCAACTCGTAGTAAATCTCGGCTTCCTTCGGATCGTTGCCTTCACCGGCGAAATCCTGATTTTCGAGCTGAGCCGAGGCGATCTCGCGGCCTTGAAAGGTGCGTAGCGCCGCCGTTTGGCGGAAGAAGGCGTTCATGCCCCAGAACTGATCCTGCTTCCAATCGTTGAACGGGTGGTTGTGGCACTGCGTACACTGTACTTGCAGCCCAAGGAAGTAACGGGCCGTCTTGGCGGTGGCCGTCGCTGCGTTTTCTTGCAGGTTGTCCAACAGGAAGTTGACCGCGCCGTTGTAGTTCTCTTCGCCCGGCTTGTTGGAGCCCGTGGAACTGATCAGCTCGAACACGAACTTGTCGTAAGGCTTGTTGGCCAGGAACGTGCGCCGCAGATACTGCTGCATGCCCTCGCGATCGACCAGGTCGCGGGCTTCGTCGCGGTCCGACTTGGGCCGGCCGATCAGCAGGTTGGTCCAGATCGTGGTCCAGTTGCGGGCGTATTCCTCGACGTATTCGTCGGAATCGAGCAGACGATTGACGAGCGTTTCTTTCTTGTTGCGCGACTTGTCGTTCAAGAAGGCCTGCAATTCGCCGACCGACGGCACGCGGCCGAGCACGTCGAGAAACACGCGGCGGCACCACTCGTTTTCGGTGGCCGCGGGCGAGGGCGAGACTTCGGCGTCTTTCCAGCCTTGGCGGATTTGCTGGTCGATGAACTTGATGACGTCGGCGTCGGTGACGGCGCTCGACGATTCGCCTTTTTTCGCGAGGTCGGCCGCGTTCCCTTTGTCGGAAGCGTCGTTCTTTTCAGCGGCCCGCGCCAATGGCGCCGGATAGGCCAGGGCGCCGCCCAGGGCGAGCAGCCCGAGAACTGCCGCGCTCGAACGTCGACTCGAAAGTGAATTCCGCCGCGATTCCGCCGAAAAAAACCCGCCGCTGATGTTCCGCATCATGGGACTCGCCTCTGTTTCGCTTGAGATTCCTTAACCGCCATTTCCGAAACTGTGGGATCGCTACACGGTCAATGTAGACCAAGTCATGGAGGCACGGGTGCCCTCGCCCGGATTATTCACCGGCCTACACCAACCCGAAGCGCAAGCGAGGAATAGAAACGCTTTTACCTCGCTTGCGCTTCGGGTTAGTGTGAACGCGCTGTGTCAACTCATAGCGTGGGCCGGTGAATAATCCGGGTTTGGCGCATCCATGCCGCGTTATTTTAAAGCGGCAGGGATGCCGCTTCTACACGCTTATGATAAAGCCTGCGGCCGTCAAGTCAATCAAAATCGCCGCACCTAACGCCCGGCCCCCGTTCGGCTTAGCGTTGGTCGCGGCGCCGGACTGCCGGCTGGTTTCGTCGGAGTCGACAGCCGCACTAAAAGCTGTTCCAGCACGATCCGGGCTTTGGGGGGCGATGAGCTGCTCCCTTTCAACGCCAGATCGACCTCGAGCAGCCAGGCCAGCAGTTGACCGCCCCGCTGGCGGCCCAGTTGCCGCAACTGGGCCTCGGCCTTGTTCATGATGAACGGGGCCGGCTTGACGCCCGCCGCTTCCAAAGCCTGTCGCAGGCTCGTTTTGCGGCCGGCCGCTTCGGCTTGTTGGATGTACCGGGTGGCGGCGGCAAAGCGCCGCAGCGAGGCGCCGATTTGCGCCAAGATGGCGATCGGAACTTCGCCGGCCAACAGCAGGCGGTCGAGCTCCACGAGCGCCTGCCGCGCGCGGCCCTCCAGAGCGGCATCGAGCATGTCCCAGGCCGTTTTCGCCCGCCAGCCGCCGACCAGTTGCTGCACCAGTTCAGCGGTGATCGCCGACTGGCCGGCTGCGGCCGCTAGTTTGGCCAGTTCCTGGTCGAGCAAGCCCATCTCGGGGCCGACGATTTCCAGCAGCAATTCCGCGGCGTCGCGCTCGAGTTTCGCTCGGTGACGATTGCGAGCCCAAGTGACCAGCCATTTGAGCACCTGGGCCGCGGCCGGGAATTTGCACTCGATCGCCAGCCCCGTCGCGGCCACGGCCTTGGCCAGCCGCGTGTTGCTGGGCCAGGAATCGACGACCAGCGCCAGCGTGCTGGCCCCGCTGGGCTCGGCGACGTAAGCTTCCAAAGCCGCGCGATGCTGCGAAACGAAGTCGTCCGCGTCTTCCACGATCACCAACCGCTCGCCGCCCCCGAACAAGGCCACGGTCGCCAGTTCGTCGAACACCTCGCGGGCCTCGACCGAACGTCCGGAAAAGCGCGTCAGCGAAAATTCCGCATCGCCTTCGCCCAGCACCTGCTGGCGCAGCTCGGCGATGGCCGCGGTTTTCAAAAACGGCTCGTCGCCGAACACGGCGCAGACCGGCGGGATCTTCGTTTTGAAGGTATCTGCCAGGAAATCGAGTGCTGCGACAACGGGCATCGATTCAAGGATCCTCGGCGCTGGATGAGTTATTCGATCCGTGAAACGATCATTCTAGAAAGAATGCGAGGGTTTGACAGAGCGCGTCGTTGAGCAATCACGGATTTCCCAAAGTAGCAGGCACATTCCATGTGCGGTCCGCGGCCATGAATTGATGCCCCGCGGCAGACCTGGCAACGGCATGCGGAGCATGCCTGCTACTTCGACGCAAGCGATAGCAATCACTTTTTCCGTGGCATCCGTACTACAAACATTCTATTTCTTTGTGGGCCGCGAAGATTCATGCGGCGCTTTTGGCGGAGGCGAGCCACGGATGAAACACGGATCGAACACGGATCGGACATGGTGTTTTCCGACTCTGCTTTTCATCCGTGATCCATCTGTGTTTCATCCGTGGCTCAATTGGTTGCGGCTTCGCCGCTCCGTGAAATCCGTGGTTCAATGGCCGTCGGTTACGGCGGCAACGGCTGATCTCTCGCGGAAGGCGCCCAGAAGCCGGCGGAAAAATCGACCGGCCAGGCGCCGTCCCCGTCCCAACGTTCGGGCAGCGGCAGGGCCAAAGTGCAGACGAACTGAAGCCGCGTACTTTCGTCAGGTCCGAGCATCGAAGGCGAATCGCCAACCGCGTCGAGCAAACTCTTGGCCCAGCGAGGATCGATGTGTACCGCCGCCGGGAAGAGGCCAAAAACTATGATCCGCTCTGCCGTTCGCACCCGCTCGCCGCCGCCAGCGGAAGGCTCCCCGATCAGCGGCTCCAAGAGCGCCCGCGCGATCTCGCGGTCGTAGCGGCCCAGCAATTTCGCCAACTCAATGTCGGTGACCTCGATCTCACCGTGGAGGTCGTCTCGACGCGGCCGCGGCAGCCTCAAGGCCAGCGACCGCCAAAACAGTTCGCGGCACACTTCGGGGGCGACTTTTTCCACAATCGGCAAGAGCCACGCCGCAACCGCCGGCGCCGAACCCAGCGGCGGGTACAGGCTATCTTCGGTCCGAAGCTGAGGAAGCTCTTCTCGCACCAACGAGGTCAATTTCTCGCGGGCCTCGGCCGGCTGCGTCTCGGCCAGCGCCAGGATGACGGCGCCTTGTTGCCAAAAGCGCATCGCCTCGTTTTCCGCCTCCGCGGCGATCTCCTCCGCCAGCGCACGATCGGCCAGCGCCAGGTAGTAGCAGAATTCCGCGGCCGCACGGTATTCGCGGTGTTGGATGGGCAAGGGGCGCCCCACGCGATTCACCCACTTGAGCCCCTCCGCGCGATTCGCCAGCGCAACCCGCTTCCAGATCTCGACGGCCTGCTGCGGCCGGTCGGGCAGGAATTTGGCGGCCAGGCGGCCGCCATGCCATCCCACATACATGCCGGCTTTGTCGAGCCAGCCGAGCGCACGGTCCGCGTCGTCATGAGCCGCCGCCAGCGCGAGACGAAGAGAAGCAACCGTCATCGCTGGATCGGCGAACAGCGGTTTCGCGGTATTTTCCGCCTCGACCAGGATCTGCTCGGCCCGCGCGACTTCGCCGAGGCCAAACAGGCGTTCGGCCACGCTCGCCAAGATTCTTATTCGTAGCGTTGGATCATCGACTTTGCGCGCGTGCTCGAGAGCCGCGTCGAGCCACCGCAGTCGCAGCGTCCGCTCGCCGCCGCCCATCTCGTCAGCCGCCCGAACGAGCTGCAAGGCCTTGTAGTACTCGTTGGCGCCCGATTCGATCATCGCACGCAACTCGTCCCGCGGGACGCGGGCGTGATGCTCAATGACCGAGTTTATCGCGCTGAAGCGAAAGCTCTCGCGGCTTTGCGGATCCAACTCGAATAGCGTATCGACGCGCTTAAATGCCTCCACGCCATTGATCCGGGCCAAGGATATATAGCCGAACCTCCGTTGCTGCTCCGTGCCGGCGTTGGCCAACCGCTCGAGCCAGGGATCGAGCACTTGCCGCGCTAAAGCGTATTCCTCGTCTCGCGTGAGCAGCGGCGGCAGCGCGGCCAGCGGTTCGGCGGGTTCGTCGACCGAAGTCAGCGTGAGCGTTGCTTCTGCTTGATCGGCCGGCATTCGCACGCCGGTCAAACGGTAGCCCGGCTTTTCGGCGAACAAAAACACGCCGCCATCGGGCACGTCCGCCAAGCGGAATTTCCCGCCCCCTTTGCTCGTCGTTTCGACCCGCTCGTGTCCGTCGCCTGAGTTGAACACCGTGGCGCCGTCAACCGGCCGGCCGCGGCGGTCGAGCACTTGCCCGGTGACAATGCGCAGACGCTTGAGCGTGATATCGGGCGCCTGGACCGCCGCTACGTCTTTGGCGATTCTCAACCAGCCGCTACGGCCGGCGAGCAGGCCCTCTGCTTCGGCCACGATCATCGTGGACCACGAACCGCTATCCGCCATGTCAGGCGAAACGAACCGCCCCTCGGCGTCGGTGTGCAGCACTTCGCTGCCGTCGAATACAGCCTGCCGTATCGTCGATTCCCGATTAGGCCCCGAGAACCTTTCGCAGATTCGCACCTCCGCCCCCGCCACCGGCTCGCCGGCGGAATCGACGACGCGGCCCTCGATCGTCGCGGCATCCGTCGAGCGAGCCGCGAGTATAAAACAAGAAATCGCCAGCGAATGCCAGACGGCGAAGAACGAGCGTCGCATGAGAACTGCTCCCCGAGGAAACGGCTGGGCGACCGAACGCGCAATCGGCCGTCATCATACCCGGCCGTCGCCCGGAAGCCAGCGTTTCGCGGGCTGCGCGCTCGCGTGAAGCTTGAGTTCCGCGACAACTTTTCTTCGCCGACGAGAATCCACTGCATCGACGCTCGCGAATATGCTCCGCCGCACGAATTCAAGCTGGCCGTTGTCCACAAGTGCGACCTTTCTTCGTTCGGCGGCGGGCGACGTTAACCGCTAAGCGGCTTGCCCCGCGAGACGAGCCGCAACGCCGCAAAAGCCTGAATCGATGGCGATTGCGAGCAAGCCGCCAGAGCGATAATAACGTCGCTTCGCCCGCCGGTCAAGAAACTGCGCGAGGTCGTTCGATGGCTGGCGCAACCTCGCCACGCGCAGCTTGCCAAAAACGCGCGTTGGGCGGCCGGAGAGCCGCGGCGTGAAAGCGAAAAATCATGATTTATACGTCTCACGAAACGATCAACCGCTGCGATGCCAGGAAAGGGTCAAAACCTCGGCCCGCAGGCGAAAATGCCGATCGCGGTGATTTATCGATATGCGTCAAATCGGGCGCCAAACGGGCGCCGATCAGGCATGAAACGGCCTGTTTTGCACCGCCGCCGCACGGCCCCGCGCGGCGCGAAATGCTTGTTTTCTCGGATGATTTTGCGCCGCGGCGCCGTTTCGGACGCGCGCCGCGCGGGGCGATATAAATAAATCGGCCGAAATATAAATCACCGCGGCTTGCCCATGAGTCTTGCCGCCCAGGTAAGCCTTGCAGCTTGAATACGCGAATGACCGGTTTCGTGCTTTCCGGGGCTGCTCGCCGGCGCACACCAACCCGACGCGCCAGCGAGGTGGAGCAATGCGCCTGCCTCGCTGGCGCTTCGGGTTGGTGTCGAGCCTCTTTCAACAGATCTCTGGGCTGTGAAAGATCCGCGCGATCGGCGCCATCCGAGGTTCTCCCGGCATAGCGGTCGCCGCGCGTCACTTCAGCAGGTTGTGCGTCGTGCGGCTCTTGCTGCGAGCTTCTCCGGCGGAACGGACGTCGCGAATGCGACCTTGAGGGCGGAAGCGCTCGATCGTCACGGGCTCGGTCGAGTCGTCGATGCGGACGTTGCCCGCTTCGTCGCGGACTTCGAGCCGCAGGTAAAATTTCTGCGGCGTGCGTTGGTCGAGCCGCCAGGCGTAGCGTCCGGTGTTTTCCAGCCCCGAGGCAATGGTATGCCAAGGGCCGCTGGGCAATTCACTCATCCGCAGCGAGATGGGCCGCGGCGCGAGGCGCTCGTCGGCGGCTTCCCAGGCGATCATCAATTCGCCGGCCTCCTCGTCGCTGCCTTGCTCGGCGGAAATCAGGTTGCCCAGAGGCTTGGTCAAATCGACGCCGACCCACACGTCGGGCGGATCGCCGCTTTGGGGCGTCGTGCCTTCCAGCCCGGCGCCCGTCTTGACAACAACGCGAAAGCCATACAGGCCTTCGCCGTCGACATTGACCAGCATCGGGCTGCGAGCGTCGTCGTCGAGTCCATAGCTGAGCCAATGCTGGCCGCCGTCGCTGGTGCCCCAAAGTTCGATCTGGGCAATGCCGGCGGCGCCCACCGATTCGACGTCGTAGAGCAGTTCGAATTGTTGCTTATTGACCATATGGGGATGAATGCCCGGCGGGAGCAACTCGCTTTCGATCGTTTCCGCGTGACGTTCAAGTTTGTCGGCGGTTTCGGCTTGCTGCGGCGGATAGCGATCGGCGACCGGCGGGCGGATCGGCTCGCTGACGGTTGGCTGGGGCGAAAGATTGGGCGAAGCGGCGGCGCCGGGCCGATTCCGATCGTTGGGCGCCGCGTCGGCATGCGGCAGCCGCTCGCGCGACGGGGCCTCGCTGCGCGTGTGCGGATAAGGCGTCTCGCTGGCGGAAACGGGGAACGTGCTGCGGCGGGCGGGAGCGGTTCCGGGGAAGCTGTCGGCCATCTCCGGCGGAGAGCGGTCGGGAGAGTCTTGAGGACCGAATTCCGGTCCGGCGACCATGTCGGCGGCGGCCGAATCATTGGCAGATCGAGCCGCAGCCTCCAGAGTTGCCGCGTCGGCTTTTTCGGCCGCATCCTCGGCCGCAATCACGGGCCGTTCGACGACCGTAGGATTTCCCGCGAGATCAGTCGCCTCGGCTCGCACGGTCACGGCGCCGCCATTCGAGAAGCCTTGAGGCACGAAGGCAATTTCACCTTTCAATTCTTGGCCAAGCTCTCCAGGCGATGGCGGATCGACGGCGACGTTTTGCCAGGTTTTTCCAGGGCCGGCCAACTGATAGGCGATCTTGAAGCTCTCGGGCGCCAGATTCGCGTCGCTGAGCGACCAGCAAACGTGAACCTCTCCCCCCTCGCCGCGAAGCGCGGTCAATTCCAGCACGGGTCGAGTGGTGTCGACGACGATTTTGATTTCAGCGGCGGGCGGCGCGGCGGGCAGATATTGGCCCGAGGCGTACTTCGTGCGGCACATAAACCAGTATTCGCCGTCTTTGGCGGCGCGAAACACGAACTGCTTCTCGCCCGGCGGTTTCTTTTGCGCCGGCTTCCAAATCGCGCCGCGGTCTTCGGAGACGTGCAATTGAACTTCGACGGGCCGTTCCTTTTCGAGCTTGGCCGGAAAATCGAAGCTCAGTTTGAAAGCCGAATAGCGAATATATTTAGGCTGTTTCGCCGTCGGCGCCGCCGCTTGCTTGGCAGCCGTCGCGACGACTCCGAGTGCAACGATCAAGAATCCGCTCAACAGCATTCGCAGAATCCGCATCACGCGATCCCTCTTTCGACTGCGGCAATCGACTAATGCAGTTCGACGAGGCAAGATGGGAAAGGCGCGCCGGGATAGCGCGCAGCCAAGCCAAGGACTGCTAGGCCCTCATATCGGTAGAGAGGCCGCGAAGCTTGAAAAAGCTTTTCCGAAAGCGGAGTTTAGGGTGGCTGCGAAATTCGGGTCGATTTTTTGCCTCGGTTTGGTCGCTGGCCTCGGCTTTCAAGCCGCTCGGGACGAAGCCTCCCGAGGACTGAGGCGATTGGCGTCTGCCTCAGCCGCGAGCGTGCTCGGCGCGTTAGCGGCCTCGACCAGATTCGCTTCGAGCGAGGCAATTTGCGACTGCAAGCGAGCGATCTCCCGAATCATGCTGTCGCCCAGCAGTTCGACCTCGCGGAGGGCATCGCATTGGCGCCCGTTCCAAGCCGAGAGTTGACTCGTGAGACGCGCGAAGTGATCGTTCAGCCGGGCGTCGAAACGCCGCACGAACGGCCTCAGGGCCGGGCGAAGTCCGTTCCAACAGGCCTTCAATAATCGCTTCACCGCTTGATCCCTGGGGCGCGTCGAATCCGTGATTGTTCTGGGCGCCGCGCGCCCCGCATTGCCTCGTAGTGTAGCTTCGTAAATTGAAGGGGGCGGGATTTAAAATTGCCGCGCTGCGCATCACGACCCGAATTAACCGCAGCCGCGATCATAAGCCGCCGAGCGAAAGCCCTGCACGAGGATCTGCCCTGCGGCGAAGCGCGGCGATGCCCCAGTTCGCTGAACTCCGCTGTTAGTTATACCTCACGCGGGCGCCAACGACTCGCTTTGGCGGCATGTGGGGCGGCCATACAGGCC